>JBNJDO010000049.1:0-15775 GCA_051744965.1 Thermodesulfobacteriota bacterium | reverse complement strand
AGCACCCGAAGCAGCTTGGCCTGCAAAGCAAAATCCATCTCTGAGATCTCATCTAAAAGCATGCTGCCCTTGTGGGCTAGCTCGAACTTGCCTGGCTTGCGCTGCACTGCTCCAGTAAAGGCCCCTTTTTCATGCCCGAAAAGTTCGGACTCCAGCAAGTGCTCAGGCAGGGCAGCGCAGTTGACTGCTATAAAGGGGCCACTGGCCCGATCGCTTTGCTCGTGAATATACCTGGCAAAAAGCTCCTTGCCAGTGCCTGAGGCCCCCCTGATCAAAACAGTGGCCTTGGAGGCAGCCACTTGTCTGGCCAGGGCCAGGGCCTGTTGCATACTCCTGTCCTGGCCCACTATCTCCCTGGCAGCTGGACCTGAGGATATTTCTGGACCGGAAGACTGGCTCTTGGTCTGCAAGGACTCCAGCACAATGCGCACTTTTTCCCAGTGCAAAGGGGCAAGCCAGTAATCCCTGGCCCCTTGCTCCATGATCCTTTTGGCCTGCTGGGCATCACCCTGCTCAGCAAAGACTACCACTGGCACCTCCTGGGCCTGCCTGGAGTCCAGGAGTTCCTCCACCTCATAGCCTGGCAAGGCTTGGGCGGAAAACACACACAGCGGTGCCCACTTGCGGATATAATCCAAAGCCCCTTGCAGCTCCTGGGTTAGGCCTACTTCATAGCCTTGCTTCTTGAGGGGCTCGAAGATATCACTGACCATGTGGGGCTGAGCTACAAAGAGTACGTTTTTCGCGCTCATGTTCCTGTTGTATCTGGAAGATGACACTTTTTCAACGCCTTGTCCCTGAAAGTCTCCAATTTGGCGTAACCCTTCAAGTATTGACCATCAGCTCCAATTGCCCTCCCCCTGGATATAGGGCTTGAAGAGTACAACCTTTCAGGCTATAAAAGCCAAGGCTTTATCCTTGGAGAAGAAGGCAAAAATATGCAGCCCAATCTGGAAGATATTCTACAAGAGCTTAAAAATGGTGTAATCTCAGTGCAGGAGGCTGCCAGACAGATCAAAATTGCACCCTATCAGGAACTGCAGGGAGTTTGTTTGGATCTGCAGCGCAGGCAGCGCACCGGCCTGGGTGAAGTGGTCTATGCCAAGGGCAAAAGCCGTGAGCAGCTGCAGCAAGCAGTATCCGGGCTATGGTCTGGCAAGGATCCGGTGCTGGTCACCAAGCTGGAGCCTGAGCAGGGCCAGTTTTTGGAACAGGAATTTCCCCAGGGCAGATTCTGGCCCGACCCCGGCCTTTTCGTCCTGGGTCGGGAGCTGGACCTTGAGCCCCCCTGGCAAAACCAAGGCCAATTATGCATAGTCACCGCCGGGGCCTCGGATTTGCCAGTGGCCTTGGAGGCCCTGGGCACTGCCAGATTTTACGGGCTGCAGGCTGGCCTGATCTGTGATGTGGGAGTGGCTGGCCTACACAGGATAACCCCGCATCTTTTCCAACTGGAAGAGAGCAGGCTTTTAATAGTGGTTGCAGGCATGGAAGGGGCCCTACCCAGCGTGCTGGGCGGGATGCTGGGCAAACCCACCATAGCCGTCCCCACCTCTGTAGGTTATGGTGCCAGCTTTTCCGGGCTGAGCTCCCTATTGGGCATGCTGAACACCTGCGCCCCTGGAATCGCAGTGGTCAATATAGACAACGGCTTCGGGGCTGCTGTTCTGGCCCTGAAGCTGAGCCAAGCCTTCGGGCAGGAATAATCACTCCTGTTCAGCCTGCCAGCCCACAGCAGTCAACCACTCCCGCCAGGCCTGCTTGGCCCTTTGCATATACATCTCTTTGCGCTTTTGCTTCTTGACCTTGCCCTCTAAAGGGGGCAGCAGGCCAAAATTGACGTTCATGGGCTGGAAATCCTTGCGCGGCAGGCAAAGATGCCGCAAAAGACCGCCCAAGGCGGTTTCTGCAGGAGGCGGGGGTAAAGGCTTGTCCTCAAGCAGCCTCCTTGCCAGACTAGCCCCTACCCAGAGCCCACAGGCAGCTGACTCCACGTAGCCCTCCACACCTGTGATTTGTCCAGCCAGATGCACCCCTGGCAGGCTCTTAAGCTCCAACTCTGGAAAATGCAACACCCTGGGGGCGTTAACAAAGGTATTGCGGTGCATGCTGCCCAGCCTCTCGAACCTGGCCTGCTCCAGGCCGGGGATCATCCTGAATATCCTCTCCTGTTCAGGATAGGTAAGCTTGGTCTGGAAACCCACCAGATTAAACATGGTCTTTTCCTGGTTCTCCGCCCTTAATTGGACCACTGCAAAGGGCCTTGCCCCGGTTCTGGGATCTTTCAGGCCCACAGGCTTCATCGGTCCAAAAGCCAGGGTCTGCTCCCCCCTTTCCGCCAGGGTCTCTACAGGCAAGCAGCCCTCGAAATGGACCAGCTCTTCGAACTCCTTGAATTTTATCTTTGCCCCTGCCAAGAGCTCCTGGCGCAGGGCATGGTATTCCTCCTCATTCAAGGGGCAATTCAAATAGTCCTGTCCTTGGGGATCATATCTGGATCCCCAAAAGACCTTTTCCCAATTCAAGGAATCCGCGCTGACAATAGGCGCAATCGCGTCGTAGAAATAAAGATCCTCTCCGCCGGTAAACCTGATCAGGCTCTGGCTTAAGGCCTGACCAGGCAGGGGACCTACAGCCACCACTACTTTGCTGTAATCTGCCAAACCTGGATCCTGCAGGTCCTGGACCTCTATGCGCAGTACATTCACACCAGAAAGCATCTCCAAACGCTGGGTGATATCTGCAGAGAAACGATGCCGGTCCACAGCCAGGGCCTTGCCTGCAGGCACCCGGGTCTTATAAGCTGCTTCCATGATCAGGCTGCCTGCCTCTTGCATCTCTTGCTTCAAAAGCCCCACTGCGCTTAAGATATCCTCGGAGCGCAAGGAGTTGGAACAGACCAGCTCCCCCAGGTCAGAGCTTTTGTGGGCAGGAGAAAAGCTCTGGGGCTTCATCTCCAAAATATCCACCTCCAGGCCTGCCCTGGCCAGCCTATAGGCTGCCTCGCTACCTGCCAGACCGCCGCCTATCACTGCCACCCTTGTCTGCACCTGGTTATCTCCTGTTTCCTGTTCTTGGACTCAATAATATCCATGCATTTTTTTACTGACTGTCCTGTCTGGACAAAAACCCCTGCTGCAGAACCCGGGCCAGCTCCCCTCCCTTGTCATAAGCCTGCTGCATATAATCCGGATGCTCGAGTATATCCTCTGCCTTGTCCAAACCCCGATACAACAGGGTATCCCAAAGCTGCATATCCAGGACATCAAATAAGTACTTCACGCTCAGCAAAGTGCCTTCAAAAAGCTTTTTGCCTTTGGTAGCCCCTGCTGAGATGAACAGACCCAAACGCTTGACCTCCCAATTGCCGAATTGCACCTGATCCAGGAGGTACTTCTTGACCCACAGGGACTGGAATCTGTCCATAAAGGCCTTGGTCTGGGCAGTGACTGAATAGAAGAAGATGGGTGAAGCCAGGATTAGACCCTTGGCCTGCAGGATCTCATCCCGCAGGCCCTGAAAATCGTCCTTGATGCTGCATTCTCCGTTCTTTTGACAATGGTATAGCTCCAGACAGGGGGATATCTTTTGCTCCTGCAGCAAGAATTCCTCTACTGTAAGGCCCTGATCCCTTGCGCCCTGCACTGCCTTACTCAGCAATGTGGAAGTGTTGCCCTTGCGCCTGGGACTGCCATAGATCGCTACCAGATCAGCCATATACTCCTCCTTTTTCAGCCCTGAGCTGCTGCCACTGAGGCTTCAATTGACCAATTTCACAATCAGGACTAGATTTTTGCAGCAGGATTCCTTATTACAGCGCCTGGGAAAATACTATATGTAAAGCACCAGCTGCTGCAGGGCAACCCCTTGCTGCGCCCAAGGCAACAGCTGGGCAAGACACAAAAAAGGATTGCCAGCATGCAGGACTTCTTCAACACCCATGATCAATTGGCCAGGCATCTGGGCATCAAGGTCCTGGAGGCCAGCCAAGGCCAGGCCCAGGCCCAGATGGAAATCAGGCCCGAGCATAAAAACGGTCTGGACATGGTCCATGGCGGAGCAATCTTCACTCTGGCGGATCTGGCGTTTGCTGCGGCCTCCAACTCCAGGGGCAGGTCAGCAGTGGCTATCAATGCCCATATCTCCTATCTCAAATCAGCCCATAGCGGCATATTGCGAGCTGAGGCCCAGGAAGTCTCCATGGGCCCCAAGCTGGCCAGCTATACAGTGCATGTCTACGACCAGGCAGGCGAGGTTTGCGCGGTTTTCCAGGGCATGGTCTACCGCAAGCAGGTCGAGTTGAGCCAGCTAAAGTAGCCGGGATCTCTTATCAAAAATTTCTGTAACTATTCACAGGGTCCTGGCTCCTCATCTGTCCATAAGTTTATTCGGGCACAGTAGATGCTGAATAGATACAAATTTCTTAAAGCAAAGTCCACAATCTAGCCCTGTCTCTTTCTGCCTTGGGCCTCAGCCTAAACCCTGGCCAAAACCCTGCAGGGAGCCCCGCTTGCACCTTGCAGAGGCAAAGGCGCTACTACGAGCTCACAGCTTTTTCCTGGCAACCGGCCCAGATTCGTAAGACTCTCCAATATCCAGACCCCTGCCTGCAGCAAGACTTTGTGGATCATCTGCTGTGGATCATTGACCGGGCTGGGCGAAGGGGTATCCATGCCCAGCAGCCTCAAATTGGTCCCGGCCAAGTACCTAGCCGCTTCCAGGGTCAAAGCAGGAAACTCCTGGTAGAACTCTGGACCACTGAAGCGCCTGTCCCAGCCTGTATACAGCAACAGGCGAGAAATGTCCTCCTTGGCTTCAGGCAGCCTGACTTGTAGATCCCTGGCACTGATCAGATCCCCATGCCCCTTGTCTGTAAAATCCAGCACATGGGCTCCACCCCACAGAAGGGCTGGATCCAGCTGCTCCACGCTGGGTCCCTCAGGCAGGAAATGCCTAGGTGCGTCCAGATGGGTACCTGTATGGTTGCTGCAATGTATACTCTGCACTGAACAATACTCCTGCAGGGAGGCCTGCAGCTCCTGGATTCTAGGCTGCAGGTCCCCAGGAAAGCTGGGCATCTGATTATGCCAGACATGGGTCAAATCAATAATCTCGGACATCTAGTCCCCCTTCAAGCTGGTTTGCACAGGCTTGACCTTGTACCGATCAGCCGTTAAATAGTCCTAATACGCGGCCCATTTTGGCTTTTTCCCTGCCCATAGCTTTAGGCCGTACATCACAAAACAAGAGTTGAAAAAAGCCATTACTACAGGAAGTTTTCACAAAATCCAAGTCAAGGAGAAGACCAAATGTCTAACAATCAAGGCCAGGCCCAGGAATGGACAGAGCCAGTCACAGGCATGCAATTTGTCTGGGTTCCAGGAGGCTGCTACTACATGGGCTGCGGCCCTTGGACCACGGACTGCAACGAGGATGAAAAACCAGTGCACGAAGTCTGCCTGGATGGTTTCTGGCTGGGCAAATACCAGGTTACCCAGGGCCAATGGAAAAAGCTCATGTACGACAATCCAGCCTTTTTCCAGGAAGGAGATAGCTATCCAGTGGAGATGGTCTCCTGGGATGACTGCCACAAGTTTATCCGTAAAATAAGTGTCTCCAATCAGGAAAAATTCACCTTCCGTTTACCTACCGAGGCGGAATGGGAATATGCAGCCAGAAGCGGAGGCCAGAATGAAATTTACGCAGGAGGCAGCGACCTGCCCAGGCTGGCCTGGTACAAGGACAACAGCGAGGCCAGAACCAAGCCTGTGGGCACTAAGGAGCCCAATTCTCTGGGGCTGTTTGATATGAGCGGAAATGTCTGGGAATGGGTGCAGGATATCTATCGCAAGGATGCCTATTCCCTGCACGAAAAGCAAAACCCGCTGATCAGCAGCGGAGGCCAGCGCAGGGTCTTCAGAGGTGGCAGCTGGTACAACGAGGCTGTTTTCCTTAGATGCTCCTTTCGCAGCTTCTTTGCTCCCCGCTCCAGGGTCTATTATTTGGGCTTCAGGCTGGCTTGCAGCGCATAGGAAAATTCCCAAAGCAACCCTGCACCTGTTTATGCACCAGCTTACTGTTATCCGGTTGGGTACTTCCTGCTTTGCCAAGGCCTGGGAGGTGCCCTGCCCGGTTAGCATTGCCAGGAGCGAGCCCGCCTGGTTCAAGCACTCCTGTAGTTTCCGGGTCTACAAAAGGCTGGCCCCGAGCTGGAGACTGATCCAGAAAAGCAAACAGGGCAAAATCTACTGGCAGGAATACCAGGCTGAATATCACAAGGAGGTCTTGGATGTTCTGGATCCGGAACAGGTCCTACAGGAGCTGATCCAGACCTTTGGTCCGGAGCAGACCTTGCTTTGCTGGGAAAGAAAACACAGCTTTTGCCACCGCAGGCTGGTGGCCAGATGGCTGAGCAGCAAATGCGGGCTAGAAATACCAGAGATAGATCTGTGATTCAGGAGGGCTATCCAGCCTTGGCCTGGACATCATCCGATTCTTGCTCTTCTGCCAAGGAGCCTTCCTCCTGCAGGAATTCCTGCATGCTCTGCTGCAGATCCTCAGGGTGGGCCTCAGGGACCGGGGCTTTTTGCTCCTCTGTCAGCTCAGCATCCAAGGGCAAAGCCTCCTTTTTCAGATTCAAGCCCTGATGAGAACTATCCATCCTGCAACAACCATCCAGGTAACCTCCAGTGGCCACAGTCAGGGACTTGGTCTGCACATCCCCGCTGATCCTGCCTGTAGGACCTATGTTCAGTTCCTCTTGGGCCACAATATTGCCATGGACCTCGCCGTGCACTGCCACATATTGGGCATCTATCTCAGCCTCCACCCTGGCCTGCTGATTGATGTAGACATTGCCCTCGCTCTGCAGGCTGCCCTTGAACTCCCCCTGGATACAGATACTGTCCTTGCCCTTGAATGCTCCCTCAAAGACTGTATCCGTGCCGATCAAAGTGGGTACGCTGCCCATGTCTTTCTCCTCTTGCAGCCTCTTCTTCTTTTTTCTACCAGAGATCATAATCAATACCTTAGGGTTAGAGCTTCTGACTTCCAATCCAACACGAACTTCTTGGGATCCACGTGCTCATCTTCCTTGATCACTTTGTAGTGCAAATGTGTTCCAGTGCTGCGACCTGAGCTGCCCATCAACCCCAGGACGTCATGCCTTTGCACCTCTTCTCCCTCCTGGACCTTGATGGATTGCAAATGCCCATAGGCAGTTCTCATGCCATTGCCATGGTCTACACGCAGATAATTGCCCCAGATATGATTCTTGCCCACCTTGGAGACCTTGCCTGCTGCAGGAGCGATGATAGGTGTCTTCCATTCGGATGCAATATCCAGGGCGGAATGGAACTCCTTCTCCGAGGTATAAGGGTTTTTGCGCCAGCCGTAATCCCCGGAGATCCAGAACTCATCTGTGTCCACCGGCAATATAGAGGGTATCCTGTCCAGTTCCTGCTGCCTGTCTTCCAGATGCCTTAGGACCTCCTGCATACTGTCTTGCAGAGAAAGGGAATAGGAAACCACCCCTGAACTCTTTTGGGGCTGCTCATTGCTCAAGGAAAAATCCCTGGGCCACTCCTGCTCTTGCCCCTGCCCTAACCCAAAGCCCCCTTGGTGGGAGTGTTCATCTCCTTCTACAGGAGGCATCTGCTCCAGTCCCAGATAATCCCTGATCTTGAGCTCCATCTCCCGAAGCTCCTGCATTTGCTGCCTGGAATGCAAAAGCTTCTCTTCCAGGTCTTCCAACTTCAAGTCCTTATCTTGTACATCCTGCTGCAGGGACTGCAGTCTCTGCTCCCTGCGTTCCAGCTTTTCAGCAAACACTCTCCTGGTATTATCCAGCTCCATTTTCAGCTCAGCATTCTTTTCTTTGCTTTGCTTTAGTTGGCCTTGATAGCTCCAGAGCAAAAGACCAAAACCTAAACAAAGGAAAAAGAGCAGGCAGGTACCTACTAGCAAAACCTGGGCCCAAGCCTTTCTAAAGTGAATGGCCCTGAAGGGTTTGTCCCGGCTGGAAAACCAGAGCAAGGTTATTTGGGACAAAAAAGGACCTCCTTGAAGTTATCCTGTAGGTTCATCTGGCAGCTGCCCAGATTTAGGCATGCAGCACTTCTGATATTATACATAGACAAAGTCCAAAGTCCATGTCAATGCAACAAAGCTGACTTAGCTGAAATTAGGCTTTCGTTTCTGCATAAAGGCCTGGACTCCTTCCTGGAAGTCAGGGTCAGACCAAGCCGCTACCTGCAGGGAGGCCTCTGTCTCCAACTGGGAGTCCAGGCTGTTTTGCATGCCCAGCTTGAGCAGCCTCTTAATGGAGCACTGCGCCCTCTGCGGGCCTGCAGCCAGCCTTCCGGCCAACTCCAGGGCTTTTTGCTGCAGCTCCTCAGGTTCCAGAACCTGATTGAATATCCCCAGGGAATGGGCCTGGCCTGAATCCAGGGCATTACCGGTGAGCAACAGCTCCGCAGCCAGATGGTAGCCCAGCTTGTGCAGCAAATACCAGGATGCTCCGCTGTCCGGAACTGCGCCTATATGGACAAAATTCGGCGCAAACTTGGCGTTTTTTGCGCCCAGAATAATATCCGAGGCCAGAACCAGGGCAGTGCCTGCACCAGCAGCCACTCCATTCACGGCGCAGACCACCGGCTTAGGGAAGGCGTCCAGGCTGTTTATGAGCACAGCTGCCCTGTCCACAATCTGCCTTTTGTGCAGCACATCCTGGCTCTCTGTCAGCCAGGAGATATCCCCGCCTGCACAAAACGCATGGCCTGCCCCAGTCAAGATCAACACTCTGATTTCCGAGCTTTGCCGCAATTCATGCAATACCTGGACCATCTCCTGGGTTACTTGTCTGTTTATGGCATTATACTGCTCAGGCCGGTTCAGGGTTATTCTGGCCACTTGGCTTTGTGGCTCCTCAAGGGTCAAAGTCTGGAAATCCATTTTTAGCTCCTGGCTTTTGAGTTTCCTGTCCAAGCTGGCAAAAAAAGGCCAGGCCCGAAAAAGAACCTTGTTCTGGGCCTGGCCAATTCCAGGGCCTAGTTGCTGAAGCTGCCCTTGAACTCCGGCTTCCTCTTCTCCAGAAAGGCGCTGGCACCCTCCTTGGCATCACTGCTGGCAAAGCAGGCGGCAAAGGTCTGGGCCTCCAGCAGGCAGGCAGTATTCAGGTCCGCCTGCAGGCCTTGGTTAATAGCCTCCTTCACGCCCCGCAGTGCCACCTGTCCCTTGGCTGCTATGGCCTGGGCCTTCTCCAGGGTCTGATCCCAGAGCTCCTGGGCAGGAAAAACCTCTGCCACCAGGCCCAGCCCTTTTGCCTCCTGGGCTGTGATCTGCTCACCAGTCATGCAAAGCTCTTTGGCTTTAGCCGGGCCTATAAGCCTGGACAGCCTCTGAGTGCCTCCAAAGCCTGGGATAACCCCTAGATTGATCTCTGGCTGCCCCAGTTTCGCCTTATCAGAGGCATAGATAAAATCGCAGCTCATGGCCAGCTCCAGGCCACCACCCAGGGCGAAACCGTTCACACAAGCTATAACAGGTATAGGCAAATCCTCAAATGCAGCGAAGATATCCTGACCCTGCTTGGCAAACAGCCTGGCCTGCAAAGCATTCATTTTAGGAAACTCAGAGATGTCTGCACCTGCCACAAAAGCCTTTTCCCCTGCCCCAGTCACTATCAGAACTCTGATCTCCTCTGAGCCCCGAACTTCCTGCAGAGCTTGCTCTATCTCCTGCAAGGTCTCTGGGTTCAAGGCATTCAACACCTTGGGCCGATTCACTGTCAGGATTCCCACCTGGTCTTTGACCTCTAAGAGGATGTTGGTGTAACTCATAGCTTTTTCTCCTTTTTGGTTTGCAACAAGGCCACCAAAACTCCATTTACTAACTTATCAAATAGGGTTTATACGCACAAAAGCAAAAAAATTCAACATGCTGTTGGCTTGCGCCAAGCTTTTGCTTCAAGTTATAGTCTTTTTTTTCTGGTTCCAAATCTAAAGGAGGAAAGGATGTCCCCAAAACTTTCCCTGCAGGATTTCAGCGTCCAGATAGAACTCCCTGTGCTCTGGGGGGACATGGACGCTTTCCAGCACGTGAACAATATCCGGTTCTTTAGATACTTCGAATCCGCAAGAATTGCGTACATGCAAGAAATCCAGCTCAGCCGGGAGGTGGAAACGAGCGGCATTGGTCCCATCCTGGCCTCCACCAGCTGCAAGTACCTGGTACCTTTAACCTTTCCGGACACAATTGATATAGGCTGCCGTACAGTGGTCCTGCGCAGATCAGAGCTGGAGCAGGAGTACCTCTTAGTCAGCCGCAAGTTGGAAAAAGCAGCTGCCCTGGGAACAGCTAAGATTGTGGGCTACGACTACAAAAGACAAAAGCGAGCAGATTTCCCGCAGGCCATTCTGGAGAGAATCCAGGAGCTGGACCCAGAGGTGCGCCTGGAGCTGGAATAGTTTCTTCTGATCCTGTACATATGCACCACTGCTTGCATCAAATTGAATGCAAAAAATCATGCTCTGCATTGAATAGACAAAGGATAAACCCTTGCAGATCTACCAGTTCGGAGGAGCAGTCCGGGATAGGCTCCTGGGCCTGGAGCCCAAGGACCTGGACTACTTGGTCCTGGGCACTTGCGAAGAAGAGTTTCTGCAAACCCATCCTGGAGCCAAAAAGATAGGTCACAGCCCTTATCAAGTCTATCTGTACCAAGGAGCGCAATACACCCTGGCAGACAGCCAGGATATCTACATAGAACTGCAGAAAAAGGACCTGACCATAAATTCCCTGGCCCAGGACAGCCAGGGCAGGCTGATATGCACCAATCTGGCTCAAAGGGATCTGCAACAAAAGGTGCTGCGGCCGGTACAAAAACAGAACTTCCTCCAGGATCCGGTGCGCGCCTTCCGGGCTGCCAGGCTAAGCTCCAGGCTTCCGGATTTCCGGGTCCATGTAGAGCTCCTGCAGGCCATGCAAGATGTCTCCAAGGCCGGACTGCTGGGACAGGCAGCTGTAGAGCGCCTGGGACAGGAGCTGCAGCTGGCCTGCTCTGCCCCCAGGCCGGGAAATTTCCTGCGCCTGCTGGCTAAAACCGGAAATCTCGAACCCTGGCTGCCTGAGCTGGAGCAGACCAGAAAGATCCCTGCAGGCCCAGGCTATGAAGATCAAAGCCTTTTGCAGCACCTGGCAGGGTTAATGGACTCTGCTGCAGGCAACCCTCTACTAGTCTGGATAGCCATGTCCCACGACCTGGGCAAGACCAGGACAAATCCTGTCTATTGGCCCAGACATTACTTGCACGACTATCTGGGCCCCAAACTGGTGCGCAGTCTAGGTCAAAGACTAAAGCTGCCCGCCAGGCAGATCCAGGCTGCAGAGCTGGCAGCTGCCTGGCATCTGGCTGCCTGTGGCTATTATAGGCTAGCGCCTGGACGTAAGGTGGACATGCTGCTTAACCTGCATAAAAAGGGACTAATAAAGGAATTCATGACTTTGCTGCAGCTCATCCATGGCCCCAAGCTACAGGAGCATGCAGGCAGGGATCTGGACAGGATACTCCGAGTACACTTGCCCATGCAATATAGGGAATTAGGCCCTGAATCTGGAAGGATGCTTAAAAGCCTGCAGGTCAAAGCCCTGCAAGGCAGGGAGGCATAAGGCTTCAAGTCATGTCCAGCTGGAGGATAACTGCCCAGGGCCGGGTACAGGGAGTGGGGTTTAGGCCCTTTGTGTATAAAAGCGCACTGGAGCTGGGCCTGACCGGATATGTACGCAATACAGAGCAGGGAGTGCAGATCCTGGTCCAGGGTCCAGACTCCAGCCTGCAGAAGTTCTGGCAGCGTCTAAATCTGGACTTGCCTCCTTTGGCAAAGATCACCAACCTGAACAAGACTCCGGAGCCCTGGCAAGGAGATCTCAGGGAATTCAACATCCTGCCCAGCACCAGCAGCCAAGGCCATCAAGTATTGATCAGCCCGGACACATCTGTCTGCCCTGAATGCCTCCAGGAAATCCAGGATCCAGGCAACCGCCGATATCTATACCCCTTTACCAACTGCACCAATTGCGGTCCCAGATTCACCATCACTGCCTCCATTCCCTATGACCGGGTCCAGACTTCCATGGCCTGCTTTGCCATGTGTACAAATTGCAGCCAAGAGTATCAGGATCCCCTGGACCGCAGATTCCATGCCCAGCCCAACGCCTGTCCGGAGTGTGGCCCCCATTGCTGGCTCTGCTCTTCCCAGGGAGAGGTTTTAGCCCAAAGGGACGAGGCCTTGCTCCAGGCAGCCAAGCAACTCATCCAGGGCCAAATCCTGGCCCTCAAGGGCCTGGGTGGCTTTCATCTGGCCTGCAATGCCCAGAATCCAGGGCTGGTGCAGGAGTTAAGGAGGCGCAAGAACCGCTGGGCCAAGCCTTTGGCGATCATGGTCCCTGATCTGCAAACTGCCAGGCTCCTGGCTGATCTGAACCCCCAAAGCCAGAACTGGCTCCAGGACCCTTGCAGGCCTATTGTCCTAGCCCCCAAAAACACCGCCTTCTCCCAACTGGATCACCTGGCTCCGGACACTAACCTCCTGGGCCTGATGCTGCCTTATACCCCTTTGCATCATGTTTTGCTTCTGCACTACCAAGGCCTTTTAGCTGAAGATACCCCTGCTGCCTTGGTCATGACCTCGGGCAATCCAAGCAAGGAGCCCCTTTGCTTGGGCAACAGGGAAGCCAGATCCTGTCTGGGGCACATTGCAGACTCTTTTTTGCTGCACAACAGGGATATCCTGGTTCGCTGCGACGACTCTGTCCTGGCCCAGCCCGGAACAACAAGCTCTCCGATACTGTTCAGGCGCTCCAGGGGTTTTGTGCCTGCACCTGTATTCCTTGCCAAGAAAGGACCCAGCGTCCTGGCCCTGGGTGCAGAATCCAAAAACAGCATTTGTCTGACCAAGGCTGATCAAGCTTTTATCTCCCAGCACATTGGAGACCTGCAAAACCAGGAGACCTATGCCTTTTTCCAGCAGAGCATAGACCATTTGCAAAACATCCTGCAGACCTGGCCTGAGGCCTTAGTTGCTGACCTGCATCCGGATTATTTGAGCTCTATTTATGCCCGGGAGCAAAACAGGCTTCCGGTATTTAGACTGCAGCACCATCTGGCTCACGTCCATGCGGTCCTGGCAGAGAATCAGCATGAGGGGCCTGTGCTGGGACTGGCCCTGGACGGCACTGGCCTGGGCCTGGATCAGACCCTGTGGGGCGGAGAATTTTTGTATGTGGACAATACCACAGGCCAGCAGACCCGCCTGGGCCATCTGAAACAAGTGCCCCTGCCTGGAGGCGAAGCAGCAATTACAGAGCCCTGGCGTATGGCCCAAAGCTACCTGTATGCCTTAAACGCAAAGGAACCTGTGCAAAGGAAATGGCCTTGGCTGCCAGAGCTGGAACAGACCAGCCAGGTGGTGGCTAGAATGCTGGATAAGGGCTTGAACTCTCCGCTGACCAGCAGCTGCGGCAGGCTCTTTGATGCTGTTGCAGGCCTGCTTGGCCTAAGCAAAAGGGTGCAGTATGAGGGCCAGGCTGCCATCATCCTGGAAAGCATCCAGGACTACAGCCAAACCACGCCCTATAGTTGCGGTTTCAGAAAAAAACAAAATGTTTTTGAGCTGGACACCTTGGAGCTCTTTGCCCAGGTCCACGCCCATTGGCAAGAAAAAGTGCCCGCAGGACAAATCAGCCGCAGCTTTCACCTGGGCCTGGCCCAGGGCCTGGCTGATCTAGCCCTTAGGCTTAGCCAAGAGCTCCAAATCGGAACAGTGGCCTTAAGCGGAGGTGTGATGCAGAATCTTACCCTGTTCCAAGAACTTGTGCCTGCCCTGCAAAACCGCGGACTGCATCCCCTGCTGCATAAATACTGCCCGCCGAACGACGCCTGTATCTCCCTGGGCCAGGCAGCCTGGGCCCGGACTGCCCTGGCCATGTATTGAGTCGGTGTTCCATGTCCTGCCCTAAAGGCTTGCCAGGCAGTAACTCGATGTTTAGAATGCCTCTTTTAACCACTTAACTCCGGGTAAAGGCAGTGCAGCAAAATGAGGCAAAAGCATCCCCACATCTCTATTCCCAACAAAGACCTGGTGCACCGGGTCCTGGGACTTTCAGCAGAAGAGTTAGCCTCCTGGCCGGAGTCTGAGCAAGAACTGGCAGCAGCCCTGGCTGCGGAGCTGTTTCTGATTCGCTACAACCCTTTTATCCCTGCCCAGGAAATTTACAGATCAGTCTCCTCCAGGCTGGATGCGGAACAAAGCGGCCTGCACCAGGAGATTTTCACTAGGCTCAAGCAGGGGCTGCAGGCATATTGGCAGGAATTTCTAGCTGACCAGGATTTTAAAGACAGTCTCCTGCAAAGGATGCAAAAGATCTTGCCTGCGGAACATATTGTCAGCCAGCCCCACGCTCTGGTGGAATGCGCCACAGACGCCACAGACCTGCGCCTGGAAGTGCCCATGCTCATGGTTTCTCCAGCCAGCACTCTGGAGGTGCAGCAGATAGTGCAACTGGCCCGGGAGATGGAGTTCTGCATCGTGCCCAGGGGAGGGGGTTCAGGCCTGACCGGAGGCTCGATTCCGGCTAGGCGGCGGTGCGTGATTCTGAGTCTGAGCCGCATGAAATCCATCCTGAGCATAGATTCTCAGCAGATGCTGCTCTGCGCCCAAAGCGGAGTGATCACCCTGGATGCCATCCGGGCTGCAGAGGAGAAGGACCTGCTGTTCACCGTGGATCCTGCCTCCAAGGCTGCCTCTTCCCTGGGAGGGAACATCTCTGAAAATGCTGGCGGCCCATTTGCCTTTGAATACGGCACTACACTGGACAACCTGCTTTCCTATAAAATGGTCCTGCCCAGTGCTGAAATTATTGAGATCAAACGCAGGGAGCATCCCGGGCACAAGATCCACCCCTGGGAGACGGTCTGCTTTGATGTCCTGGACCAACAAGGCCAGCGTCTGCGCAGCGTGAACCTCCCTGGCGAACAAATCAGGGCCCCTGGCCTGGGCAAGGATGTGGCCAATAAGTACCTGGGTGGCCTGCCCGGAATCCAGAAAGAGGGAGTGGATGGGGTCATCACAGAGGCCTGCTTCACCCTGCACCCCAAACTGCGCCACTCCAAAACCCTGTGCCTGGAATTCTTTGGCAACACCATGCACAACGCCATGCAGGTCATCAAGGAACTGGTCTATTTGCGCGACGAAATCCGCAGGCACGGGGACCGGGTCAAGATGTCCGCCCTGGAGGAGTTCGGGAACAAATATGTACAGGCCATAGAATATCAGAAGAAATCAAGTAGATATGAGGGAGAACCTATCTCTGTTTTGCTCTTGCAACTGGACTCAGACTACCTTGAAGACCTGGAGGCTGTGCGCCAGCGCATCGTGGATATAGCTGAAGGATATCACAATGTGGATGTCTTCGTGGCTAAGGACGCAAGCGAGGCGGAAAGGTTCTGGCAGGACAGGCATCGCTTAAGCGCAATTACCAGGCGCACCAGTGGCTTCAAGATCAACGAAGATGTGGTCATCCCTATTGACGTCATCCCTGAATTTTCAGACTTTATTGAATCCTTGAACCTGTACTATCTGGCCCTGGGCTACAGAAAGGGCCTGCAGGAGGTTTCAAGCCTGCAAGGAGTGGATCCTGGAGATGAATTCATAGACATGGAGATCAATTTCTCCTCCAAGGTCATTAGCGGCAAGATCAATCCCCACAAGCTTCCGGA
>JBNJDO010000048.1:0-15796 GCA_051744965.1 Thermodesulfobacteriota bacterium | reverse complement strand
CATGGTGTGCTTGAAAAGCTCCAAGGCCAATTCCCTGGAAGGCTCGTAACCCTTGCTCAATATCACGTAGGCCTTGACCAGCTGATAGCGCTTGGGATCCGGGCTGCCCACCACAGCAGCCTCAGCCACTGCAGGGTGCTCCACCAGGGAGCTCTCCACCTCAAACGGTCCCACTCTAAAGTCCGAGGACTTGATCACGTCGTCAGCCCGACCCACGAACCACCAATATCCGTCCTGATCATAATAGGCCCGGTCCCCAGTATAATAGAAGTTATCCACAAACACCTGGGCCATCTTCTCTGGATTGCCGATGTACTCGGTAAACAGGCCCACTGCCCGCCACCTGTCCAGCCTGACCACAATATGACCAGTTTCTTCAGGACCGGTGATCTCCTGGCCGCTGTCGTCAGCCAGAGTCACATCATACATCTCAATGGGGCGGCCAAAGGATCCGGGCCTCATCTTGCCCGCATACCAGGGGGGATTGCCTATCATGGCAGTGGACTCGGTCTGGCCGTAAAAGTCCCTGATCTCAGTGCCGGTGTATTTCTTCCACTGCTGGATGGCCTCTGGATTCAAGGGCTCCCCTGCGCTCACTGACTGACGTAGGGAACTGAAGTTGAACTGGCTAAGATCCAAGCCAATGAACATCCTCCAGGCTGTGGGCGGAGCACAGAAGGTGGTTACCTGCAAATCCTCCAGGCACTTCAGGTACTTGTTCCCATCCAAGGCCTTAAAGAAGATCCCGGAGCCTGTAGCGCCCACGTTCAAGGGAGCAAAAAAGCTGCTCCAGGCCCATTTGGCCCAGCCAGGAGCGCTCAGGTTGTGATGAATATCCTGGGGCTTGATCCCGATCATAACCGCAGAGGATAAATGGCCCACAGGATAGGAAATCGCAGAATGGCCCACACGCTTGGGCAAGCCGGTGGTCCCAGAAGTGAAAAAGCAAAACAGGGTATCGTCCTTCTTTGTAGGAGCTGCCTCTGCCTGCTTGTCCTCCTTTTCACTCTCGCTGAAGCTGGTCCAGCCTTCCCTTTGGCCTAGGATCAGCTTGGCCTTGGGCTGGGAGCCAGTCTTCTGCAAGGCCTCGTCCATGACCTGGGCAGAAGCCTCGTCAGACACAATCACATCCGGAGGATATGTCTCGAATCTGAACTCCAGCTCCCGGACAGTCATAGATGTGGCTGTGGGCACGGAAATCAGTCCACCCTTGATGCAGGCAAAGCTGGAAAACCAGGTCTCTGGCATTATAGGGCTCATCATATACATGTTCTGGCCCTGCTCCACACCGAATTTGCGCAGCAGATTCAGGCACTGGTTGCCCTTGGCGGCGAACTCCTCATAGGTAAAATCCCTTTGCTGGCCTGTTTCCAGGTCAGCCCAGAGCAAGGCCTTCTTTTGCCCCCTTTCCCGGACATGCAAGTCTTCTAGGATCTCTTGGGCCCAGTTGAAGTATTCCGGAAACTGCATATGGTTCAGCTTTTCAAAGAACTTGCTGGCTGCCTTTTCCTTCTGCTCATCATCAGGCAGCTGGTTCAGCTCCATAACTTCCTTGTATAGTTCCTGCATACTCATCAACCTACCCCCTTTTTTCTTGTGTTGCCTACAAACAAAGCCTGTTTGCCTAAACAGGGCTGAAAGAACTCCATCCAATTCATGAGATTATAATTTAAAACGCTTAACACTGTTCAAGTAAGGATGCAATCCTGGCAGCAGATTCAAACGGCTAAGCCTCAATTGTTTTGACCCTCCTGCTTTTGGTTCTTTCGTTCGGCCAAATAGCTGGCAGCCAGCTCCTCTGCCAGACTGTAGGGGTCGATCTCTTTTTGCACCAGCCTAAGCAACATACTATCCAGCTCCCCGTTTTCCCAAAGGCTCTGCAGCAATGGATCCAGGACGGTCACCCGCAAAGCGTTTTGCAGCTGCACCAGATATTTTCGTTTTTCCCGCTCCTGCAGCATGTTTTGCTGCAGTAGGAGCTGGTAGTGCTCGTCTATCTTCTCCCGCAGCTCCTGCACCTTTTCCTGGAAAAGCTGAGGCTTGGTGATGTTCTTCAAGGCCAGCACCGGCGGCTTCCAGACCCCATGCAGTTCCTGGGCCATGTCCAGGGCCCTGGTCAACTCCTGCAGGAGCTTGGCTGCCCCTGGCTGATCAGCCTTATTCACCAGGAAGATATCCGCCACCTCCATCACCCCGGCCTTTATGGTCTGCACCTCGTCCCCTAGACCAGGGGTAAGCACCAGGACCACTGTCTGGGCATTATTCATGATATCCACTTCAGACTGGCCTATGCCCACAGTCTCCACCAGGATGATCTCCTTGCCCATGGCATCCAGGACATGGATGGCGTCATCCACAGCGTCGCAGAGGCCACCCAGGGCTCCCCTGGTGGCCAGGCTGCGAATAAAGACCCCTTTGTCCTCAGCATGTCTCTGCATCCTGACCCGGTCCCCCAGCAGGGCCCCGCCGGTAAATGGGCTGGTGGGATCCACTGCAAGTACGCCCACGCTTTTACCCTGCTCCCGGTAAGCAGTAATCAAGTTGTCGCTGATAGTGCTCTTGCCTGCACCCGGGGGGCCGGTCAGTCCAATAACATGGGCCTGTCCTGTGTATGGATACAGGGACTTGATGGCCTCTTTGGCCCCGGGCTGCTTATCTTCGATATTCCTGATCAGTCTAGAGACTATGCGTATATCTCCAGATCTGACCTTTTGCACCACATCCATGTTGCATCCACCTTGAAATTGCTATTTCCAGACCAAGTACTACACTTTCAGCCCATCCTGAGTTTCCTGTCTTTTGCTTCTGAATCAGACCTTTTCTCCAGGCTGCACATTTTTCTCGATCCACTGCACTATATCCTGCAAGGCAGTGCCCGGAGTAAAGACCTCTTTGATCCCGGCCTGATACAAGTAATCAAAATCCTGGGTAGGAATTATGCCTCCACCTATAACCACAATGTCCTCAGCGTCATTTTCCCGCAAAAGCTCCACCACTTTGGGAAACAGATGCTTATGCGCCCCTGAGAGACAGCTAAGGCCAATAACATCCACATCCTCCTGCAAGGCTGCAGATACAATCTGCTCAGGTGTTTGATGACACCCGGTATAGACCACCTCATAGCCCGCATCCCTGAGACTCCGAGCCAGGACCCTGGCTCCACGGTCGTGGCCGTCCAGACCAGGCTTGGCTACCAAGACCCTTATCTTCCTCTTGCTCATTATATTCCCCCTGCTTTCACCTATCTTGCTTTTATTTTCTTATTTTGCTTCTTTGTTAATTGGAAGTTGTTTGGAGTTTATTTTTTTGAGATTTGGAATTTCCGAGTCTTAAATGGGTCAAAACTGGGAACATGCTTTACAGACAAATTGCCCAAGACGAGCATGAAACTCTTGAGCCTCGAGGCTAGAACAAGCCGGGATCCTGATACTCTCCATAAACCTCCCGATACACATCGCAGATCTCCTGCTCTGTGGCCAGATCCTTAACCGCCTGGATACAATAGGGCATGACATTCTCGCCCTTTTCACAGGCCCGGCGCAGGTCATCCAAAGCCTTTTTCACCGCCTTGCCGTCCCTTTGCTCCTTTATCTTATGCAGGCGCTGCAATTGCCCCTTTTCCAGCTCCTCATCGATTTCCAGCACTGGGCAGCTCTCAGCCTCTTCTGTGACATACTTGTTCACTCCCACCAGAACCCTTTCCCGGGAATCCACCTGCTGCTGGTACCTGTAAGAGGCCTCTGCGATCTCCATCTGGGGGAAGCCCTGCTCAATGGCCTGCAACATACCGCCCATCTCGTCTATCTTCTCGATGTACTCCCAGGCCTGCTCCTCCATCTCATTGGTCAACTTCTCCACAAAATAGGAGCCTGCCAGGGGATCAATGGTATTGGGCACCCCTGTCTCCTCTGCAATGATCTGCTGAGTACGCAAAGCGATCTGCACAGCATGATCCGTAGGCAGACACCAGACCTCGTCCAGGGAGTTGGTGTGCAGGGACTGGGTGCCTCCCAGCACTGCAGACAAGGCTTCCAAGGCAGTGCGCACCACATTGTTGTAGGGCTGCTGCGCAGTCAGGGAACAGCCTGCGGTCTGGGTGTGAAAGCGCAGCCAAAGGGAGCGGTCGTTTTGAGCCTTGTACCTCTCCCGCATGATCTTGGCCCACATCCTGCGCGCAGCCCGCATCTTACAAAGCTCCTCAAAGAAATCGATATGGGCATTGAAGAAAAAGGACAACCTGGGTGCGAACTCATCCGGATGCATGCCTTTGCGATTTATAACATCCTCCACGTACTCCATGCCGTCGCGCAGGGTAAAGGCCAGCTCCTGAACTGCAGTGGAGCCTGCCTCCCGGATATGGTAGCCGCTGATGCTGATGGTGTTCCACTTGGGTACATATTTGGTCCCGAACTCCACTGTGTCGCTGATCAGCTTGATGGAGGGCTCAGGAGGAAGCATGAAAGTCTTCTGAGCAATGAATTCCTTGAGCATGTCGTTTTGGATGGTGCCCCCGATCTGATCCAGGGATACACCCTGCTGTTCAGCACAGGCGCAATACATGGCCCAAAGCACAGTGGCCGGGGGGTTGATGGTCATGGAGGTAGTCACCTGGTCCAGGGGGATGCCCTCTACCAGGACCTTGAAATCCTCCAGGGTGTCTATGGCTACTCCGCACTTGCCGCACTCTCCAGTAGCCTTGGGACTGTCAGTATCATAGCCCATCAGGGTGGGGAAATCAAAAGCAGTGCTCAGGCCGGTTTGGCCATTTCTAAGCAGCATGTGCCAGCGCTCATTCGTTTCCCGGGCAGTGCCCATGCCGGAGAACATGCGGTAGGTCCAGAGCCTGCCCCGGTAGCCAGTGGCCTGCACCCCGCGGGTAAAAGGATACTCCCCCGGGAAGCCTATGTCCCGCTCAAAATCCAGATCCTGGATATCCTCTGGGGTGTAAAGCCTGTTGATCTCCTTGTCCGAAACAGTGGTAAACCTATCCTTGCGCTCCCCTTTCTTGTTCAGAAGCCTTCTGACCTGATCTTCCCATTTCTTGCGCAGGCTACTGCACTTATCCAATAATTCCTGGGCAAAATACATATTTTTCCTCCAAATACCTACTTATTCCAATCTCTTAGTTTGTGCTTCTGGATCTTGCCCGTGGCTGTCTTAGGCAGATCCAGAAATTCAATCTCTTTGGGAACCTTGAACTTGGCTATGCGCTCCCTGCAGAAATCCTGGAGATCCTGGACCGTGGTCTGAGCACCCTCTTTTAGCTTGATATAGGCCTTGGGCACCTCCTGCCACTTCTCGTGGGGCATGCCTACCACAGCTACCTCCAGGACATCCGGGTGCTCGTGGATCACATTCTCCACCTCCACAGAGGAGATATTCTCCCCTCCGCTGATGATCACATCCTTGAGCCGATCCTTGATCTCTGCATAACCATCCGGATGCAGCACAGCCAGATCACCGCTGTGGAACCAGCCCCCCTGGAAGGCCTTTTCTGTCTCTTCCGGCTTATTGTGATAACCCAGCATGACATTGTTGCCCCGCATCACGATCTCGCCCATGGTCTGCCCATCCATGGGCACTGGCTGCATGGTCTGGCTGTCCACCACCTGCATGAAATGGGTGGTAATATAGGGCACTCCCTGCCTGGCCTTGATCTTGGCCCGCTCCTCCATGTGCAGATCGTCCCATTGCTCCTTCCAGGCGCAGAGGCTATGCGGCCCGTAGACCTCTGTCAGGCCGTAGCACTGGGTTACGCTACACCCCAAGGACTCCATCTGCTTGATAATGGCTGGAGAGGGTGGAGCCCCGGCAGTATTGATGATAAAGCCCTCTGGTACATCCACCGGATTCTTGCTGGCATAGTCAGCCATGGCAGAGAGCACTACAGGGGCCCCGCACAGATGCGTGGCCCGATTCTTGGAGATGGCGGCAAAAATGTCTTCAGGCACCACCCTGCGCAGGCAGATATGCGTAGCCCCTGGAGCACTCACTCCCCAGGTATGACACCAGCCGTTGCAATGGAACATGGGCAGGGTCCAGACATACTTGGATCTATGCTGGATGTGATACTCCAGGATCTCGCCCAAAGCGTTCAGATAGGCACCTCTGTGGGAGTAGAGCACCCCTTTGGGCCTGCCTGTGGTTCCGCTGGTATAGTTCAGGGTAATGGGCTGCAGCTCATCCTCCACCCCGAATCTGAAATCCTCAGGCTCCACCTGCAAGAACTCCTCGTAATCCGGAGCGTCCAGGGCCTTGCCCTGTACATCGCAGATATTTACGATCTCTACTCCCTGCAGCTCATCCAGCACAGGCTCAACAGTGCCAAAAAACTCGCTGTCCAGAAACAGGAACTTGCTCCCGGAGTCCTCTAGAATATACTTTATCTCCTGGGCAGAGAGCCTGATATTGATGGTCACCAGAACTGCGCCCAAAAGAGGCACTGCATTATGGGCCTCCAGTACATGCGGAATATTCGGGGCCAGGAAGGCCACCTTATCCCCTTTTTCCACTCCTTTTTGCTTCAGGGCTGTGGCCAGACGGCAGACCCTGTCCTTGAAGTCCGCATAGCTGTACCTCTGCTCTCCATAAATTATAGCTGTCTTCTCCGGATACACATAGGCACTGCGCTCCAGAAACTGCAACGGGCTCAAGGGCTCATAATTCACGCTGCGCATAACTGCATTCTCCTTAACACATTTTAGCTGTAGTCGTAGATTCCCTTCCCGGACTTTCTGCCCAGCCAGCCAGCATTCACATAGGACTTGAGCAATGGGCTGGGCCTGTACTTGGGATCCCCGTATCCCTCCTGCAGGACATGCAGAATGGAGAGCACAGTATCCAGGCCGATCAGATCAGCCAGGGCCAGAGGGCCCATGGGGTGATTCATGCCCAGCTTCATAATATTGTCTATGCCCTCTGCGCTGGCCACACCCTCATAGAGCTCCCAAAGGGCTTCATTGAGCATGACCATCAGCACCCGGTTGGAGACAAACCCGGGCACATCCTTGCACTCCACAGTGGTCTTGCCCATCTTGCCGGCCACTTCCTGCACAGTGGCGCTCACCTCCGGGGTAGTGGCCAGTCCGTTGATAATCTCCACCAGCTTCATCACCGGTACCGGATTCATGAAGTGCATCCCGATCACCTGCTGCGGTCTCTTGGTATGGGCTGCAATGCCTGTTATGGGCAATGAGGAGGTATTGCTGGCCAATATAGTGTGCCCGGGGCAGATCTCATCCAGCTTGGAGAAAATCTGGGCCTTGATCTCCATTTTTTCCACTACTGCCTCCACCACCAGATCCGCCTGGCTGGCCGGGTCCAGCTCCACGCAGGTCTCTATCCTGCCCAGGGTCTGCTTTTTGTCTTCTTCAGTTATCTTGCCCTTGCCCAAGGCCCGATCCAGATTCTTCTCTATGCTGTTTAGCCCTTTTTGCACCAGATCCTGGGAGATATCGTTCAAAAAGACCTGATATCCGCTCTGGGCCGCAACCTGGGCAATACCGCTGCCCATTTGGCCCGCGCCCACAACCATTATTTTTTGGACACCCATAATCTATCACCTCCAATCCTTATTCTGCATCCACCTTGATCAGCATGGCGTCCCCCTGGGCTAGGCCGGAGCAGATACCGCAGACTCCTATTCCGCCACCGCGCCTGCGCAGCTCGTAGGCCAGAGTCATGACAATCCTGGCCCCTGTGGCCCCAATGGGATGGCCATAGGCTATGGCCCCGCCGTTGACATTGACCTTGGACTGCATCTCCTCCTGGCTAAGGCCCAGGATGCTCCTGGCGCTGATCAGGGTCACTGCTGCAAAGGCCTCGTTGATCTCAATCAGATCCACGTCCTGGATAGTCATCTGATTCTGCTCCAGGACCTTTTTTATGGCCAGCCCGGGCACAGTAGCGATGTCCTTGGTGGGCTGGGAGACCTCTGCATAATCCAGGATATGAAAAAAGGGCTTTAAACCCAGCTCATCAGCCTTCTGCCTGCTCATCAGCAGGCAGACATCCCCGCCGTCGTTTATTCCAGGCGCATTGCCTGCAGTAATGCTCCCGGGGCCTCCAGTCACAGAACTCAAGTGATTAAATACCGGAGGAAGTTTGGCCAGACTGTCCATGGTAGTCTCCGGCCTGGGCTGCTCATCCTGCTCCAGGACCCAGGACTTCTTGCCAGAGCCCACCTGAACTGGGAATACCTCCTCCTGCAGTCTGCCCTCCTGCATGGCCTGTTTCGCTGCCATCTGGGAGTTCAAAGCCCAGGCGTCGTTATCCTCCCGGGTAAAGCCGAACTCGTCGCTGGTCTCTGAGCCATGCAGGGCCATGTGCCTGTTGTAAAAGGGATCCCAGAGGCCGTCGTAGACCATGAGATCCATGGCCCTGGCCTCAGGCAGAGCCATGCGCTGGCCAAAGCGCATCTCAGGCAGGGCATAGGGACCGTTGGACATGCTCTCCTGGCCGCCGGCAATCACTATCTCAGCCCTGCCCAGCTGGATCATCTGTGCTCCCAGGTCCACGGTCTTGATACCTGAGGAGCAGACCTTGTTCACAGTGATAGAGGGCACTGACTCAGGCAGCCCAGCCAGGATGGAGGCCTGCCTGCTGGGCACCTGGCCGCAGCCAGCAGGCACCACCTGGCCCATGAACACATAATCCACGTCCTCCGGCTGGAACCTCTCCCGCACCCTGCGCAGGACCTCCTGGATTGCCAAGGCTCCCAGCTGGGCAGCATCATACTCCTTCAAGGCCCCGCCCAGCCTACCGTAGGGAGTCCTGCAGGCCTGAACACAGACCACTTCCCTGGATCCGGCAGGCTTGGGCCCCCTTTTTCTGCCCAGGCCCTGAAACTCAGTCTTCCTTTGGGCAAAGTCAGCAATTGTGGCCTGGGCGTAAATACCTGCTCTGCTCCTTTCCAGAATCTGGGGCTTATCCTCCATGCCATGCACCTTTTGTTTTTTGCATTGTTGCTTGAGGGCTCAAAGTTGAGCGCCTAATTATAAAAAAATTGCATAGGGATGTGCTGCGCAAAGTAAAAAACAAAAGGGTCCAGGCCTTTGCAGGCTGATTTGGAGAAAACAGCCTGCAAACAAGGACCTGAACCCTAATCTGACTTTATCTCTGTCTGGACTTGCCCAAACCAATTCTTTCCAGGGTCTGCTCCATTTCGCTCAAGATGTCTGGATCGTCTATGGTGGCTGGAGTACTATATGCCTGGTTATCCGCTATCTTCTGGATAGTACCCCGCAGGACCTTGCCTGATCTGGTCTTGGGCAGTCTGCTGACCACTGTGGCCCTCTTGAATGCTGCCACAGGTCCGATCTTGTCCCGGATCAGCTGCACAGCTTCCTTTTCTATTTCCTCTGGATCGCGCTCCACTCCAGCGCTTATGACCAGAAATCCTACAGGGGCCTGGCCCTTGAGCTCATCCTCCACACCCACTACTGCGCATTCAGCCACATCCGGATGATCAGCCAGGACCTCTTCCATGGCCCCAGTGGAAAGCCTGTGTCCTGCTACATTGATAATGTCATCAGTTCGGGACATGACAAAGACATAGCCTTCTTCGTCCAGATACCCGGCATCAGATGTGTTATAATAGCCTGGAAATTCAGAGAGATATTTATCCACAAACCCCTGGTCGTTGTTCCATAGGGTGGGCAGGGCCCCAGGGGGCAAGGGTAGCTTGACCGCCAGGGTTCCGATTTGGCCTGGGGCTACAGGGTTGCCCTCATTATCCAGGGAAAACAGATTCCAACCCGGCACCGGCTTGGTGGGAGAGCCAGGCTTGATAGGGAACTGATGCAGCCCCATACAATTGGCTGCTATGGCCCAGGCAGTCTCGGTCTGCCACCAGTGATCAATCACCGGCACCTGCAGATGCCTTTCAGCCCAGTGCAGAGTATCTGGATCCAGTCTCTCCCCTGCCAGAAACAGGGCCTGAAAGTTGGACATATCATACTCTTTGACCAGCTCAGCCTTGGGATCCCGCTGCTTGATGGCCCGAAAGGCAGTCGGTGCAGTAAACATGGTTTTCACATTGTGCTGGGAGATAACCCGCCAGAAGACCCCTGCATCAGGGGTGCCCACAGGCTTGCCCTCGAACATGATAGTGGTGCAGCCCTTGAAAAGCGGGGCGTAGACTATGTAGGAATGGCCCACTACCCAGCCTATATCCGAGGCTGTGAAGAACACATCCCCGGCATCCAGATTGTAGATGGACTTCATGCTCCATTTCAGAGCCACCAGATGGCCTCCATTGTCCCGGACTACACCCTTGGGCTGGCCTGTAGTCCCGGAAGTATACAGGATATACAAGGGGTCAGTTGCAGCAACTGGGACGCAGTCCCTGGGTTTGGCCTTTTGCATCATCTCCTGCCAGTCCAGATCCCGCTCCTTGTCCATCTGGGCCTGATACATGGGCCGCTGGAATATAATGCACTTTTCCGGCTTGGTCTGGGCCATCTCGATGGCCTTGTCCAACAGGGGCTTGTACTCCACTACGCGACTGACCTCTATCCCGCAGGAAGCAGAGACAATCAGCTTGGGCTGGGCATCGTTGATGCGAGTGGCCAGCTCGTTGGCTGCAAACCCGCCAAAGACCACGGAATGGATGGCCCCCAGCCTGGCGCAGGCCAGCATGGCTATTGCAGCCTCAGGAATCATGGGCATGTAAATGATCACCCGGTCCCCCTTGCCCACGCCTTGCTCTGCAAGGACTCCGGCAAAGGCAGAAACCTGCTGCAGGAGATCCGAGTAGGTGTAATGCTTAATGGTCTCTGTAACCGGACTGTCGTAGATCAGAGCTACCTGGTCCCCGCGCCCGTTTTGTACATGCAGATCCAGGGCATTGTAGCAGGTGTTTAGCTCCCCTCCAGCAAACCAATGATAAAAGGGCTTGTTGGAATCATCCAGCACCCTGTCCCACTTCTTGAACCAATGGCAGTCCTCTGCCAAATCTCCCCAGAAGGCCTGGGGATCGTTTATGGACCTGGAGTAGGCTTGTTCATAGGCATTGCTCATACTCTCCCCCCTGTTACAGTCTAAAGTTGTACTCCCAGCCTAAACTAATTACCTGGCAAACAAAAGGTGTTTAGCAGAATCCCTGACAGCTTAAGCCCAAATCAATTCAGCTGATCACTAAAGACCTCTGCACAAAAGCTACCCAGCCTGGTCAGGTCCTCGCAGACCTGGATGCCCCCTTCTCGCATGGCCTGGATCTTGCCTTGGGCTGTACCGCTCTTGCCGCTGACAATAGCCCCGGCATGGCCCATCCTGCGGCCTGGCGGGGCTGTAAGTCCGGCTATAAAGCCCACCACAGGCTTAGTCATATTCTGCTGCACAAACTGGGCTGCCATTTCCTCTGCATCCCCGCCTATCTCGCCCACCAGGACCACGCCCTTGGTGCCTGGATCCTGCTCAAAGGCCTGCAGACAATCCAAAAAATCAGTGCCGTTCACCGGATCCCCGCCTATTCCCAGACAAGTGCTCTGCCCCAGTCCAGCCTGGGTCAGCTGGTAAACCACCTCGTAGGTCAGTGTCCCGGATCTGGAAACCACACCAATAGACCCGGGCATATGTATGGCTCCGGGCATGATTCCCACCTTGCTTTTGCCTGGGGAGATTATCCCTGGGCAGTTGGGTCCAATGAGCCTAGTGGAGCCACTGGCCAGTGCCTCCTTGACCTTGAGCATGTCCTGCACCGGAATGCCTTCCGTGATAGCCACCACTAGATCCAGCCCTGCGTCTGCACTCTCCAGTATGGCGTCTGCAGCAAAAGCAGGGGGCACGAATATCAGGCTGCAGTTAGCGCCTGTGTCCTGCACAGCCCCTTGCACAGTATTGAACACTGGCACGCCTTCCACTTCCCCTCCGCCCTTGCCCGGAGTGGTCCCGGCCACCACCTGGCTGCCGTAATCCAGGCACTGCCTGGCGTGGAAGCTGCCCTCCTTGCCTGTGATGCCCTGCACCAGGATCCGTGTACTCTCATCCACATATATGCTCATAATCCATTCCTTACAGAATTACTAGCTCGCTATACTGGCCACTTGCCTGGCTGCGTCCTCCAAATCCTTGGCTGTTCTCAGATCCAGTTTGGAATCCGCCAGGATCCTTCTGCCTTCCTCCACGTTGGTACCTTCCATGCGCACCACCACAGGCACGTTCAGGCCCACCTGGGCAGCAGCCTGGACCACTCCCTTGGCCAAAACATCGCACCTTAGGATCCCTCCGAAGATGTTGATCAATATGGCCTGAACATTCTCATCCCCCAGAATGATCCTGAAGCCGTTTTCCACCATCTCTGTACTGGCTCCACCGCCCACATCCAGGAAATTGGCTGGCTCAGCCCCGGCCTGCTTGATAATGTCCATGGTGGCCATGGCCAGGCCTGCGCCATTGACCATGTTGCCCACATTGCCCTGCATCTTGATATAGTTCAGACCGAACTTGGAGGCTTCCACCTCCAGGGGATCCTCTTCCTCCAGATCCCGGTAATCCAAAAGCTCCTTGTGTCTGAACAGGGCATTGGAATCAAAGCTTAGCTTGGCATCCAGGGCCAGGACCTTCTCCTGGCTGTCCACAACCAGGGGATTGATCTCCAGCAGGGAGCAATCCAGATCCAAAAACAGCTTGTACAGCTTGGGCAGGATCTGCAGCATGGACTTCCTGGCAGCTGCAGACAGGTCCAGGCCAAAGGCTATCTTGCGGCAATGATAGCCCTGCAGGCCCAAAAGCGGAGAAACAAATACCTTGACTATCTTCTCCGGGCTCTTCTCAGCCACCTCCTCGATATCCATGCCTCCGGCCTCACTGGCCATGATCACATTCTGTCCGCTGCTGCGGTCCGGCAGCAGGCCCAGGTAGAGCTCATTTTCAATCTGCAGGCCCTCCTCCAGCAGGAGCCTGCTTACACTGCGGCCCTCTGTTCCTGTCTGCGGAGTAACCAAACGCATATTCAAAAGGTTCTCTGCCACTTCCCGCACCTCTTGCAGGGAATGGGCCAGCTGGACCCCGCCGGCCTTGCCCCTGCCACCGGCATGGATCTGGGCCTTGAGTACCACTGGAAAGCTGTCCAGCTCCTGAGCTGCTTTTTCTGCCTCCTGGATGCTGAAGGCAGCCCTGCCCTGGGGCACTGGTACCTGATACTGCTTGAAAAGCTCCTTAGCCTGGTATTCGTGGATCTTCATCCTGTGTGCTCTCCTTTATGCCGGGCAGATGGTTTCCATGCCTGATCCAAATTCTCTGGGCTGCCCTATTCTTCATGGCTGCAGAACTCAGTCAGCACCCCAAAGCTGGACTTGGGATGCAAGAAAGCCACCTGCTTGCCCCCTGCCCCGGACACCGGCTCCTGGTTGATCAGCTTGCAGCCTGCCTGGCTGGCCTGCTCCAGCTGGGCCTGGACATCATCTGTGGCATAAGCCACATGGTGCACCCCAGGCCCGTTCTTGGCCAGGAACTTGGCCACAGGGCTTTCCTCATCCATGGGCTCCAGGAGCTCTATATGCACCTCGCCCAGTTCATAGAATGCAGTACGCACTTTTTGGGAGGGGATCTCCTCCACCTTTTCGCAGCTAAGCCCTAAGGCCCCTTCATAAAACTGTCTGGCCTCCTCTAGAGAATGCACTGCTATGCCTAGATGGTCTATCTTCTTGAGCATGGGCTTCCTCCTTGGGGGTTTTGCCTAAACAGGGATATTGCCGTGCTTCTTGGGAGATCTGGCCTCCCGCTTGGTCTGCAGTACCTGCAAGGCCTTGATCAGCCTGGGCCTGGTCTCCCTGGGCGGAATAATGGCATCAATATAGCCCCGATTCGCGGCCCGGTAAGGATTGGAAAATATCTCCTCGTATTCCTGCACCTTTTCCTGGCGTTTGGCTTCAGGATCTTCCGCGTTCTGGATCTCCTTTCTGTGGATCACGTTGGCAGCCCCGCTGGCGCCCATGACCGCGATCTCTGCAGTGGGCCAGGCAAATACCATGTCTGCGCCCAGATCCTTGGAGCACATGGCCAGGTAGGCCCCGCCGTAGGACTTGCGGGTCACCAGGAGCAGCTTGGGCACAGTGGCCTCGGAGTAGCACCACAAGAGCTTGGCCCCGTGCCTGATAATGCCCCCCCATTCCTGCTGGGTCCCGGGCAGATATCCAGGCACGTCAGCTATGGTCAAAAGAGGAATATTGAAGGCATCGCAAAAGCGGATGAACCTAGTGGCCTTGTCCGAAGCATCTATATCCAGGCAGCCTGCATAGACCTTGGGCTGATTGGCCACAATGCCTATGGTTTGGCCGTTTAGCCTGGCAAAGCCCACAATCATGTTGGTGGCATAATAAGCATGGGGCTGGAAGAAGTCCCCATCGTCCACCAGGGAGCGGATCACCTCCTGCATATCATAGGCCTGGTTCGCACTGTCCGGGACAATGCTGTCCAGGTTGGGATCCTCGCGGCTGGGATCATCTGTAGACTCCTGCAGTGGAGGATCCTCCATGTTGTTCAGGGGCAGGAATGAAAGCAGACGCTGGATCTGCCGCAGGGCATCCTCGTCGCTTTCACAGACAAAATGGGCCACCCCGCTCTTTTGATTGTGCACCAGGGCCCCGCCCAGATCTTCGAAAGTCACCTCTTCTCCGGTCACGGACTTGATCACTTCCGGCCCGGTAATGAACATGTAGCTGGAGTTCTTGACCATGAACACAAAGTCGGTCATGGCAGGGGAGTATACAGCCCCACCTGCTGTGGTCCCCATGATGCAGGAGATCTGGGGAATCACCCCTGAGGCGTTGGAATTGCGGAAAAAGATCTGACCGTATCCAGAAAGGGCATCCACGCCTTCCTGGATCCTGGCCCCGCCGGAGTCGTTCAGGCCTACTACTGGCATACCAGACTTCAGGGCCAGATCCATGATCTTGCAGATCTTCTTGGCGTGCATCTCCCCCAGGCTTCCGGCCCTGGAGGTAAAATCCTGGGAATAGGCGCATACCGGCCTGCCCTGCACCAATCCGTACCCAGTGATGACTCCCTCTGCAGGAACATCCACACCTTGCATGCCGAAATTTACGCATCTGTGCTTGACGAACATGTCGGTTTCCTGGAAGGTGCCTGGATCAAAAAAGAACTCCAGGCGCTCCCGGGCGGTGAGCTTGCCCTTTTCCTTATGCTTGGCCACAGCCTTTTCCCCGCCCATCTGCAGCATCTGCTCCTGCATGGCCTGCAATTCTTTTATTTTATCTAAAGTGGACATCTTGCTCGCTCCTGTTATTTTCCGCACCCGGACTTGGTTTTGAATCTTGGGCAACTATTCCCGGTGCTCTCCAAAGACCTCCCTGAGCACATTGCATATCTCCCCGATAGTGGCGTATTCCCGCACTGCATTCAGTATGGGGGGCATCAGATTTGCTCCGCTCTGGGCAGCCTCATGCAGGGTATTCAGATTCTGCTGCACAGCCTGCTGATTGCGGCTTTCCCGGACCTCCTGCACCCTTTGCTTCTGCTGCCTTTCCACCTCAGGATCTATGCGCAGCAGGGGCACCTTCACATCCTCCTTGCTCTGAAACTTGTTGGAGCCCACTACTATCCTTTCCCCGCTTTCCACCTTTTTCTGGTATTCATAGGCAGAATCTTCGATCTGGCGTTGAATAAATCCCTGCTCAATAGCCGGAACCACTCCGCCCTGATCCTCGATCTTCTGCATCAGCTCCCAGGCCTCCGCCTCTATCCTGTCTGTAAGCTCTTCCAGGAGGTAGGAGCCACCCAGAACATCTATGCTGTTGGCCACCCCTGACTCATGGGCTATGATCTGCTGGGTGCG
>JBNJDO010000047.1:0-16068 GCA_051744965.1 Thermodesulfobacteriota bacterium | reverse complement strand
CGGTTTTGCTTTATACTGGAGGGCAAGAAGGACAGCTCCGGCACTTCGCCCACAGAGATAAGCACAGTATCCGCTGCTATAAGCTCCCCACTGTCCAGGACCACTCCCTGCTCAGTGATCTCCCGGGTAAATACCGGCCATCTGAACTTGGCCCCCACTGCCTCTGCAGCCTGTCTTTCCTTGCCGAACGAGGCAGGCTCCTGCACATCCAACAGGGTAATCTCTTTTGCCCCCAGCCTGGCTGCCTCTGTGGCCACGTCGCAGCCCACATTGCCTGCACCTATGATCACCACCCTGGAACCTACTTTTGCCTGGTCCTGTTTGCTGCGGCGCAAAAACTCCAGGGCGCTCTTAGCCCGCTCTACACCAGGGATGTTCAGCATCCTGGGCTTCTGGGCCCCCACAGCCAGGATTACAAAGTCGTACTCCTGCTTTAGGCCTTCCATATCCTCCTGGATCAAATCCTGCTCCAGCTCCACCTTAGGCAAAAGCTCCTGCAGCCTATGCAATTCCTGGTCCAGAACCTCTTCCGGTATCCTGCTGCCAGGGATGATCTGCTTCAGCTTGCCCCCGATATTACGGCTGCGATCAAAGACCACTGCCTGGTGACCTTTTTGCCTCAGCTGCCAGGCTACTGAAAGGCCTGCCGGGCCTGCTCCTATCACTGCCACCTTGCTGCCAGATAGCTCAGGCAGGGCAGGGGCTTCAGCCTCCAGACTGGCTCTGCCCAGCAGAGTGACATCCACTGCAGGCAGATTCTTCTCCTGCCTGCTGCAGGCCTGCATGCAGAGGTTAGGACACAGATAGCCGCAGACGCTGGCAGGAAAAGGGGTATGTTCCAGGGCCAGATTGACTGCCTCCTGCAGCCTGTTTTCCCGCACTAAGCGCCACCTGTCCCGCACCGGTATCCCAGTGGGGCAGGCAGCCTCACACGGCGGGGCATAAGTGCCCTGCTCCCAGACTGGCACGAATCTGCGCAGCTGACCTGAGGCCACCACCGGGATCTGACTGCGGTCATACTTGGCCAGATCTCCGATAAGCCCGCCCTGGCCCAGCTCTGCCTCCCATGTCTTCTGCCTGAAATCGGCCATGCCCTGCCTGGGGGAGCCCTTCTTCTGCATAGGGCTCTTGACCTGTAAAAGCTGCCAATCCCCTGCACGGCTTAGCTCCTCCCAAAGATCCATCCTCTGGATGCGCTGCAAAAAGGCCTGCAGGTTTTCCTGCAGCCACTGCCAATCCTGATCTGTTAAAGCTTCCAACTGAGCATCTGCCTGGCTGAAGCCCTGTGCTTGGCCCCTGAAATAAATCTTGCCCCCTACCATGCCCACACAGGACCTGTAGCCCAGGATATTTTCCGCATTCTGGGGTTCATGGCCGCAAACTACTGCTGTACCCCCGGCCATGAATTCGGCGAAATAATCCCCCACAGACCCCAAAACCCAGAGCTCAGGAGGTGCGAACCTGGGGTTTCGCTTGGTCATGGTCATAGCCCTGGAACCTGTGTTGCCGCCTATGCTGACCCTGCCCTGGGCCATGGCGTTAGCCACTCCATTGCCTGCATGGCCCAGAACCACTATGTCCGCGCCTGCATTAAGCCAGCCCACATCATCCGAGGCATTGCCCTGGACCTGGATCCTGGTGTTGGCAAAACCCATGGAGCCCAGCCTTTGGCCCGGGGGACCGCTAACAGTAATCTCCACCTTTTCCTGTGCAGCAGCCCAGAGCCTGCCTCCTATCCCATGCTGGCCTGCAGCCTGGATCTGCAGTTGCCTGCTGCCTGCAGCCACTGCCTCCTGGATCTCTTCCTCCAGGACCCTGGACTCCTTCCTCTGGCCGTCCTGCCAGCCGCTTATCTGCAAAATGTCCTGATTTAAGTCCTGCATCCTTAACTCTCCTACAAAAAACTGCCCTTGGGCAGTTAGTTAGGGCGTGTCGCAGAAAGAGATTGCTTCGTCGAAGACTCCTCGCAATGACGGGGGGATGCGCAGCTCATGAGCCTTCAACAGCCCTCTGACATCGAATTTTGCAACACACTCTAGTTATCTATAATCCGCTTTCTTGCTTGTCTGCTTAGACCACATGGCTGATCTGCAGCCTGTTCGCAGCATCCAGATCATCTATGCCCAAAGCATCTGACATGCCTATGGGCAGGGAGGTGGATCTGCCCAAGGGGGCCACTATCTTTCTTAGCTCAGTATCAAAGGCCAGATACACATCAACCACCCTCTGGGCCACGTCTTCCGGATCCAGCCTGCGGTACAGCCTGGGGTCCTGGGAGGTAATCCCCTTGGGGCAGGCCCCGATATTACAGACGTTGCAGCGATCCCGCTCCGAGCCCAGGCAGCCTGCTGCTGCCTGCATGATGTACTTGCCCATCTGCACCCCGCTGGCTCCCAGCATGATCAGGGCTGCTGCATTTGCAGCCAGGTTGCCGTTCTTGCCCACCCCTCCTGCTGCAAACAAGGGTATCTCGTTTTGCATGCCCAGCTTGACCAGATTCAGGTAGCAGTCCCGGAGATTGCTGGCTATAGGATGGCCCATATGGTCCATGGAGACATTGTAGGCCGCGCCTGTGCCCCCGTCTTCACCGTCTATAGCCAGGCCTGCGGCATAAGGGTTGCGGCTTAAGTTGTTCAGCACTGCCAGGGCAGTGGAGGTCCCGGAAATCTTGGGATAGACAGGGACCCGGAAATTCCAGGCCATGTACATGGACTGGATCATCTTGGCTACAGCCTCCTCAATGGAGTACTTGGTCTGGTGCGTAGGCGGGCTGGGCAGGCTGACCCCCTGGGGCACGCCCCTGATGGCGGCAATCAATTGATTCACCTTGTACCACATCAAAAGCCCCCCGTCCCCGGGCTTGGCACCCTGGCCGTACTTGATCTCCACTGCACAAGGGTCCTCCTTCATCTCAGGCAAAGCATGGATTATCTCGTCCCAGCCAAAGTAGCCGCTGGCGATCTGCAAAATCACGTATTTCAGGAAACGCGAGCGCAGCAGCCTGGGCGGGCAGCCCCCCTCTCCGGTGGCCATGCGCACCGGCATGCCCAGCTCCTCGTTTAAATAGGTCACTCCCATGATCAAGCCTTCCCACATATTAGGGGACAAGGCGCCGAAGGACATGCTACCGATAATTAAGGGGTATATTTCCCGCACCGGCGGGGACCAGCCGTTTTCCTGCTGCAAATTCAAGGCCTTCTCTGGAGGGAGCACCCTGCCCAGCAGGGTACGCAGCTCGAACTCGTGCCTGCCCGCATCCAGGGCCGGATCAGTGAGCATGGAGATCCGGGTGAACTTGATCCGATCCAGGACTCCTGCCGGGTTATTTCGCCTGCCCCCCCTGCGCCTGGGCTGGCCTGCCTGGTTGACATGAAACCGCTGTTTGTCCTGCTCATCGCTGCGCACGGGCAAAATGGCCTCATTAGGGCAAACCTGGGTGCACATGCCGCAGCCCACGCAGGCCTGCTCCGGACTGGTCCTTTGCCTGATGCCATAGTAGATGGAAAAGGTATTTTCCGGCTTTTGCTGCAGTCCCATGGGGGTCTGGATGCTCCTTTTTCTAAACACCCCCAACTCCAGGGCCTGCACAGGGCAGACACTGCAGCACCTGCCGCACAAGGTGCACCTCTGCTCGCTCCATTGGATCTGCCAGGGCAGATCCTTGACGCTCATTGTATTGGGGCCAATGAATCCTGTTGAGAGCATATCTTTATCTCCTGGCGCTGACTGTCCACGCTTACAGTGTCCAGATGCATGGGTTGATAATATTGGTTGCCATTCTCCCCCTGGGGCAAAACTGCCTCCAGACCGCAAACCTCTGAGGAAAAGGCGTAGAATCCCGGTCTGCCCCCCACCACTCCAGGCCGCAGCTTTTTCCTGTCCTGGGCCATGAATAGGCTCTTGTCCGGCAGGCAGCCTATAACGCAGTTGGGACCGTCAATGATCAGCCTGCGGCAAGTGCGCTTCAGGCCGCGCAGAAACTCAGCATTGGGGTGCTTCTGCAGGTCTTCATCCTTGAGTGGGGTAATGATGTGCTTGTAGGCCTCCAGGCCCAGACCCAAAGAATTCAATGTGTAATGCAGAATATGGGTAAAGACCTCTGAATCTGATTGATAGCCTTGATACCCAGGGAACCCTCTGGAGCTTAAAAATTCCTTGATAGGCACAAATGCAGTATTCTCCCCGTTGGTCATGCTGGCCACGCCCTGGACAAAAAATGGATGGCAGGCATAGAGGTTTATGGCATAGTTAGTATTCTGCCTGCCCTGGGCCATTATCACCCTGGCCTGCAGCTCAGGATGTTCCAAGTGCAGATACTTGGCCACGGTCATGGGGTCTCCAATCTCCTTGAGCATGATCACATCCGGCCAAAAGCTGAACACGATCATGTCCTCCTTTTCCTGGCCCATTTCCCTGAGCCTGAGCCTGATCATAAGCAGACGCCTGGCCTTTTCCTCCCAGGAGAGCCCTTCCCAATCCTCTGGATAATCGTAGGCCCGGATCAGGTAGTTGTCCCTCTTGGGCACTTCTGCCGGAGGGGTCTTATCCGCGCGCAGGGAGAGCCTGTACTTGGTTTTGAACCCGATCTCCATCATATAGCTGTCCAGCCTCTGTAGCCCCTCTTTAGTGAAGATCCCGGAGAGTATTGGGGACTCCTTGAAGTATTCAAAGGGCCCGGCCAGATCTGTGAGCATCAAGCCCACACCTGAACCGTCGTGTCCCTCCCGCATCACATCCATGGCCTGCATGGCCAGCATAGGAGACTGGGGCTCTATGCTGGTCAAAGCGAACAGACGACACATATCTTCCCCCGCTTCTTTATTTTAAAAAAACTGTTTGCACATACCTTGCCAGGACCTGCTCACCCTGCGCCTTATATGCAGCAAGTCCTGCCAGCCCTCCAGACCCAAAACCTGATCCCCTGCAGGCCAAAGGCCCATAATCTGCATCTGCTGCAGATCATCCCGGCTGATACTAGAGGAGGCAGCATTGTTTAGATGCTGCAACCGCCTCTCCAGGGCTCGGTACAGGCTAAATGCTGCCTCTAAGTAGCTGCCGCCTGGCACCTCCAGGGCCTGCAGTCCCTGGGGCAGAATGCTGCGAATATTTGCAAAGCGAAGGCCTGGCTCTTGCGCACCGAACACAAGCTGTGCGCCCTGGGCCAGAAACTCCAGCTCCACCAGGCCGCCCTGGCCCAGCTTCAGGTCAAGGAGATCCTGTTTTTCCCTGGCCCGCTCCTGAAGCATGCGCTGCCTCAAGGAACAAAGCCGGGGCCAGACCTCTCCTGGTTTTCTATTTTGAAAAACAGTCTTTGCGGCAAAATCCTGCAGCCCTTGTCCCAGAGCCCTGTTGCCAGCCACAAAACGCATGCGCAGCAAGGCCTGGATCTCCCATATGTCTGCCTGCTGGGAATAATACTCCTGCCAGCTGCGCCTGGTGCTGACCAAAGGGCCATAGTTCCCTGTGGGTCGTAGCCTGGCATCCACCACATATCCTGGACCGTCCTGCAAAGGGGTACTCAGCATACGCATCAGGCGCTGGATAAAGCGTACCACCTGCTCCGGAATCAGATCCTGGTCCTCTCCTGGCTGGGGATCATATACAAATGCCAGATCCAGGTCAGAAAGATAGCCCATCTCCCTGCTGCCGGCCCTGCCCAAGGCCAGGACTGCCAGGGGCTGTCCTGTATCCAGGCCCATGTGCCGAGCCACCAAGCCGTAAGTCTCCTGCAGAGTGAAGTCCGCGACCTGGGTCAGCTCCTCCTCCAGCCTGCTGCCTGGTATTTCCCCCTGCAGATCCTGCAGGGCCAAAGACAGGATGCGCTCATTCTTAAAGCGTCTGATCCATTCCAGGGCCTCCTCAAAGGAACCGCAGCCCTGCAGCAGCGTGCTGCATCCGCTCCAGAAGTCAGCCTGAACCTTTTTTTGCTGCAGCAGCCCCTCTGCCAGGCCTGGCTGGGCCCGAATCAGGCTGTGTACAATCCCGCTTTGTCCCAGGGCCAACAACAGCTCCTGGAGCGGAACATCTGTCTGATCCAGGGCCTGGGCCAAGCCTGGCCTGTTTTGCAGCTGCTGCAGAAAATCCCGGATCCTAGCCTGGAGCAGAGATCCCTGCTCCCTGCTCTGCCAGGGCAAAGCTGCCTGCAGCTCTTGCAGAACCTTCTGTCCGGATTCAGGCAAAAGCTGCAGCAGCTCGGATTCCAGCTCCTGTGCATCCGACCCCGCGCTTGTCCTGGCAGCCTTATGGGCCTTGCTGCTCCTAGAGCCGGGGGCTTCCTGGAACAAGGCCTGGAAGTGGTCATGCACCCTTTGCCTGGAATCTTGGATTTCAGCTTGCAGGGCCTGGACCCCCCCTGTATAGCCCAGGGCAGAAGCCAGTCTCTGCCTGGATTCCTCGCTGTCCGGAATCTTGCTGGTCTGCCGGTTCTGATCCAGCTGGATCCAATGCTCCAGCCTGCGCAGGAATACATAGTCTGCACGCAATTCCTGCTCCGTCTGGGCGGGCAATATATTGAAATCCAGCAGCAGTTTTAGGCTGCGCAAGGTGTTGGTCTCCTGCAGCTCTGGATAGCGTCCACCATAGACCAGCTGCAGGGACTGGACCAGGAACTCGATCTCCCTAATGCCTCCACTGCCCAGCTTGATATCTGCATCAGGGCCTTTGCAGAGCTTGCTTGCTTCCTCCAGGATCCTGTCCCGCATGGAGCGCAATTCTCCCAAGGCCTGGAAATCCAGAAAACGCCTGAAGACAAAGGGCCTGACCTGCTGCAGGAACTGATTGCCCAAGGCCTTGTCCCCTGCCACTGCCCTGGCCTTGAGCAGGGCCTGGCGCTCCCAGGATCTGCCCCTTAGCTGGTAATAATCCAATGCGGAATGCAGGCCGCTGACCAGTTCCCCTTCCCTGCCTCCGGGCCGCAGGCGCAAATCCACCTTGAAGACCCGGTCCCCCTGCACCTGGTCCCCGAGCAGGCTGGCCAAGGTTTGACAGAGCTTGTTCTGCAAGGGCTTGACCCTGGAGTATCCATCTTGGTTGCTTAAGGCCTGGTGCAAGAAAACCAGATCCACGTCTGAAACATAATTAAGCTCATATCCGCCCAGTTTGCCCAGGCCCAGCACAGCCAGGCTGCTCCTGCCCTCAAGCTCCCTCCAGACGACAACTTCCTGGTGCTGTAGCCACAATCCAGGCTGCTGGGCCAAAAGCTCCAGCCCTGCCTGCAGACAGACCGCTGCCAAATCGCTAAGTTGCTGGGTGCTCTGCCTGAATCCAGCCCAGCCCAGACATTCCCTGCCTGCGATGCGCAGGAAATGCTTTTGCTTGAAGTCCCGAAAGAGAAAAAAAAGATCATGGATATCAGCGCAGTTTTGGGCCCTGACCTGCAGCTCCTGGTAAAGCTCTACCAGGGCATAGCGCCGCAAGAGCCTTCCCTGTTCAGCCAGCCAGGCATAATGCTCCCTGTTTCTTAGCAGCGAGCCTAAATAGGCTGAAGAAGAGCTTATCCTTTGCAGTTGACTTGGGCCTATTTGCAATCTTTGCCCCGGGTTAACTATTATTTGCTCTTTCCTTTTGCAGACAGGCAGGCCCAGTGACAGAACTTTTTCTGCCACCGGGCCCGCCCATACTGGTACTAAATCCTGATTTTGGCCTTTTGGTCAAGGCCTCCTGGGTGCAGGAACTAGATATCGTAATAGAGCATGAACTCGTAAGGATGCGGTCGCAAGCGAATGGGATCCACCTCGCTTTCCCTCTTGTAGGCAATCCAGGAGCGGATTACATCCTCTGTGAACACATCTCCCTTAAGCAGGTATTCATAGTCATTTTCCAGGGCATTCAAGGCCTCCTCCAGGGAGGCTGGAGTGGAGGGCACACCCTGCAGCTCCTCAGGGCTCAAGGAATAGATATCCTTATCCAGGGGCTCGCCTGGATCTATCCTGTTCTCTATGCCGTCCAGGGCTGCCATGAGTATGGCGCTGAAGGCCATGTAGCCGTTGCAGGAGGGATCCGGGAAGCGGACCTCGATACGCTTGGCCTTGGGCGAGGCCGAGTACATGGGGATACGCAGGGCAGCACTGCGGTTCCTGCTGGAATAGGCCAGGTTCACCGGGGCCTCATATCCCGGCACCAAGCGCTTGTAAGAGTTTGTGGTGGGGTTGGTCAGGGCGCACAAGGACGCAGAATGCTTGAGTATTCCGCCTATTGCGTGCATGGCGGATTCGCTAAGGCCTGCATACTTGTCCCCGGCAAACAGGGGCTCGCCCTTGTTCCAAATGCTGATGTGGGTATGCATGCCGGAGCCGTTGTCCCCGAAAATAGGCTTGGGCATGAAGGTTACGCTGCGGTTGTGCCCGTGGCCCACATTCTTGATAATATACTTGAACCACATCAACTGATCACCCATCTGCACCAGGGGAGAAAAGCGCATGTCTATCTCTGCCTGGCCAGCAGTGGCCACTTCATGGTGCTGACATTCCACCCTGATGCCAACATCCTCCATGAACCGGACCATCTCGTTGCGCATTTCCTGGAAGGAGTCTGTGGGCGCCACCGGAAAATAGCCCTCTTTATGCCTGGGCTTGTAGCCCAGATTTGGGTTTTCCTCCCGGCCTGTGTTCCAGATACCTTCCACAGAATCGATGGAGTAGAAACTGAAATTCGCAGCTGAATCGTAGCGGATATCGTCAAATATAAAGAACTCAGCCTCCGGCCCGATGAAGACCTGGTCCCCAATGCCTGTAAACTGCAGATAGCTTTCAGCCTTCTGGGCGATGTACCTGGGATCCCGGTCGTACTTCTCCTTGGTCATGGGATCCACTATGTTGCAGATCAGGCTCAGGGTGGGGGTCTTGCTGAAGGGATCCATCATCGCGGTGCTAGGATCTGGAATGACCAGCATGTCGCTGGCGTTTATGGGCATCCAGCCCCGGATGCTGGAGCCGTCGAATCCAAATCCATCCTCAAAGGAGGACTCATCGAACTCACTGATGGGCACGCTGAAATGCTGCCAGATGCCCGGAAAGTCCAAAAATCTGAAATCCACCATCCTGGCCCCTTTTTGCTTGGCGTAATCAACTACTTCTTTCGGGGTCATAATCTGCCTCCTTGCAGCTCTCTTTTGCATTTTTTCTTAAACAGCCCGGGCATCCTTTAGCCCCAGCGCTTTTTCCTGCCTCCATCTTGAATCGCTATATTCCCTTTCAAGCAATTATCCTGCCAAAAACGCATGCCCGGACCTATCTAGCTGATTATGCTCACAATGCTCAATAGACCCCCTTGCCAGAGCAGGGCCTGCAAGTTTTGCACAGGGCCTTTTGATACATTTTTGTGCCAACATGCCAGGACAACAAAGGGGCTAGAGCTGCAAACCAAGCATTCATAAAAAATAAACAATTATTTTAAACCATTGTAGGCAGAAGGCCCTAAAACAACAAAGGTACGATTTTGTGCTTTTGCTAGGGCTTGCATATGTTTTGAGCTGTCGATTCAAAAGGGAAGGAACACTCCAGGCAGGTCCTTAACAATGCTGCAAGGCCCTAAGTAGTACCTGGGTCAGGCTATGGTGCTGCTCCGGGTCCAGGAGCTTGTTGCCCTCCTTGTCAGTGACATAGAAGACATCCAGCACCTGGGCCCCTGGAGTGGATATCTTGGCCAGCTGGATATTCAGTTCAAAGCTATGCAGGGTCTTGGAGATGGTGTGCAGGACTCCGGGCCTCTCCCAGGTGTAGACCTCGATCACCGTATAGAAGTCAGAGGCCTGTTCGTCTATATAGACCCGATCCTTTTTTCTAACCTGCTGTCTCTTGCCCAGTCTGGGGCTGGGCCTTTTTTTCCGCAGATAATCCTCCAGGGAGAGCTCCTGGGCCAGCAGGGACTGCAGGTCCCTGCCCAGCCTGTACCAGGACTGCTCCGGGTGCAGGGGATCAGGTACCCCCTCCAGAAGCAGGACATCTATGGCCACCTCCTGGGAGCGAGTGTAGATATCCGCGGCCAGGACATTGAGATTGTTTGCCCACAGGGCGCCGGTTATCAGGTCGAACAGCCCGGCTCTATCCCTGCAGACCAGGCTCAGCTCCCACATACCAGCCTGCTTTTGCCTGGTTTCCAGTTGAAAAAGAGAGTCCTGCAGCCTCTCCTCCATCTTGAAATGCCTGTAGATGGCCTCTGGATCCTGGTTCAGGAGGTAGCGCAAGGACAGTCCCTCCAGCCAGGACAGGACCCTGGAGCTCTCCTTGCCTGGGCCCAGCCTGGCCAGGATCCTTTCCTGGGCCTGCTTGGCCCTGGTCTTAAGATCCACGCTTTGCCACTCCTCCTGCTGCAGCATCTTGCGCAGCTTGAAGTAGAGCTCATTCAGCAGGGCAATGCGCCAGGAGTTCCAGGCCTGGGGCCCGGTAGCCCGGGAATCGGCAATGGTCAGCAGGTAGACCATATCCAGCATCTGCCTGGAGCCCAGCTCCAGAGCGCATCTTTCTAGTGGCTTCTCATCCGAGAGGTCCCTCTTCAGGGCAGTCTCAATCAAAAGCAAGTGCTTGAGCACCAGGGTACTCAACATCTCCTGCTCCTGCTGCCCCAAGTCCAGCCTCAAGCCTATATCCCGGGCCAGATCTGCCCCCAGCCTGGCATGGTTTCCGCCCTGGCCCTTGCCCAGATCATGGATCAAGCCCGCCAGCAAAAGCACTCTGCCCTGCTCCAGATTCTGGAACATACCCTCCAGGTCCGGCCTGTGCTGCAGGATCTCCTCCTGGATATGGCCCAAGCTGTGCAGCTCCTTAATCGTGCGCAGCAGATGCTCGTCCACGGTATAGGTATGATATGCGTCGTGCTGGACCCTGTAGCGCACCCCTTCAAACTCCGGCAGAAAGGCCTCTAGGAACCCAGTCTCCAGCATGATCTTCAACACCTGGAATGCTGCCTGGGGCTGCTGCAGGATATAAAAGAAATCCTGCACCACTTCTGGCTGGCCCTGCCAGTCCCCACCCAGGCTGGACAGGCTCTCCCGGATGACCTGGCCAGTTTCATGCTGGATATGTGCCTTGTGTTTGGCTGCTTCCGCAAAGAAACGCATCAAAAGGGCCGGGTTAGAGCGAATCAGCTCCGGATCATGGAACCAAATCAACTCCCCTTGCAGCACAAAAGGGCCGGGCAGGACCTTGGCTTTTTTGTTTTTGCTGCGCTCAGGCCTAATCTCGTATCCCAAGCGCTCCAGCAGGAAGGAGGTCACCCTGCGTACCCTGGCTGTATGCCAGTAATAGTGGCGCATGAAGGCCTCCACCTCTTGTCCGCTTTCCTGCCCCCCTTCAAAGCCCAGACGAAGCGCAAGCTGCTCCTGATCCTGCAGCAGGAGATGGTCCTGCTTGCGCCTGCTGACTATGTGCAGCTGCAGCCTGACCCGCCACAGAAAGTCCTGGGCCTGCTGCAACCAACTTTGCTCCCTGGCGGTAATCCAGCCCTGGTTGCACATCTCCTGCAGCCTGGGGCTGTCCCAAAAAATCCAGCCCAGCCAGCGCAAGGTATGCAGGTCCCTGAGCCCACCCAGACCCTCCTTTAGATGGGGCTCCAGGAGATAGATACTCTCTGCATAGCGCTTGCTGCGCTGATCCCTGCTCTCCAGGACCTGCTGCAGGAACCGCCTCCTCTGTCTAGGCCCTGCAGATTCCCGGCTTTTGCTACGCCAGGCTGAGTAAAAATCCCTGTCCCCGAACAAGAACCAGGGCTCCAGATAGGAGGTCCTGGCTGTAAACTCCCGGGAGCACAGCTTGCTTAGCCCGGAAGGTGAGAGCACAGCATGCCCCACCTCAAATCCTGCGTCCCAGAGATTGCAGACCAGCTCCTGCACAAAGCCTTGCAATTCCTGTCTCAACTGCTTGCGATACAAAACCAGCAGATCCAGATCAGAGGCGAAACTGAGTTCCCCTCTGCCCAAGCCGCCCACCCCCAGCAGGGCCCAGTCCCGCAACCCTGTCCCCTTGGGCTCCAGACTGCTGAACCCTGCAGCAATCTCCTGGGCATAAGCCCTGGCATCGTGGATTCCAGGAACATAGCTTGAACACTGGTCCTGGAATCTATTCCTGGCCTGCCGCAGCCTCTGGATAACTTCCGCAAATCCCATATCTTCCGCCTGGGAGTTAGCTGCCATGGGCTCTCAAGCTAAGCCAGCCTGTCCCTAGAGGTCTATAATAAGGCACTAGACTGCCTGCTGCCCCCTCTCTCCGGTCCTGATGCGCACAATCTCCTCTACAGGCAGGACGAATATCTTGCCGTCGCCTATCTTCCCGGTTTGGGCCCCGCTGATAATGGCCTGCAGCACATCGTCCACCATATCGTCATCCACCACCAGCTCCAGTTTGAGCTTGGGCAGAAAATCCACCACATACTCCGCTCCCCGGTAGATCTCTGTGTGCCCTTTTTGTCTGCCAAAACCGCGCATCTCTGTCACGCTCATGCCCTTGATTCCCAGCTCTGTCAGCTTGTCCTTGACATCGTCCAGCTTAAAGGGCTTGATGACTGCCTCTATCTTTTTCATATCTCCCTCCCTGTTCTGGGCTTGTTTGCTCTAGCTCCGAGTATCTGTAATCATAATCTTTGCCCAAAGCCATGGGCAATGGGCAGCCTGCGGCCCAGGCCAAAAGCCTTGCCTGTCACCTTGAGCACAGGCGGAGCCTGTCTGCGCTTGTACTCATTGGCCAGGACCCTGCGCACCACCCAGCTCACCAATTCCCTGTCCCAGCCCTGGGCCGTCATTTCTTCAAGTCCTTGCTGCTCCTCGATATAGGCCTGCAAAATACTGTCCAGGACCTCATACTCGGGCAGATTGTCCAGATCCTTTTGCTCCGGGCTCAACTCTGCAGAAGGCGCCCTGGTTATGATCCTCTCCGGGATCCAGCTCCGGGTTTGGTTGATATGCCTGGACAGCTGGTAGACCAGGGTCTTGGGTATATCCCCCAGAACAGAGATCCCTCCATTCATGTCCCCATACAGGGTGCAATAGCCTACAGCCAATTCTGACTTATTGCCGGTGTTCAAAAGCAGGGCCCTGAACTTGTTGCTCACCGCCATAAGCAAAAGCCCCCGCAGCCTGGACTGGATATTCTCCTCAGTGACGTCCTCTGGCATGTCCTGGAAGATAGGCTGCAGCTCCTGTTTGGTCAGGTCAAAAAGCCCCTCAATGTCCACTGTCCGCAGCCAGATCCCCAGACGCCTGGCCAGCTCCTGGGCATCCTCCAGGCTATGGGGAGCATTGTAAGGCCCGGGCAGGGCCAGGGCCAGAACATTCTCAGGGCCCAGGGCTATTCTGGCCACACAGGCAGCCAGGGCAGAGTCCACGCCTCCGCTTAGGCCCAACACTGCCTTCTGGAAGCCGCATTTGGACATATAGTCCCTAAGCCCCAAGCACAAGGCCTGCAGGATCTCCTGTTCCCTGCCCAGCATCTTAGGAGCAATTTCCTGCTGGTCCTTTTCGCTGTCCCAGACCAGCAGATCCTCCTCAAAGTCTGCAGCGCAGGTCAGCTGCCTGCCAGACCGATCCCAGACCATGCTGTGTCCCTGGAAGATAAGCTGGTCGTTGCCCCCTACCTGGTTCACATACAGCACCGGGGCGTTGACTTCCCTGGCCCGTTCCTGCAACAGACGGCCGACCTCTTTGCTCTTGCCCCTGTGAAAAGGGGAGGCAGCGATGTTGATCAACAGGTCCACCTGCTGGCCTGCCAGATCCTGCACCGGATCCTGATCATAAAGGCCTCCAGGCAAATAACCTTCCTTATTCCAAACATCCTCGCAAACTGTCAGGCCTAGTCTCAAGCCTTTAAACTCTATCACCAAGGGCTTTTTCCCTGGCTCGAAATACCTGGTCTCGTCAAAGACATCATAGCTAGGCAAAAGCATCTTCCTGGCCTGGGCCTGGATTTGGCCCTGGGCGCAGAAAAGGGCAGCATTGAAAAAGGGCTTGCCTGTCCTCGACCTGTTCTGGGCAACCACTCCGCAGATCACAGCAATTTTTCTGCTGGCCTCGAGCAGCTGCTCCCAGAAACCAAGACTATCCAGAACAAAATTGTTACCATCCAGAAAATCCAGGGGCGGATAACCCAGCAGGGCCATCTCCGGAAAGACCGCCAGATCGCATCCCAAATTTGCAGCCCGGTCCATGCATTGACATATCTTCGCGCAGTTGCCGGCAAAATCCCCTATGGTAGGGTTGATTTGTCCTAAGGCAATTTTCATGACCAATCCCCTTTCCTTAGTCTCTATAAAGCAAGACATGTGCCAGTAACAGAAAAACTAAGCCCATGGATCTTGATTTTCAAATAGGGAGCTTCAAGTCCCAAGCCAGATGTGTTGGGCAGTGGTTCTGGGGCTACAGGGGAAGGCCGAGGGATGTGGGCCCGGGGGCTCAGGCTCTTCATTCCGTGCTACTGAACTTGAATCTTTTAGGATCAATTTGGTACTTATATACTTTATACTGCATGATTCTCTTGGTGGTACCCAGAAGCCTGGCAGCCTCAGCCTGGTTCCCCTGGGCATCCTTCAGGGCCTCGGTGATCAGATCCCGCTCAAAGGCCCCCACCAGCATGTCCAGTTTGCCCCTGCCCTCCTGGGGCAGGCCCTTGGATTTCATCTGCAGGGAGGGGGGCAGATGCCTAGCCTCAATGCTCTCCCCGTCCGCCAGGAGAACCGCCCTTTCAATACAGTTTTCCAGCTCCCGTACATTACCTGGCCAATGATAGGCCAAAAGCAGATCAATAGCAGAGGTAGAAATGCGCTTGACCTGCTTGGAGAACTCCCTAGCATACTTGACAATAAAAAAATCTGCCAGGAGAAGGATGTCCGGCCCCCTTTCTTTGAGTGGAGGCAAAAAAATGGGAAAGACATTGAGCCGATAGTAAAGGTCGGAACGGAAATTGCCTCTGGCCACTTCCTGGTCCAGATCCTTATTGGTGGCGGCAACCACCCGCACATCCACCTTGATAGACCTGGAGGATCCCAAAGGGGAAAACTCCTTCTCCTGAAGGACTCGAAGCAGCTTGGCCTGGGCCACTGCAGAGAGCTCCCCTATCTCATCCAAAAAGATGGTCCCGCCCTGTGCCTCTTCAAAACAGCCCCGCCTCCTGTTCACTGCTCCGGTAAAGGCCCCTTTCTCGTGTCCAAAAAGCTCGCTCTCCAGAAGACTGTCCGGCATGGCAGCACAATTCACCTGCACCAAAGGCCCCTTGTTCCTCTTGCTGTTCTCGTGCAGGGCTTTGGCTACCAGCTCTTTGCCAGTGCCTGTTTCCCCATAGATAAGCACTGTGGAATTGGTTTCCGCCACTTGGTCCACCATGCCCAAAACTTCCTGAATGCCTTTGCAGCTGCCGATAATATTGGTCTTGGGCCTTCTGGGCTGGGCCAGCATCCTGCGCAGTCTCCGGTTCTCCTCTTCCACAGCCCTGAAGTGCACCACCTTGCCCATGAGCTCCGCCACAGCAGACAAAAGCCTGATCTCATGCTCCAGGTCCTCCACATACCTACTTAATTTGTCCGCAGACAGTACACCCACCACTCTTGTCTGGTAGAAAATGGGTACGCACAAAAAGGCCAGCTCCCTGCGATTCAGCTTTTTGCGGGCCCCGGTGCGATCCAAAAACAAGGTCTCCCTGCCCAGATCAGCAATAGCCATTGGCCGGCCTGTCTGGGCCACCTGGCCGGTAATCCCTTCCCCAGGCTGATAGCTGACCTTGACTTCCTGCAATTCCACTCCATGGGCTACATCAAGCCAGGCCTCCCCGGACTGCATATCCAGAATGGAGATCATGCCCCGGTCCATACCTAATTGACTGCTGAGGATCTCTAAAACCTGATGCAGCTGATCCCTTAGCTCCGAAGTGCTGGACAAGCACTGGGCAGTCATATACAGGGCATTCAACTCGATATATGTGTACTTGGGACTCATAAAAATAATCCTGCCTATCCTGCCGGGAAAAATCAACATAGCAGCTTCAGCCCACAAAAAAAGGCGCCTTGAATCAAGGCGCCTTTTTTTGTGTGAAATTAAGATGTCCTGGCAGCGACCTACTTTCCCACGGATTAGATTCCGCAGTATCATTG
>JBNJDO010000046.1:0-16407 GCA_051744965.1 Thermodesulfobacteriota bacterium | reverse complement strand
AAGGATCTGGTACAAAAGCATATAGTTGCGGCAGGTGTTCAGGACCACAATATCGATTTGGTTTCGCTGCAGTGCCCTGGACAGGGCTGTATACAGGTCCAGCTTGTGCTCCAGGGTTATTTCTCCGGGCTGGGCCTGGAAATAGACAGCTAGATCCAGATCACTTCTTTGATGCTCTAGCCGGGTCCCAGTAGAGCCGAACAAGTAGGCGAAAAGGACCCGAGGTTTATGCCTGGCCAGTACTTCTTTGAGCAGCTCTTGCATTGCTTGTTCCTTGGAGAATATCTATGCGATAGTGGAGCACAGCTTAAACCACAAGCCAAAACCTGGCAACTACTCATAAATCGTGATCGCTATCCTAGTCGCAGTCGATTAGTAATTCCAGTCCTCTCCCTGGACGAAGAATATGGGGACATTGTATTGTCCAAGGTTTGGAAGGCTCAGCAATGCTTAATGAGGGCTTTTATAATGGAGTGAGAGAAAAGCTGGCATTATCACGAATGTAGTCATTGTTCCATCCACGGATAACGGATTGAGTAAGAAATCTGTGGCGGATTGTCTGCAGACACGTCCCATTGATTATCGTGCTCAATTGGTCACCGTGCGAGGTGAGCTGGAATACGAAATCATGGAGAAGCTTGATGATGCCTTGAGACTTGTTTTCGACCTCGTTTGAGGTTGTATACATCAACCTACAGGGCCGTTCAATAGATTTTTTTTGAAGTGAAAATTGGGACATTGGGACAGGAGAATGACAGGGAGGAAAGCTCCGGAATTACAGCACGGCTTGTCTGACTGCAGTCACGAAGCGATCAAATTCCGGAGTAGTTTGTGTCAGCCCCTCAGATGTCAGAGAGGAGAAGAATGTGGCCCTTAGTCCGTTGGATATTTCAAGCTGTACGCCGGCCCCCGAGCACCCTCGATTGCAGATGTTCTTTGTGCGACATCCACGGAGTCCTGGAATCGTTAAAGGCTTGATCGGAAAACCATATGATTTCAGGGTATGATCAAGTTTCTCTCGTGTGTCTTTATCCAGGCCGCCGAGAAAGATCTGCCTGCGTGGGGAGCCTTGACCATGGATGGCCAAAACCCTCTGGGCCGCTTGGAGGAGGCGCAGGCAAATGGGCTCGTCAAATAGCGTACTGGTTAAATGAAGTCTCCTGTTGTCTCTGGGCATGATCCCTTCAAAAGAATACATCGATGCCTCTTGTCCGGCGATGGCTTTGGTCAGCTCAGAGGTTCCGGGCTCGATCTTCCCTCCATGCGGGGTCAGAACTAGAAGATCTGTGTCCTCCAGGGCACGGTGCCGGATTTGAAAGTCCATTGCCTCTTTCTTATGGGCTGCAAGCTCGCTATATGATCTGTATGTGTCTATTTTCATTAGCAAAGGTAAACAATATGCTGGAGTCAAGCTGGGGACTTCAAGAGTCTGATCTCTGGCTGCTTTCCTAGCAAAAAACATGGGGCAGGGGCAAACGGCCAGCAAGGATTATTCTACTCGGGTGCCCGCCAATTTCAAGGCAGACATGATCACATTATCCTGGACCAGATTCGAACCATCAGTCCTGGCAGAGATATCTTTTGTTTGCGGACTTACTTACAGGAGAGCAGCTGCAATCCGGCACAGCTTATGGTCTGGCTCTGGTGGTTTGCGCCAACATGTTCCTGCATTTGCATGCAGCACGGGTGCAAAGCTGAAAGGGGTGATCAAGCTTCTTGAGGGATGGAGCTAAGAATTTGGCAACTGGAGAGTTAGAAGTGAAAAGTAAAGGAAAATAAATCAGGGTGTTAAACACATGCATGCAGTAAGCCAAGCAGAAGAAAAGATACGTCAGGCCTGGGAGCTGATGATTCCAGTAGAGCGCGGGAACCTCAAGCATCCCGAGCTGATTGCCAGCTGTAGGCAGGCCTTTATTCATTATGCCCAGGCCTTGTATCAACTGCTGGACCTGGATTTTCCCCAGGTCATCAGCCAGTCCCAGGAAGAGGACCCCAAGGCGCTGGGCCAGGAGGCCAGGCGCCTGGCCAGGGTCTCCCTGCCCCAGCTGTTTCCTTATAAGAAGGATCTGCCCAAGGTGATTATGCTGGCCTTTTTCTGGTCCAGCTATGAACGGCTTGCTGCTACGGCTTGCAAGGAGGCTGAGTTGGCCCAGTCTGCCTTCTTCGGCAAAAATGAGGCTGGATATGCTGCATCAGAGGCCAAGCATTGCCACAAGATTATAAAATCCCTGATAGATTTGAGTAAAGCTTGATAATATCTCCACATCTGAGCCGTGAACGGCTACTCCCTTCCAGAACCTGTTGGCTTTGGGCAAGGCTAATCTTGGCTTAGGAGATGCACAGGGTCCACAGCTAGCCCCTGCAGGTAAACCCCCAGATGCAGGTGCGGTCCTGTGGATCTGCCGGTGCTGCCCACTTGACCGACAACCTCCCCGCCCTGCACCATCTGCTTTTCCTCAACTTGGATGCTGCTAAGATGCATATATATGGAATGCAGGCCTTGTCCGTGATTAAGGAGCACAGTCTTTCCGCCGAAGTAAAAATCACCGCTCAAGGCTATTTTGCCCCTGGCCATAGCCCGCACCGGAGTACCCTTTTGGCCTTTTAAATCCACTCCCTTGTGGGCTGATCTGGGTTCTCCATTGAGATACCTCTTAAGCCCGAACTGGGAGCTGACCTCGCCTGACAGGGGCCTGGAAAAGTCTTCCGTCCAATATCTTTCCAGGGTAATGGTGCCCAGGGCTGCATTGATCTCCCGGCTTTCCTGCTTGATGCGCTCCAAGGCCTCCTGGGGCGGCTCAACCATTTCTTCGGGCAGGGTCAGATGCTGTTTGGGGTATTGCTTGTCTTTGATTGTAACTTGATACCTTCTCTCTTCCTGGTGATCCCCCCAATACAGCTTCAGCAGCAAGGTCTGCTCTCCCTGACTCTCCAGCCCGGCTCCCAGCAGAAAGCTCTGTTCTCCAGGCAGGTCCAGGGGGAGAAGCATACTTTTATCCAACCAGGAGATCCCCATCCCCAAGGGCTGCTTCTCAGATTCCAGCTTGATCCAAAATGGCTCGCCCCGAGCCACCTCCTGGGGAACATCCACCTGCATGGCCTGCAGTGGGTGAGCAAGCAAAACCAGAAGGGGCAAGCTCAAAATAAGGGCTTTAAATTTGTGCATAGCTGGAAGTCTTTTGCTGAATTCGCTCTTGGATCATGCAAAGATCCTGTCTCTTTGCTGCTTGAAGTCTATTGCCGCTTGCATCGCCTGCTGCTCAAAGATTGCCCGCGTTTCTGGAGAGGCCTCGAGGACAATCCTGGCCTGGGTCAGAGTTTGAATGGGATATAGCTTAAAACAACTCATCCTGGCCTGGCAACTGAAAACTCTTTGCAGATACTCACATGCCCTTTTGGAGCAACTAAGCATGGTAAAATATAACCCAGCACGCAAAGGGCGAGCGTCAATCTTAAGGCAAGGGCGAGCGATGCTCTTAGGCAAAAGGGCGAGCGACGCTCTTAGGCAAAAGGGCGAGCGCCGCTCGCCCCTACTGGCATCGCTGCAGCACGAGCTTTCAACACAGGCTCAAGCTGACAATTTTTCCATACTGAGCCCTTCAGACTTGCAGGCAGGAGCATCCCAAGCTATCTTCTTGTAGCTCCAGAATGACAACCCCAGGAGAAGCAGATATGCAGGGTCATGAGGGCATAGACTACTCCCAGTTGGACAGGCCGGAGATCATCTCCAGGGTCTTCTATCCCCGGCCGGATATGTCCATGTACAAGTCTCAGGGGACGCAGGATCTGTATATCCCTGTGGAAGGAGGGGATGTGCAGCTGATGGCCAGGGCCCACCTGGCCTCTGCCCAGGCGGCGAATATCCTGTTCTTCCACGGCAACGGGGAGATAGTCTCGGACTACGATCAATTGGGTCAGGTCTACACCGAGCTGGATATCAGCTTTATCCCTGTGGACTATCGGGGCTACGGCAAATCCAGCGGCTCCCCCAGTCTGACCTCCATGCTGCAGGACTCTCATTTCGTGTTGGATTTTGTACGTTCCTGGCTGAAAGAGCAGGGCCGCAGCGGACCTTTGCTGGTTATGGGCCGCTCCCTGGGCAGCGCCCCCGCCCTGGAGCTGGTAGGCAAGCGGCAGCAAGAGCTTTCCGGGCTGATAATCGAAAGCGGCTTTGCCTACACCATGCCCCTTTTGCGTCTGCTGGGCATAGAGGTGCAAGGCCTTGGCCTGGAAGAATCCCGTGGCCTGGGCAACCTGGACAAGATGGCCCAGGTCAGGCTACCCTGTCTGGTAATGCACGCTGAGCTGGACCAGATCATCCCTATCTCAGACGCAAAGGCCCTGTACCAGGCCTGCCCTGCAGAGGAAAAGGCCTTTCAGGAGATCGCTGGGGCCAATCACAATGACATCTTCCTACGTGACCTAAAGGGCTATATGGCTGCAATCCGGGACCTGGTGGGCAAAGTGCAGTGATTTGGCCACGCATGACAAGGAATTGAAACAAAGGGGCATATTTATGCAGGGCATTATTATCCGCTGGCTGGTGCTGACCTTGGGCATTTTGGTCTGCGCCTATCTGATAGAGGGCATTCAATTAAGCGGCTTCTTCAGCGCCTTGGGCGCTGCTGTTTTCCTGGGAATTCTAAATGCCCTGTTCCGGCCCATCCTGATCTTGGTCACCCTGCCTATAAATATCCTGACCCTGGGGCTGTTCACCTTTGTGATCAACGCCGTGCTTTTGCTCATGGTCTCCGGAGTTGTCACAGGGCTGGAGGTGCACAGCTTCTGGTCCGCCCTGGGCGGGGCGGTGATCATCTCCCTGCTTAGCTGGCTGCTCAGCGCATTCGTTGGGGACAGGGGAGGCGTGGAGTATATTGATCTCAAAAAGCGCGGGGATCGATGGGAGTAAGAAGGAAGTGCGTCATAGGTCCAACTTCCTTAACCCACGGTGTCAAGTGTGTGCTATGCCCAGCTGTCCAGGGAGGGGAAATCGTATTCTGCTCTATTGTCTTTGATGCGGGCCGTGAAAAAGCATGATTTCTACCCTTTGATTCTCCTCCCCGGCACTCACTTGGATTGTCAGCCTGGTGCAAATTTAAAAATTTAACTCTCCCAAGTGAGTGTCGAGGTGGGGCAAGGGGATGGTTCTGGCTTCAGTGACTTTGCCAGGGTAGGCCAGGTGTCATCATTTTTGTTTCCAGGCTCCAGCCTGGCAAGAAATTGTCACGAAATAACCAGGGCAGCAACATGCAAGATTATGTTTATCTTTGCTCCAAGCCCTAGCGGGTCAGCTTGCGGTACTTGATGCGCTGGGGCTGGTCCGCCTCCTTGCCCAGCCTTCTGCGCTTGTCCTCCAGGTACTGGCTGAAATTGCCCGGAAACCAGAGCACCTGGCTCTCGCCCTCAAAGGCCAGGATGTGCGTGGCGATGCGATCCAGAAACCAGCGGTCGTGGCTGATGACCAGGGCGCTGCCTGCAAAGTTGAGCAGACCCTCCTCCAGGGCCCTTAAGGTGTTCACATCCAGATCGTTGGTGGGCTCGTCCAGAAGCAGCAGGTTCGCCCCCTCCTTGAGCATCATGGCCAGATGCACCCGGTTGCGTATCCCGCCGGAGAGCTCGGAGACCTTCTTTTGCTGCTCCTGGCCGGTGATGTTGAACTTGGCCACATAGGCCCGGGAGCCCACCTCCTGGCTGCCCAGCTTGATCTTGTCCCTGCCTTCGCTTATGGCTTCCCAGACAGTCTTTTCCGGATCAAGCCTGGCCCTGCTTTGCTCCACATAGGCCAGGCTCACGCTGGGGCCTAGCTCCAGAGAGCCCTGGTCAGGCTCTTCCTGGCCGGTGATCATCCGAAACAAGGTGGTCTTGCCTGAGCCGTTGGGGCCAATGATGCCCACTATGGCCCCTGGAGGCACCAGGAAGCTGAGATCCTCCAGGAGCAGGGTGTCTTGATAGGCCTTGCGCACGGACTTGGCCTCCAGGACCTTGTCCCCCAGCCTGGGTCCAGGCGGTATGAATATCTCCAGATCCTGACTTCTGGATGGAGTGTCTCCCTGCAGCAGGCTGTCGTAGTTCGCTATCCTGCTCTTGCTCTTCTCCAGGCGCTTTTGGTTGGAGAGGCCTATCCATTCCAGCTCCAGCTCCAGGGTCCTGCGCCATTTGGGGCCCTTCTTTTTGCCCTTTTGCAGCTGCTCCAGCTTCTGCTCCAGCCAGGAGGAATAGTTGCCCTTCCAGGGCACGCCATGTCCCTGGTCCAGCTCCAGGATCCAGCCGGCGACGTTGTTCAGGAAGTAGCGATCGTGGGTGACAGCGATGACCGTGCCCTGGTAGTCCTGCAGGTGGTGCTCCAGCCAGGCCAGGGTCTCTGCGTCCAGATGATTGGTGGGCTCGTCCAGGAGCAGGATGTCCGGACGCTGGAGGAGCAGACGGCACAAGGCCACCCTGCGCTTTTCTCCGCCTGAGAGCACACTGACCTGGGTCTCTCCAGGCGGGCATCTCAAGGCCTCCATGGCCATCTGCAGCAGGCTCTCTATCTCCCAGGCGTTCTTGGCATCCAGCTGGGACTGGACCTCGGCCTGCTTGTCCAACAGGTCCTGCATGGCCTGGTCATCCATGGGCTCAGCAAACTTCTCGTTGATGCGCTCAAACTCCTGCAAAAGGTCAAAGGTCTGCTGTGCGCCTTCAGCCACCACTTCATACACTGTCTTGTCTTCGTCCAGCTTTGGCTCCTGCTCCAGGTAGCCCACGCTGCAGCCGGAAGTCAGCTGAATCTCGCCCTGGTAGTCCTGCTCCACCCCGGCCATGATGCGCAGCAGGGTGCTTTTGCCGGAGCCGTTCAGCCCGATGACCCCGATCTTGGCCCCGTAGAAATAGGACAGGGAGATGTCTTTGAGCACGGGCTGGTGGTTATAATGCTTGCTGACCCGGTGCATGGAGTAGATTATCTTGTTGGGCTCGGTTTGGCTCATGTGGTTTTGCTCCTGGGAAAGTAGTTGTTTTATTTGGTTTTTAGGTTCCGGCCTGGATACAGAGTAGAATAGATGCAGCAAACAGGCATGTTCCAGGATATGTTGCCTGTATCTACATGTGGATTCAACTATTGTTTATGGAAGGTGCTTTTGTTTTGAGGCAAGGGCGAGCGCCGCTCGCCCCTACTGTTTTATGTCCAGCCTGGAATTTTGGGAGAGCACAAGCCATATGTGCTCGGCATGCGCTCTAGATTTCCATCATCTGGTGCTGCCTGGACTAATAAAGTGTAGTTCCTTTAGATTTGGAGACAGATGCAACACAGAGGTATGCTCTAGGCGCATAGGTTGTTGGCCTCAGGCAGAAGCCTGGGAGCCAGGTGCATCAAGCCTGGAACATGCAAGGAATAGATGATCAGCAGGCCAGGGTCAAGCCGGGGTCGGTACCTCGGGGACAAAGCCCTAGGCCCTTTTCAGGCGCTAGGCCTTTGGCTCAATATATAAGGCCCTGGCAAGGCGAACATGCGCCTTTCATATTATTTTTATAGATATTGTATTACTGCGTTACACCAAATTTTATTTTTTTGACATCTGGTACGATTCTGGTTAGAAAAGTCTGCAGTTCAAGCCATGGCAAGCAAGGAGATCAATATGTACCCGACAGGAAAATTTAGCTTGGCTTTCTGGTTGCTTCTCGGGCTTGTAGTCCCGGTGCTGTTGCTGTTTGTGGCCGCGCCTGCTGTCTGTGCTGACCAGGTTAAGGAGGTGCGCATTGCGGATAGCAAAGGGGACTGGGGCTATCCCAACCCTTATCAGCATTATCCCCGGGGGCCTGGATATGTGCGCATGAGCTGGGTCTTTGACACCCTGGTCTGGAAGGATCAGGAGGGCTATGTGCCTGCCCTGGCTCAGTCCTGGAGCTATGAGGAGCAGGAACAGGCCTTTGTGTTTGAGCTGCAGCCTGAGGCCAAGTGGCACGACGGACGCCCAGTTACAGCCCGGGACGTGGCCTTTACTGTAGAGTACTTCCAGGAGCACCCTTATTACTGGATAAGTGTGCAGGATATCCAGAAGGTAGAGGTTAAGGGCGAACATAAGGTGATCATGCATCTCAAGCGGCCCTATTCCGCTTTCATTTCTGATGTAGGGGGCACCATGCCTATTCTGCCCAGGCATATCTGGGAGTCTGTGGAGGACCCCAGGAGCTTTATCCAGCCCCAGGCCTTCATAGGCAGCGGACCCTATAAGTTTGCGGACTTCAGCAAGGAAAAGGGCAGCTATCTGTTCAAGGCCTTTGCAGACTATTACCAGGGCAGGCCCAAAGCAGAGAGGCTCATCTATGTGCGCTCAGGCCAGCCCATGCTCTCCCTGGCCAGCGGGGAGGCGGATCTGGCCAGCATCAAGCCCCAGATGGCCAGTCAGCTGGAAAAGCAGGGGATGGAGATCATCAGGAACGAGCGGGGCTGGAACAAGAAGTTGATGATCAATCATCGCAGGTCTCCAGGCAGCGAGAAGCGCTTCCGCCAAGCCCTGGCCTATGCCATAGACAGGCAGAAGCTGGTGGACAAGGCCCAGCAGGGCTATGGCCAGCCAGCCTCCTATGGCCTGCTCTCAGTGGACCATGAGATGTACAACCCGGATCTGCCGGAATACGGACCGGATGTGCAGAAGGCCCGTTCTACTCTGCAGGACCTGGGCTTGGAAATGACAGACTCAGGTTTCTATGCCCAGGACGGGGAAATTCTGGAGCTGGAGCTTTTGACCTCAGATATAGCCACCGGCGGACAACGGGAGCAGGGCAGGGACGGGGAGGTGCTGCAGAAGCAGCTGGAGGCAGCTGGAATCAAGGTTGACCTGTCGAACATGGAACAGACCAGCACGGACAACAAGGTCAAGAACTGGGACTTTGACCTGGCTATCTCTGGCCACGGAGGAGTTTCTGGAGACCCCAGGATTCTGAACGAGATGATCTCCTCCAAGTATGGGGCAGGCTCTGTGAACAGCGCCAGGTTTGATGAGAATCAGAAGCTGAACAGGCTCCTGGAGGAGCAGCTGCAGGAGATGGACCGGGAAAAGAGGAAGCAGCTGGTCAAGAGCATCCAGAAGGTATATGCCAGGGAGCTTCCAGCCATCCCTTTGTACTACCCTGACACCATGGCTGCATATAACCCGGAAAAGGGTATTGAATGGTTCTATACCAAGGGCGGAATCAGCAAGGGCATTCCCATCCCCCAGAACAAGATGGCCCTGATTGGGGAAGAGGGGCAGGAATAATAAGGAAATCACAATATTCAAAACCCAAATTACAAACAATATCCAATAAAACGGCTTGGAATTTGTGACTTGGAATTTGTAACTGCTGCGTCTTGGAAAAAGGCAAGACGCCTTGGCTAAGAAAAGCAACAGGTATGCAAAATGGATCTCCAAGAGGCGGGGCTAGCCGCAGGTACTATGTCCTGTCCTATGTCCTGGCTGCCCTGGCCATGCTCTACTTGAGCTACCTGCTGCCCGGCCTGCTGCCAGGGGATTTTGTGACTGCCATGTATTCCAGCTCAGAGGTCAGTCTGGACCCGGAGCAGGAAGAGGAGCTCTTGGCCAGCTATGCAGGGCAAGAGGGTTTTGGGCAGTATCTGCTGGACTTTTTTACCCTGGACTGGGGCCATTCCTATGCCTACCAAGCATCTGTTTCCAGTCTGATATTCAAGGCCCTGCCCTGGACCCTTTTGCTCATGGGCAGCGCACATCTGCTGTCCATCCTGTTCGGGTTTCTGGCAGGGGTGGAGGCGGCCTGGAGGAGGGGCGGCAAGCTGGAAAGGCTGGGAGTGGGCAGCATGACCATCCTGCAGGGGATACCTGAGCTGGGTTCAGGGGTGATCCTGCTTTTGGTGTTTGCCCTGCACCTGGGCTGGCTGCCTGCAGCAGGCGGGGAGACTGCTTATGCCGAATTATCCCCGGGGGCTTTTATGCTGGACAGGCTCAAGCATCTGGCCCTGCCTTTGGCCACACTTTTTCTGGCCTATTTTCCTGGCAACTTCCTGCTGACCCGGGGCAGCATGGTTATGGTGCTCAAGCAGCAGTACCTGGATACAGCCCGGGCCAAGGGCTTGCCCCCTGCAAGGGTGCGCTATGTGCACGCAGCCAGAAACGCCCTGATCCCTGTGGTCACCCGCCTGGGTCTGCGCATCGCCTTCATGGTCACCGGAGTTTTGGTGGTGGAGACCATATTTTCCTATCCAGGCCTGGGCACGCTTTTGTTCGAGGCCATCTCCATCAGGGATCTGCCCCTGGTGCAGGCAATCGTGCTTTTTTCCGCCCTCTCAGTGCTGGGCATTAATCTTTTGCTGGAGGCAATCTATATCCGGCTGGATCCTAGGGTAAAGCATGCATATTGATTTCCGCAGCAGGCTGAGCAGGGATCCCTGGTTTCTGAGCGGGGCCTTTCTGGCCCTGTTGTTTGTGTTTTTAACATTTGCCGGGCCCTGGCTTGCAGTGCACGATCCCCAGGACATGAGCTTTCAGAGCTTCAGCCCCCCTTCTGCGGAGCATTGGCTGGGGGTCAATGACGCAGGCATGGATCTGTTCTCAGAGCTGATGCTGGGCATAAAGAACACTGCTGCTTTCGGCCTGCTTTCAGGACTGGTCTGTCTGGCCCTGGGCGTGGTGCTAGGCCTGATCTCTGCCTGGTTCAGGGGATTTTTGGACCTGATCCTGATGCGGCTCTCTGAGGTGCTTATGGCAGTGCCTGCGATCATGATCCTGATCTTGCTGGCAGCCTTTTTCCGGCCTGAGCCCTGGCTTATGGCCCTGGTTCTGGCTGGCTTGTCCTGGCCCAGCATAGCCAAGGTGATCCGGGCCCAGGCCCTGACTTTGAAGGGCAGCCTGCATATCAAGGCAGCCAGGCAGATGGGGGCTTCCAGCCTGTATATCATCCGCAGGCATTTATTGCCTGAGCTGTATCCTTTGTACCTGATCGGATTTGCCTCCAAGGCCAGGATGGCCATATTCATGGAGGCCTCCTTAGGCTTCCTGGGGCTTTTTGACCCCAGCCGCAAGTCTTTGGGCATGATGATCAATCAGGGCCTGCAGTACTACTATATGGACATCTGGTGGAACTGGCTCCTGCCGCCAATTCTGAGCCTGAGCTTGCTTATCATGAGCGTGACTTTCCTGGCTATCAGCCTGGAAAAGATATTTGATCCCAGACTAAGGGAAGCAGTGTGAGACTTAGCATTAGAGACTTAAGCGTCAGCTACGCCACAGGGGGGCACGATCTTCTGGCCCTGGAGCAGGTCAGCATGGAGCTGCTGCCTGGAAAGATCGTGGGGCTGGTGGGGGAGTCAGGCTCTGGCAAGACCACCCTGGGCAAGGCTTTGATGGGGCTTTTGCCTGAAGCAGCCAGAATTACAGGCAGCATTCGCCTGGAGCAGGAAGAGCTTTTAGAAGCAGGGCAAAAAAGGCTGAACCAGATCCGCTGGTCAGAGCTGGCCATGCTCTTTCAAAACGGGGCTGAGAACCTGAACCCTGCCTATCGGATTCTGGACCAGGTGGCAGAGCCTTTGCTCCAAAAACAGGGCCTGCCCAGGCCCCAGGCCAGAGAGAAAGCTGCCGAGGCTCTAGAGGATCTGGGCCTGGACCCGGAGCTGGGCCGCAAATATCCCCATGAGCTAAGCGGCGGGGAAGTGCAGCGCTGCCTGCTGGCCATGGCCCTGATCCTGGATCCGGGGCTGCTCATCCTGGACGAGCCAACTGCAGCCCTGGATGCCAGGACCAAGTCAGTCCTGGCCCAGAGCATGCTCCAGGCCAGGGACAGGGGCAAGGGCATCCTGCTGATCACCCATGACCTGGATCTGGCAGCAGACCTGGCTGACCAGGTATATATCCTGTATCTGGGTCAGGTGATGGAAGTCCTGCCAGGCAGGGAGCTTTTTTTCTCCCCCAGGCATCCTTATACCATGGCCCTGGGCCGCTCCTATCCCAGCCTGGGCACCCAAAGGGAGCTGGGGGGTATCCGGGGGGATGCATTCTACAGGGTGCTGCATCGGCATAAGGAGAAAAACGGCGAGGTCCGGCCCCACTCCCATATAGTGGGTGCTGACCATGAGCATCAAGACGGCCATCTGCCGCCCCAGGGCTGCCTGTATCAGACCAGGTGCACCCAGGCTGTGCAGGAGTGCACCTGGCAGGATGTGCCCCTGGAAGCAGTAAATGGCCGCATGGTGCGCTGCCTGCGCCAGGGCATTGTAAACACCCTGGAGCTCAAGAAGATCAGCAAGAGCTACGGCCCTACCCAGGCCCTGGACAGGGTGGGTGTATCCTTGCGCGCAGGGCAGACCTTCTGCTTGGTGGGCGAGTCCGGGTCAGGCAAAAGCACATTGGCCATGATCGCGGCAGGGATGCTTTTGCCTGACCAGGGGCAGCGAATATTTCAAGACCGGGATATGCAAAGCTGGATAGAAACAGACTATCTCTCCCTGGCCAGGAAGGTGGGGCTGGTGCAGCAGGACCCGGCCCAGTCCGTGAGCCACAGGTTCACAGTGCTGGATATAGTGGCAGAGCCCTTGCGGATCCAAAAGACTTTCCGGGACAAGGAAAAGATCAGGCACAAGTCGCTAGAGGCCTTAAAGGACGTCAATCTGGCCACAGACTCGGATTTTATCCAGCGCTATCCGCATGAGCTGAACATGGGTGCCCTGCAAAGGGTCTGCATAGCCAGGGCCTTGGTTACAGACCCGGATTTTCTGGTGGCTGACGAGCCCACCAGCTCCCTGGATCCCAGCGTGCAGGCCAAGGTGCTGAAGATGATCCTGGGGCTGCAGATAGAAAAGGGCTTGACCCTGCTCTTTGTGACCCATGACTTGGGACTGGCAGGCAAGATAGCGGACCGGGTCGGGGTGATGCTTTCAGGCAGTCTGGTGGAGACAGGTCCAGCAGCCAGGGTGCTGCAGCAGCCTGCCCATCCATACACCAGAAGTCTCCTGGACGGGGCCAGGGGGCTCTTGGAGCCAAGCGCTGCATACAAGGCCAAGCTCCAGTCCAGAGGCTGCCCCTTTGCCTCCAGGTGCAGCCTGGCCCACGAGGCATGCCTGCAGGGGTTCCCTGGGCAGCAAAGTGTTGGCCCCGGCGGGCACCGCGTCTGGTGTGTTGATCCGCTGCTGGCAGTGGAAAAAAACTAACTACTGCAAGGTAGTTTTTATTCTTTTCCAGTAGCTTTCTGTGTCCTCACTAATGCAGTATTAGGGGCGAAAGATTTTTCACCCCTGCTTCCGGGGTAGGGAAAGGGCAGACTTTTGCTGCCGCTTTGGTAAGCAACTTTCGTTGTGGTTTAAAAGGAGATCCTATATGCAAGCCAAGCAAATCGAAAAGCAGGACAGCATCCAGAAGACCATAGAGTTCCACGGGCATTGGTGTCCAGGTCTGGGGATCGGCATCAGGGCGGCCCAATGGGCAGCAGCAGAGATGGGCAAATCACCTGACGAGGAGATGGTGGCTGTGGTGGAGACTGATATGTGCGGGGTAGATGCTATCCAGTTTCTGACAGGCTGCACTTTTGGCAAGGGCAACCTGATCCATAAGGACTACGGCAAGAATGCATTCACCTTTTACAGGCGAAGCGACGGGTATGCAGTGCGTCTGGTGCTAAGGCCCTCCATCTACGGGGAAAACGGGCAGCTGCTGCGGGATCTGCAGCACAAGATGCTCGCCCGGGGCCTAAGCGATGAGGAAAAGCAGACCTTTGAACAGACCAGGCAGGAGATCTCCCAGAGGATAATGGACTTAGACCTGGAGGATGTGTTTGAGTTCAAAGAACCCCAGGGACTGCCTCCCAGGAAGGCCAGGCTGTTCAACAGCGTAACTTGCGCTGGTTGCGGCGAGTCTGTGATGGAGACCAGGGCCAGGCTGCTTAAAGAGCAGGTGATGTGCATTCCCTGCTTCGAGGCTCAAGAGTAGGGAAATAACACCAGAATCGATTACGATTGCGATAGCGATGCAGAAAAGGAAAAGATTCTCATGACGACCCTCCCCTAACCCCTCCCTGTCCAGGGAGGGGTTAGGGGAGGGTTTAATAATTACAGTGGATTAAATTAAAAGCCTAGCCCACGGTGTCAAGTGTGTGCCATGCTCAGCCCTGGATAGGGGAGGGTTGTCTTTCACTTTTGATCCACTCCATTCTGTTTGCCCTTTAATCAGGCATGGCACTTTTTACCGCCCTAATCCAGCCCTGGTAGCTCCTTTCCCGCTGTTCTGCCTCCATCCGGGGCTGCCAGGTTTTATCCTCGCGCCAGTTGGAGATCAGCTCCTCCCTGCCGCTCCAGAAGCCAGAGGCCAGGCCTGCTGCATAAGCCGCTCCCAGACAGGTGGTCTCAGTGACCAGGGGCCTGGTTACTGGCACCCCTAGTATGTCCGCCTGGAACTGCATCAGGAGCTCATTCTCCACCATCCCGCCGTCCACTCGCAGCTCACTTAGCTCCATCCTAGAGTCCTGGTGCATGGCCAGGACAATGTCCCTGGTCTGATAGGCGCAGGCCTCCAGGGCGGCCCTGGCGATGTGCCTCTTGTCCGCATACCTGGTCAGCCCGGTGATTACCCCTCTAGCGTCTGAGCGCCAGTATGGGGCCAGGAGCCCGGAAAAGGCAGGAACTATGTATACTCCGGCATTATCCTCTGCCCTGGCAGCCAGGTCCTCGATCTCCCTGGCCTGCTGAATCAGGCCCAGATTGTCCCGCAGCCACTGCACTAAGGCCCCGGCCACTGCTATAGAGCCTTCCAGGCAATAGGCAGGCTCCCGGCCTCTGAAATGGTAGGCAGGGCTGGTAATCAGGCCATGGCTGGAAAGGACCGGTTTGTGCCCGGTGTGCAGGAGCATGAAACATCCAGTGCCGTAAGTGTTCTTGGCCTGGCCCGGTCCGAAGCAGGTCTGGCCCAGCAGGGCCGCCTGCTGGTCTCCCACAGCCCCGCAGACAGGAATTCTGGCCTGCAAGGGTCCTTTTTCAGAAGTGAACCCCCAGGGCTCATGGTCGCTGCAGGGCACTATCCTGGGCAGACAGTCCCCTGGAATGTCCATGGCCTGCAGGAGCTCATCCTCCCAGCTCAAGGTGTGCAGGTTCATGAGCAGGGTTCGACTGGCATTGGTCACATCGCTGACGTGCGCCCCGCCTTGGGGCCCGCCTGTGAGCCACCAAATCAGCCAGCTCTCCATGGTGCCCAGCAGGGCCTCTTTTTTCCTGGCAGCTTGCCTGGCTGAGGGTACCTGGTCCAGGATCCACTTGAATTTAGGACCGGAGAAATAGGTGGAAATAGGCAGGCCGGTTAGCCCCAGGAAGCGGTTTTGGCCGCCTTCCTGGGCCAGTTCCTCGCAGATGTCCCTGGTCCTGGTGCACTGCCAGACAATGGCCCTGTGATAGGGCTGGCCTGTATGCTTGTCCCAGATAAGGGCGGTTTCCCGCTGGTTGGTCACCCCCAGGGCGCTCAGCTCGTTGCCTTTAATGCCGGTTTTGGCCAAGGCCCTGCGCATTACATAGCAGGCATTATCCCAGATCTCCTGGGGATCGTGCTCCATCCAGCCCGGCCTGGGGAAGATCTGCTGGTGCTCCTTTTGTTCCAGGCCGATTATCCTGCCCTCCTGGTCGAAGATAATAAACCTGGTGCTGGTGGTGCCCTGATCCAGGGCTGCAATAAAGCGGGGCATGTTGATTCCTTAGGCTAAGCTCCAGAGCGGGGCTGCAACAGGATGCTGCCCTGTTCCAGGTCCACCTCCAGCAGCCTGCCCTGCACCAGCTTTTCCTGCCCCAGCAGGGTCACCAGGCGGACCTGCTCTCCCTTAAGGTCTATATAGGCCACATCCTGCAGGATCTGCTCCTGGCTCTGGCCCTGGATGTAGTATGCTGTACCCAAACACATTTTAATTCTCCTGGATGTGTCCAGCTGGAGTCTTTTACAGCTACAACCTGAAAGTAAACTAGAACATGGAATCCGCAACCTTGCCCATGCTATCTATTGCTGCTGAAGACCTGATCTGCTCCCCGCTGAACCCGGCCTGGAAGATCTCCTCATCATAAGGGATGCCGCCCAGGACCTGGATGCCCTCATCCTTGAGCTTGGAAGTCAGCTTCTGGGCTACCTGCTCATTGGGATACTTGTTCAGGATAGCTCCGAAGGACTTGATGCCGGACTGCTGGCACATCTGCTTCATCCTGGCCGCCAGAAGCAGGGATTCCCAGGAAGGCTCCACTACAATCAGACTTGAGTCCAGGCTGGTTTCCAGGCCGCGGCCAAAGTGCTCGATACCTGCCTCCATATCTACAATGGCTACCTGGTCCTGCTTCAGGACCAGCTTACTCAGGAACTCCCGGGTCAAAACTCCCATGGGGCAGGCGCAGCCCTCCAGGGACTGCTGGATCTTGCCGATCACAGCAAAGCTGAGTCCGTCTTCCCGCTCTATATAGTC
>JBNJDO010000045.1:0-16735 GCA_051744965.1 Thermodesulfobacteriota bacterium | reverse complement strand
GTGGCCTTGGAGGACTGGCCGCCAGTATTGGAGTAGACCTCGGTATCCATGACCAAGATGTTGATGTCCTCGTTTGCGGCCAAAACATGGTCCAGACCGCCGTAGCCTATGTCATAGGCCCAGCCGTCCCCGCCAAAGGCCCAGACTGATTTCTTGGTCAGCAGATCGTCCAGGCCCCAGATCTGCTCCAGGATATTGTTGGGCTCTGTCTGCAGGAGCAGCTCCTTGATTTCCTGGCCGTATTTCTTGGACTCATCTGCCAGATGCATGGTTTGCAGCCAGTTCTGCATGGCCTGCCGCAGATCCTCAGGGATATCTGTCTGCAGGGCCTCCTGGATCAGCTCTGCCAGCTTTTGCCTGCGCTGGTTCACAGCCAGAAGCATGCCATAGCCGAACTCTGCGGAGTCTTCAAACAGGGAGTTACCCCAAGTTGGGCCATGGCCTTCCTGATTGACGCAGTATGGTACAGATGGTGCTGTACCTCCCCATATAGAGCTGCAGCCCGTGGCATTGGCGATATACATCCGATCTCCGCAAAGCTGGGTCAGGAGCTTGACATAAGGGGTCTCCCCGCATCCTGCACAGGCCCCAGAGAATTCCAAAAGCGGCTGCTGGAATTGAGAGCCCTTGACGGTGTCCTTCTTGAGCAGATCCTGCTTAGGGCTGAGCAGGGTGGAGAAGTTGTAGTTGGGGATTTGGGCTTGGGTCTGAGTCTGCAACGGTTTCATGACCAGGGCTTTTTCCTTGGAGGGGCAGATGTCAGCGCAATTGCCGCAGCCCTGGCAATCCAGGGTGTTGACCTGGATCCTAAAATGGTAGCCTTTGAGATCCTTGCCCTTGGCTTCCACGCTGACAAAGGATTCCGGAGCCTCATTCTTCTCTTCTTCAGTCAAGAGATGGGGGATGATTGACGCATGGGGGCAGACAAAGGAGCACTGATTGCACTGGATGCAATTTTCCGGGATCCACTCCGGAACATTGATAGCCACTCCCCGTTTTTCATACCTGCTGGTGCCCACTGGAAAGGTCCCGTCAGGCTCAAAAGCGCTTACAGGAAGCTCGTCCCCTTTCAAAGCCAGCATGGGCCGCATTACATTGCGCACGAATTCGGGTTCCTGCTCTGCTTCCTCAAAGCTGTAGTCTGCCGGGGCTTGGGTCCAGGTGTCAGGGTATTGGATCTCCTGGATGTTCTCTATGGTTTTGTCCACGGCCTGGATGTTCATGTTGACCACTTTGTCACCCTTTTTGCCGTAGGTCTTTTTGATGGAGTCCTTGAGCAGGTCAATGGCCTCTTCAAAGGGGAGCACCTTGGAAAGGTAGAAGAACGCGGTCTGCATGATCATGTTTATCCTGCCGCCCAGGCCCACCTCAGAGGCGATCTGCACCGCATCAATGTTATAGAATTTGAGTCCGTTATTAGCGATGCTCCTGCGCAAAGCAGGCGGCAGGTGCTCCTCCATCTCCTGGACAGAATTCCAGGGGGAGTTGAGCAGAAAGGTTCCGCCTGGCTTGATGCCCTCCAGGACGTCGTAGAGATTTACGTAACTGGGTTGATGACAGGCTACAAAGTCCGCGGCATTTACCAGGTATGTGGACTGGATGGGTTCTTTGCCAAAGCGTAGATGCGAGACTGTGTAGCCTCCTGATTTCTTGGCGTCATAGGAGAAGTAGCCCTGGGCATACATGTTTGTATTGTCGCCGATAATCTTGATTGCGCTCTTGTTTGCGCCTACAGTGCCGTCAGAACCCAGGCCCCAGAACTTGCACTGCACTGTGCCTTCAGGGGTGGTGTCTGCAAAGGACTCGTCCAACTCCAGGGAGGTCCTGGAAACATCGTCCTTGATGCCCACTGTGAAATGGTTCTTGGGACCTGCCACATTCATGTTGTCAAATACTGCTTTGACCATGGCTGGAGAGAATTCCTTGGAGCCCAGTCCGTAGCGTCCGGCATAGATCCCGGGCAGCTCCTGCCTTTCCATGAATGCGGTGCAAACATCCTGGTACAGTGGATCTCCCAGTGCTCCTGGTTCCTTGGTCCTGTCCAGGACCGTGATTCTCTCCACGCTGGCAGGAAGTACGGAAAGCAGGGCTTCTGGCACAAAGGGCCGGTAAAGCCGAACTTTGATCAAGCCCACCTTCTGGCCCTGGTGGTTCAGATGATTGACCACCTCTTCTATAGTCTCACAGCCAGAACCCATGGCTATGATCACCCTTTGGGCCTCTGGATGGCCCACATAGTCGAAAAGCCTGTACTTGCGGCCAGTTAGATCAGAGACCTTTTGCATATTGTCCTGAACAATCTCAGGCAGCTGGGCATAGAAGAGATTGGCTGCCTCCCGGTTCTGGAAGAATATGTCCGGGTTTTGGCTGGTGCCTCGCAGATGGGGATGTTCGGGATTCATGGCCCTGGCCCTGAAGGCCTCTATTGCCTCATGGTTCACCAGGCCGGCCATGTCCTCGTAGTCTATCATTTCCACTTTCTGCACTTCATGGGAGGTACGAAAGCCGTCAAAGAAGTGCACAAAGGGCAGGCTGGAATCTATGGCTGCCAGATGGGAAACCAGCGCCATATCCATGGCCTCCTGTACCGAGCCTGAGGCCAGCATGGCGCAGCCGGTCTGTCTGGCTGCCATGACATCTGAGTGGTCCCCGAATATGGACAAGGCATGGGTGGCTATTGCCCTGGCTGTGACATGGAAGACGCCAGGCAACAGCTCCCCGGAGATCTTGTACATATTAGGGATCATCAGTAACAGGCCCTGGGAGGCGGTAAAGGTGGAGGTCAAGGCACCTGCAGCCAGGCAGCCGTGCATAGCCCCTGCTGCGCCTGCCTCTGACTGCAGCTCCCTGATGGATACTGTCTGGCCAAAGATGTTTTTTCTGCCTTGGGCGGCCCATTCGTCAGCGATCTCTCCAATGGGAGAGGAGGGAGTGATGGGATAGATGGCAGAGTTGTCGCTTAAGGCATAGGCTACATGGGCGGCAGCAGTGTTGCCGTCAATGGTTTCTGTTTTTTTGCTCATACGTGCTCCTGGTTTTTTATTTTGTTGGAAACGATCTATACATCCAAAGAATGGTTACAGATCTAGCTATTACTACAAGGAAACTTTCTTGCGCACCTCAGTCAATCCGGTACTGGATCGGGGGTTCAGCACAGGCTCCAGCCGGAATCTAGATTGAGGCCTAGATCCCGGATCGTTGTCCGGGATGACGTCCGGATCAAGCCTGTCCTGGACATTATTCAGGATCCGGGTGACAAAACCTGAGCTGAGTAATGACTTGCTCTATAAGCTTCTGCATTCCAGATCAATGCTCCGGTTACAAAAGTCAGCTCTGGAGGTTAATAGAAGTATTATTGCTAGGTCAATAAAAATCATTAGCAATTCTTTCCGGAATTTTCCTAGTAGATCGGGTGTTCCAGATCATCATGGAAATCTTTGGGGGTGTTGATGCAAAGTACCGGAATTTGGGAGTTGTCAATCACCCTGCGGGTAGTGCTGCCCAAAAATCCAGGCACAAATCTGGTCTTTCTGTGCGCACCTATGACTATCAGATCCGCCCCTAGGTTCTGGGCTGTCTCCAAAATGGTCTCCGCGGGTTTGCCCTGGGCCACTAGGATCTCTGCCACCGGATCCTGGGAATCCAGGTCACAGGTCTCTTTTGCGCAGAAGTTTTGAATACGCTTCTTGATTTTGTCCTGAAGCCATTGCAGGCTGTCCTGCTCAAGCTTTTGCTTTTGCTCCTCGGTCAGGTACTGATCCACTATGTTCTTGCCGAAGCTGCTCATGGGCTCTAGCACATGCAGGAAGTGTATCTGGGCCTGGTAGTGCTGGGCCTGGCTGATGGCATAGCGAAAAATATATGGGGCTTTTGGGCTTAAGGAAGAAGCGTACAGGATCTTTTCTATTTTGGGCAGCATGGTTCCCCTCCTAGTCAGTGGAGATGTTTTGTTTCTTGCCTAGGGTCTTACCTGGTCAGGAAATATAGCATTTGCTCTGCCAAAAGGCCACCAAAAAACTAGGGATTACTACTCCCAGTTCCAGGACAGGGCTTCAGCCATATGCAGGACCTGCAGCTTGCTTTGTCTAGCCCTGGCCCCTCCCCTTAGCTGCAGGATGCAGCCTGGACAATCAGTGACCAGGACTTCAGCCCCCAGGCCTTCAATCAAGTCCAGCTTGTTGCCCAGGATCTCTGCAGAGACCTCAGGGAACTTCACAGAGTAAGTACCTCCCAGGCCGCAGCAGCTCTGCTCTTCTTCATGTTCCAGGTACTGCAGCCCAGCTGCCTGCAGCAGCCTCCTGGGGGCCTCTTGCACATTGAGGCCGCGACAGAGATGACAAGGCGCGTGGTAGCAGGCTTTAGGTCCCTGGTCAGAATAAGCGCTACTCCAGCCCAGGACATCAACCATAAAGGAGCTGAAATCAATGACCTTGTCCGCGAACTGCTGGGCCTTGACCTGTTGGCCTGGGATTTCCTGCAGCAGCAAGGGATAGTTCTCCTTGAGATGTGAGCCGCAGGAGGCGCACATGGTCATTATATAGTCGTACTCTGCCGGGTCCATTGCCTGCAGGTTGTGCCTGGCCACCTCCCGGGCGGCCTGCTTCTGGCCCAGCATCAAAAGGGGCAGGCCGCAGCAGCCCTGCTGCAGGGGAAAGTCCACCTCCACCTCGTGGGTGGGGATTGCTGCCAGGCCGGCCTTTAGCTGCTCCGGATAAACAAAGTCCTGCAAGCAGCCGGAGAAAAGGGCGATCCTGTATTTGGGGTTTTGGCTCTTGGTGTGCAGCTTGGGGAAAATATCCCGAAAAGGGCGTTTGGCCAGGGCAGGGAGCTGTTTATAGCCATGCTCCCGGAGCAGAAAATGGGGCATGTGGCGCAGATATGGCTGCCCCCAAGAGATCGGCTTTTGGGCGTACTTGGCTGAGCGCAGCATCCCGTGAAACAGCTTCCTGTTCTTGAGTACCCTGGCCAGGGATCTCTCAGTTGCAGGGGCCTGGTCCTCCTGCTGCATAACCCCTTGTACTTCTTTTATCAGTCTGGGTAGGTCAATGCCCGCGATGCAGACCTCCTTGCAGGCCTGGCAGTTCAGGCAGTTTTTGGCCAATTGCTGGGCCTTATCCCTGCCGTGGTAAAAGTAAGTCAGAATCAGGCCGATGGCCCCGATATAGATGTGTCCGTACTTGTGCCCTCCTACCAGGCGATAGATGGGGCAGACATTGGCGCAGGCTCCGCAGCGCACGCACTGCAGGGCCTGGGAGAATACAGGATCCCGGGCCAGGGCCAGGCGGCCGTTGTCCAGAAAGACCACGTGCATGGTCTTTTGGCCTTCAGCTGCGGCAGCACATTGGTTGCTGCCGCTAATCCAGGTCACATAAGATGAGATGGCCTGGCCGGTGGCGTTTTTGGGCAGGGCCTGCAAAGTGGTCAGGGCCTCACCCAGGCTGGAGGTCAGCTTGTCCAGGCCCACCAGAGCCACATGCACCCGGGGCAGGGTAGTCACCAATCTGGCATTGCCCTCGTTGGTTACCAGGCCCAAGGTAGCGCTATCAGCAATAGCAAAGTTGGCCCCGGTAATCCCCATGTCTGCAGTGGCGAACCTCTGACGCAGCTCCCGTCTGGCCACCTGGACCAGATCCTTGATGTCCGTACCCTGGCTTTGGCCGGTGACCTGGGAGAAGAGCTCGCTGACCTGATTCCTGGAGAGATGAATCGCAGGCATGACCATGTGCGTGGGCCCTTCATGTCGCAGCTGGATTATCCATTCACCCAGATCGGTTTCTATTACCTCCAGGCCTTGGTTTTCCAGATATTCGTTCAGCTGGGTCTCTTCCGCGGTCATGGACTTGGCCTTGACCAGCCTCTGGCAGTCATTTTCCCGGGCAATGTCTGCAATGATCCGGTTGGCCTCCTGCTCGTTCCCGGCCAGATGCACCTTTATCCCTTTTTCCTCTGCTCTGGCCCTGAACTCTTGATACAGCTCCTCCAGGCGACTCAAGGACTGTTGCTTATTCGCGCCTATCCTGCTGGTCAGCTCCTTTAAATCCATTCCAGCAAAGGCCTTGGCCCTGCCTTGTCTATAGGCCTGCACGAAGTTGTCCAGGGCTTGGCGCTGGAAGTCCTCCTGCATGGCATCCTGCAGCTGCCTGCGGTATTGCTTGAGGTCTTGGGCGGTCTGCATATTTTCACTCCTTGATAGAGATGGAGGATTTTCTTAATGTGCTACTTTAACTCTGCAATAGGCAGGCTTAGGAATCCATCAGGATCATTATCTGCAGCTCCAATGGCCCGTGCACTCCCAGGGTCAGGACCCTTTCGATGTCTGCAGTCCTGCTGGCTCCTGTGATAAAGGCCAGATAGGCTGCAGGCCTGGAGAAAATCTTTTGCATCTGCTGCTCCAGATCAAAGCTGCTCTGGTAGATCCTGGAGGCTGGCAAAAGGGCCACATGGATCTCGCTGATCATGGTGGCCAGCCGCAGATCCTCCTGGCCAGAGTCCTGCACAATGCTCCCGGTTTCCGCCAGGCCGAACTCTGCTAGACTGAGTCCCAAGTCTATCCCTCCCAAGTGGGAGTGCAGTCCCTGCTGAATCAGGGCAATATTTTTTTCCCTGCAAAGATCCTGCAGGATTTCCAGGCTGGACTGATCCAGATTGGGCGCGGCCATGATCCTTTCCCAGCTCTTGAGGCCGCATAGATCTTTGGCCTCAGGGGAGAGATCCAAATTGCAGCCAGAGGCCAGGACCTGACAGGCCTGTTTCTGGCTGCAGGCCTGCACTGTATTCTCCAGGGCCTGCTGCATGTTCTGCACCTGGTGCACTTTGGCCTGAACCGCCTGGGCCTTTTCCGTGAATCTATTGATGAGCTCGCTTTGCTGCATAAAAACTCCTCACTGTTGGGGCAGCTGACCCGCATAGATCTGTACGGGGTGCTTAACCTGGACACCTGAATGCTGGTGGGAGAGCAGGTCTATTATCTGCAGCATACAGGCAGGACAGGCAGTGGAAACCACTTCTGCTTCAGTATGCAGGATATTCTGCAGCTTGCGCTCTCCTACCTTCCTGGAGAGGTCATAGTGTTCCAGCCCAAAGCTGCCGCCCATGCCGCAGCATCTGTCCGCCTCTGGCATCTCCACCAGCTCATATTCCTGGCTGGCACTCAGGAGCTTTCTAGGCTGCTGAAAGACCTGCAGGGATTTTTTGAGATGGCAAGGATCGTGATAGGTGAGCCTGGTCTTGTTTGCATTGAATTCAGTATCTTGGGCAATGGAGAAGTTGTCTGCCAAGAACTGGGTAATGTCCATGGTCTTTGCTGCCACCTGTTTGATCTGCTCCTGCTCTTGGGGGGAGAAATAGTCAGCCATCGCGGGCCAGATCTTTTTGATGGTGGCTGTGCATGTGGCGCAGGGTGTGACCAGGACCTGGTAGTTTTGCTCTGCAAAAAGTTTGAGATTGTTCCTGACCAGCTGTTGGAAGGAGTGACGGTCTCCTGAAGACAAAGCAGGTATGCCGCAGCAGGACTGTTTAGCAGGCATATAGATACCCACTTGGTGGTATCTAAGAGCCTGGCAGACGCTTTGAGCAACTGCCGGGAAGACCTTGTCCACCAGGCAACCTGGGAAAAAGGCCACCTGTTGGTTGCTGGCCCCTGCTTTCTCCTGCAGGCTGGGCACTTGCTTGTGCCAAGGTGTGCTTGCCAGGGGCATAAAGTGCCTATCCTTCAAGGCCTTGGACTCGAATCTGGCGCAGGAAGAGCCCAGGAGTTCGTCCGCAGGCTTGGTAAACAGGCCCTGGAATCTAGAAGCCAGGCTGGCCACGCTGTTGAACAGGGCGGGCTTGGTCAGGAGGAAGCGGAATACTGCCTTCTTGGCAGGAGGCAGGCCCAGATAGCCATTGATGATGGCCCTGGCCTGCAGAAAGAGATCCAGGACCTTAACCCCGCTGGGACAGGCTGCAGCGCAGGAGCCGCAGAGCAGGCAGTTCTCCAGCCTCTGCTTGACTCCCTGGGGGTCTTTCAAGAGCTCCTGGCTGAGGTGCTCCAGGAGCACTATCTTGCCCCGGGCCACGTCTGTCTCCCTGCCGGTCTCTGCGTACAAGGGACAGGCTGCCTGGCACATGCCGCAGCGCATGCAGGTTACCATCTGCTCTTCCAATTGGGCCAGCATCCTGGTTAGCTCTTGTATGTCAGCCATGCTAGCCCCCTATGATTTTGCCGGGATTCAAGATGTGATTGGGATCCACTCCATCCTTCAGTTTCCTGGAGAAGTTGATCGTGCCCTTGGTGGTCTCTTGCTCCAGGTACTTGGACTTGGCCAAGCCTATGCCGTGTTCTCCGGAAAGGGTCCCATCCAGGGCCAGGGCAGCCTCAAACAGTTCGTCAATAGCTTTTTCCACCTTGGCAAATTCCTGTTTGTCCCTGCGGTCAGTGAGGAAGGTGGGATGCAGGTTGCCATCTCCGGCGTGGCCAAAGGTGCCGATGGTCAGATCATACTTGCTGGCCAGATTGCCTATGGCCTCCACCATGCGAGGGATCTTGCTCCTGGGAACTGTAGCGTCTTCCAGTATAGTGGTGGGCTTTAGTCTGGCCAAAGCAGGAAGGGCGTCCCTGCGGGCCTGCCAGATGGCGTCCCTTTCCTGGCTGTCCCTAGCTTTTTGCACTTTGCTGGCCCCCATTTTTTGACAAATATCTTCTACCTTTTGGGCCTCTTCCTGCACCTGGCCTGGATGGCCGTCCACTTCGATGAGCAGCAGGGCCTGGGCCTCTGTTGGCAGGCCTGCATGGCGGAACTCCTCCACGGTGCGGATGGTGAAATTATCCAAAAATTCCAGGGTACAAGGCACTATCTTGTCTGCGATTATTGCGGAAACAGCCTGGGAAGCCTGCTGCACGGAATCAAATATAACCAGCATGGCCTGCTGGGCCTGGGGTGGGGGGATGAGCTTCAGGGTGATTTCCTTGAAGACTCCCAGAGCGCCTTCAGATCCGGTCATTAGGGATTTGAGATTGAATCCGCTTACGCATTTCACAGTCCTGGATCCGGATTTGACCAGCTCCCCTTGGGCATCATAGAAATCCACGGCCATGACATAATCTTCTGTTACTCCATATTTCAGGCCGCGCAAGCCTCCGGCGTTTTCAGCCACGTTGCCTCCCAGGGTGGAGACAGCCTGGCTGCCAGGGTCAGGGGGATAAAAAAGATCCTTAGCTGCTGCCTGGGCAGCGAACTGGGCAGTGATTACCCCAGGCTCCACCCGGGCATAGAGATCCTCGCTGTTGATCTCCAAAATCTGGTTCAAGGCATTGGTCAAAAGCACCACTCCGTTTTCCTTGCTGGGGATGGTGCCCCCGCTTAAATTGGTGCCTGAGCCGCGCACAGTCAAAGGCAGTCTGTTCTCGTTGCACAGACTGACTATCTGGCTCAGAATCTCCGTATTTGGGGGCCTTAGTACCAGCTCGGGCACCACGTGGTCCAGCACTGCGGAATCATAAGAGTAGGCATGCCTGTCAGTTTCTTGGCTAAAGACATTCTCTTTGCCCAATAGGTTCTCGAATTCTTGAATCAAAACATGGTCCAGCATATTAGGCTCCTTTTTCAACTGCCTGCCAGAGGTGTTGATTCCGTGCAGCAGCTAACCCACTGCACGGAATCTGCAAGATGTTATCCTTTTAAAACAAATGGGGCAAAAACACAAAGCTCATCAAGGTGGCCAGGATGCCTACCACCAGACCATAGAGCAAAAAGGGCCAGACAGTCTTGCGCAGAATTGCGCCCTCCATGCCGGACAGGCCTACTACTGCGCACACAGCCACGATGTTGTGGATGCAGACCATGTTCCCAAAGCCTCCGCCCACTGCCTGGGCTGCGACTATAAGCTGTCTGGGCAGATCCAGCTGGGAGGCCATGCCCCATTGGAACTCTGCAAAAAGCAGGTTGGAGACTGTATTGGAGCCGGTGATGAAGCTGCCCAGCCCGCCAATGAAACCAGCGAAAAAGGGCCAGGACTGTCCAGCCAGGGCGGCAATGGCCTCTGCCAGGGCCAGGGGCATGGAAGGATATTGGTTAGGGTTCAAGGCAGCCTGGTCCACGCCTGAGCCCCGAAATATGGAAACCAGGGCCACTGCGAAGAACAGGGCAATGGTGGGGTTCTTCATGCGCTTGATAGCGTTGCCCCAGGCATCTTTGACCTGATTTGCACCCATACCATGTATGGCGATGGTCAAGATAGCCACCAGTATAAAGGGTATAGTCCCGGGCAGGTAAAGGATGGCGATGTCCCCGCTAACCTGCTCATAACCCAGGATGTTGGACCAGGTGATGGTGACACTGGTCAAGAGACTCTTCAGGCCCAGTTCAGGGATGCGAGTCAGAACCAGGATCAGGCCGATGAGCATGTAGGGCATCCAGGCCTGGAACTGGCTCATGCGGGCCTGGAACTGATGGCCCTCTTGTACGCTGACAGACCCGGTCCACTCAGGTTCCCAGTCTTTTTGGTTGCCGAAAGTGAAAACCTCCTTGGGCAAGGCTATGCCCTTCTTGGCCCCCAGTACCACCAGGCCCAGACCGATGAGACCGCCGATCAAGGCTGGGAATTCCGGACCCACGAACCAGGCAAAAAAGAGGTAGGGCACAGAAAAGGCCACTGCTGCAAATATAGAGAATTTCCAGGCTCCGAAGCCATCCTTCCAGGAACGGTTGGGGCCGAAGAATCTAGTAATAAAGCCCAACATAAATATAGGCAGAATGAATATCATGGGCAGGTGCAAAAGGCTGGCCCATTGTCCTACCAGCATGCCAAAGGAATCCAGTCCAGTGAAGTTAACACCGGCCACACCGTTGGAAACTGCTTCCTGCACAAGCTCTTCCAAGAAGTCCAAGCCTAGGATTATTGGTGTTCCCACTGCTCCAAAAGTCACTGGGAAGGAGTTGAAACAAAGGCAGATAATGGCTGCAGCCAAAGGGGGAAAGCCCAAAGCCAAAAGCAGGGGAGCGGCAAGGGCTGCAGGAGTGCCGAAACCTGCCGCACCTTCCACAAAAGCTGCGAAAAGGTAGCCGATAATGATGGCCTGGACCCGCATGTCCGGGGAAATTCCCTGCATGCCGCTTTGAATGGTTTCCATGCCCCCGGATTGCTGCAAGGTCATCAGGATCAATATCGCGCCGAAGACAATGATCAGGATGCCGATGGCTGTCATAACTCCCTGCAGGGACAGGGCGGCTATATATCCGGCTGGCAGGCTCCAGACAATGACTCCGATCAGGGCTGCCAAAAGCCAGGCAGCAGGCATGGCCCTGGTTGCGGGCCAACGCATACCCACCATGAGCACCAGGGCCAACAAAATAGGCAGAAAGGCTAGAACAGCCAGGATTCCCACAGACATAAATCCTCCTTCTTTTGATTTTGCAGGTTGAAATTCAGGGCTTAAGATTTAAAACGCCTAGATTGTAGATTGGTATGACCAATTAGCATCCAGTTTTTTATACTGTCAACCCAGAATACAAATTTGTTTGTTTACTCTTAGATTTCTTGCTATTTGTTTGTAGTTTTTGGTTATCTGGACCGGAAAAAGCTTTTTTGCAGTGCATCATGGGTGGTCTTGCCCCACAGTCCCCAAGAAGCTATAAATATGCTTGCTTGGGCCATGGGGCGAAATTTCTAATATTAATATTTAGCAGAAGGCACTGCGCATGATTAGAGCCGAGATCCTATCCACAGGTGACGAGCTGATCAGCGGTTCCCTGGTGGATACCAATTCGGCCTGGATTGCAGAGAGACTGCTGCAGACAGGGCTTCAAATAAGACGCATCTCTTGCGTAGGGGACGAGCTGCAGGTTTTGAGCTCAACACTTCTGGAGATCTCCCATAGGGCAGATATCGCAGTATTGACCGGAGGATTAGGTCCTACTCCGGATGACCTGACTGCTCAAGCCGCAGCCCAGGCTTGCGGCAAAGAGCTTAAGCAGGATGAAAAGGCCCTGCAGAGCATGCAAGAGTTCTTTGCCAGGCTAAATCGCAGTATGCCTGCCTCCAACCTCAAGCAGGCCCTGCTGCCTGCTGGCAGCTCTTGTATACCAAACTCAGCAGGCACAGCTCCAGGATTCTTGCTGCGCATGAATGATTGCTGCTTTTTTGCCCTGCCTGGTGTACCCAGGGAAATGAAGCAGATGTTTACTGGCTTTGTGATTCCTTGGATTGAGGATCATCTTGCCCAGGAGCTGCAGCCCCAGGCTATCAGAGTTGTCTCCTGCTTCGGAATAACAGAGTCCAAAACTTCCCAGGCCCTGCAGGGATTCGAGTCCAGCTTTCCCGGAATAAGTCTGGGGTTTCGCTTTAAGTTCCCTGTGATCCAGGTCAGACTCTACTCCAGACAAAAGGCAGGGCAAATCCCGGGCCAGGATATGGAACAGGCAGTCGCCTGGGTAAAGCAAAAGCTGGGGGACAAGGTCTTCTCCAGCCAAGGCAGCACCTTGGAGGAGGAAACTCTGAAGCTTTTGCAAAGGCAGAACCAAACCCTGGCTGTGTTCGAGGGCTGTAGCGGTGGCCTGCTGGCCCATTTGACAAACAGGACAGAAGCTGGCCAGCAGGCTTTTTTGTTGGCCAGGGTAGTCCAGGAAGGCCAGCAGTCTATTTCTTTAATGCGGCAAAATCCTGAAAATCAGGTTCTGGATCTAGCCAGGGAGATCAGGGAAGATGCTGGGTCTGACTTCGGCCTGGCCACCATTGCTGCAAAAGGAGCTTCCCAGGACAAGGGTTGGATCGGCCTGACAGGCAGAAAAAGATCCCTGGCCCAGGAGTTTCCCTTGGGCTACCCAGGCCATCAGGCCAACATCACCGCTCTGGTTTATGCAGCCTTGAATCTGCTGCGCCTGGAGCTGCTGGGCAAGTTGGAATAGGTGGCTAGCCTTTGTACCTTTTGACCCTGATATCTGCCTGGGCCTTATGCCCGGAGAAGTTTTCCAGATCACAGAGCCTGGAACAGTATTCACCCATCTGGACGCTGGCCTCTGGGGAGCATTCCTGGTAGGTTACTGTCTTCAAGAACTTGCCCACCCAAAGACCCCCTGTATATCTGGCCCCTTGCTTGGTGGGCAGGGTATGATTGGTGCCGATGACTTTATCTCCATAAGCCACGTTGGTGGTCTTGCCCAGGAACAGGGAACCGTAGTTGGTCAAGTCCTGCAGGAACCTGCGTGGATTTGCAGTCATTACTTCCACGTGTTCCGCAGCTATCTCGTCTGATACCTGCAGCATCTCCTGTTCAGATTCCACCAGGATGATCTCTCCGTAATCCTTCCAGGCCTGGCCAGCAATATCTGCAGTGGGCAGGGTCTTCAGCTGGGCATCAACTTCCTTCAAGGTGTTATTAGCCAGATCCTGGGAAGTAGTCAGCAAAATAGCCGGAGAAGTGGGACCGTGTTCTGCCTGGCCCAAGAGGTCAGTGGCTACAATTTCTGCATCTGCAGTGTCATCCGCCAGAACCAGGATCTCTGTAGGCCCTGCCAAAAGATCTATGCCCACTACCCCGAAAAGCTGGCGTTTGGCCTCAGCCACATAGGCGTTTCCAGGGCCCACCAGCATATCTACAGGGGCGATCTCTTCAGTGCCCAGGGCCATGGCTGCCATGGCCTGTACACCTCCCAGCATATAAATTTCATCTGCTCCGCCTAGATGCATGGCAGCTACAGTGGCAGGGTGCACCTTGCCCTGGGTGGGAGGAGTACAGCAGATCACTCTGTTCACACCTGCTACTTTGGCAGTGACCACACTCATGTGGGCAGAGGCCACCATGGGGTATCTGCCTGCAGGCACATAACAGCCCACGCTGTTGACCGGGATGTTCTTATGTCCCAGTACTACCCCTGGCATGGTCTCTATTTCCAGGTCCTGCAGGCATGACTTCTGGGCTTGGGCAAAATTGCGCACCTGCTCTTGGGCAAACAAAATGTCCTCCCTGGTCTGCTGCTCCAGGGACTCTACACAGCCTTCAATCTCTGAGGGGCTTAGCCTAAAGGCCTCAGGATTCCAGTTGTCCAGTTTTAGGGAATAATCACGAACAGCCTGGTCTCCTCTGGATTCAATGTCTGCAAGCATCTCCAGGACTGTGTCCTGCACAGATTTATCTGCCTGTCTGACAATGCTTCTTTCCTTGCCTTTCTTGATGTACTGACGCATGGATAAGACCTCCATTGGTTAGGGTATGTATAACCTGGATACTCCAAGTATATAAGCTAAGCAGGCTCCAAGCCCCTGGATCTGTAGGATAGGAGCAAAACCAGGAGATAGCACGCGGCAGCTGTCAGCAGCGCAGCATTGTATCCATAACTAATGGCCAGAATAATGGCCAAGGCAGAACCCAACACTGAGCTGGCACCGTTTATGGCCAGCATCCAGGGGATAATTCCTCCCAGGTCCCTCTCTTTGATTATTCTGAGAGCCAAAGGCAAGGGGAAACCCATGCTAAAGCCCAAGGGAAGCAGCAAGATTATAGATAAAATTATGCGCAATATGAGAAAGTTGCTGCCCATAAGCTCAAAAATTGTATTTAAGCTAAACACATAAAATAAGCTCATTAAGATTACTGCCAAGCAGGAGAGTATAATGCTTCGGGGCATACCTGGAGATCTCAATTTACTGCTAAACCAGCTGCCCAGGCCGGCACCAAGCAGAATGGTAAAAAGGACTGTGGTCATGGAAAATACTGGAGTGCCCAAAGCCTGCATGAATCTTTGGATCATAGAGATTTCTATAATGATGAAACCTAGGCCCAGCATGGTAAAATAGATACTGAAACCAGAGATGGAGCTTATGTAAGAGCTAACTTTTTGACAATAAAGTTTTCCTTGCTTATAGCAAACATATATATAACATAGCGGAAGTGTTATGAATATGGCAACAAGGATCAGAGAAGCATAAAATATAGAAGATAAGGAATCCGGCAGTCCAGTTTCAAGCTTATAAAAAAATGGATCCTGATCTGTAACAGGGCTGATATCATAGCCTCTATTGGCTATTAAATTTACAAGATCTTCCAGGTCTGTTTTATTGTTCTCTAGCTTCAATAACTCTTGATTCAAATATGGAGATTTAACCTGGGGGAAAAAAGAAGATCCAGGTAAGATCCAAGGCAATTGCAATGCAGAACTGAATATCTTTTTAGATTCCTTTGCTGCAAACTTTTCCTTTTTAACTACCAGCACAGGGTAATCATTGGAACCAAGTATGTATATATGTTGCATTGCCTCTGAGGTGGAAATATCCATCGCTTGGAAAGAGTCCAAAGTTATGGAGAGGAGCCTTAAAAGCTCCAGATCGTTATGAGTTACGATTACTAGACTGCCTTGGGACTTTAAATGCTTCATATATTCACTTATTGCATCTGAAGTATAAAGAAAATTTTCAGTTAAGGCATAGCTCCCCAACCCCTGACTGGTATTGGTAACTGGGAGGCTAAACATTATTGTATCGAATCTTTTCAAGGTAGACTGTAGGAAGTTCCTGCCTTCCTGAACCACCAGCTCCACACTGTTCAGGTTGTAAATACCTCCATTATATTCAGAGTGTTGTTTTACTATTTGGATTATATCTTTGTTTACTTCCACTGCTGTGATCTGTTCAAATCCTGCCATCTTGGCCAAAAGTATATCCCTGCCCCCGCCTGGGCCGATAATCAGGGCTGTGTCCTTGTGTTCCTCCTCTATGATTTGCAAAGGGAAATATCCAGGGAATTTTTCTTTGAGGCTTTCCACTTCAGGGCCTGGATCTTGGAAATCGCCAGAAAACTTATACATGGGCATGCCTGCAGTGCCATCCACATATATATCCATTAACTCAGGATGTTCCGAGAACTTAACCAAATCCACTCTTCCGGCTGCGCTCTGTTGGGAGTCTATTATTTGACCGCCGAACTGGTGCAAGGCGTCATGGATTTCTTTTTTCGAATTATTGCCCACTGGAACTTGCGGTAGCATGAAAATTGCCAGGCTTGTAAAAAAAGCAGCAAAGATTATAAGCAGAAAGCTAGTTGACAATTTGGAATGGTTTATGTTCAAGCTATAATTGATATAGAATATTGCCAGTATACTTAAAGGCAAGATAATAATTATAAATATAGCTCCTGCTAAGTCAAAGTTGTTTAACAGGACTATAATCCCTATACATCCGCAAGCGGCCCCTACCATATCAGAAGCATATAGCTGTCCGCTATATTCAGGGAAAGTATAAAGCACTCTAGCTAAAAACATTCCCGAAAAAATAAAAGGAATTATAAAAAGTATAGCGTATATAGTAATACTAGTTTGAAAAAATTCATAATGAATAGCTAACAGGCACAAGATAAAGGACAAGCTTAGAGATAGGTAGAATATGATGGCAAGCTTATACAAGATTTTTATGGAATCTGATTTGTTCAAGTGCTTGTCTAGCAAGTAAGAAAAAAGACTACCAAGGCTCATGCCAAATAATGCTATGGAGATAACTACAAAGACAAAATGGTAGGTAAGAACTATGGATAGAAAACGTTGTAGGGCTATTTGCAGGGCTATGACAGAGGCGGATACCAGGAATATGCTTATAGCCAGAAAAAAAAGGTAAGATAATCTTGATTTGTGTGCATCTTTATTGAGCATATTTGTTTAAATTGAAATGCCAAGAGTGAATGTGTATTACAATCAATGCTGTATGTACATGAGAGTCTAATTTTAAGGCAAGTTAAAGGTATCTTTAAGACGCCTGGCCCTCTTTTTAG
>JBNJDO010000044.1:0-17352 GCA_051744965.1 Thermodesulfobacteriota bacterium | reverse complement strand
ATATACACAGGAGCCAGGAATTTCACCTCCTGCTGCATATACACAGTGCCCGGACCTGGCAGCTGGGTTCCGATCACCGTGGAAATCAAAGAGGCCGTCAGCATGCCATGGGCAATCCTGGACTTGAAAGGTGTGTTCTGGGCATAGTCCTCGTTCACATGGGCAGGATTGAAGTCTCCGCAGACACCAGCAAACATGTAGACATCTGTTTCAGATATGGTCTTGCTGAATTCCGCTGCCTCACCCATCTGTAGTTCCGAAAATGGCTTGCCCTGCATAGTTTCCTCCTTAAATTATAGGTTTGTTTAGTTGGCAAGTAGCCTGAGTCCAATATTTTAGCCTTGCGCATAGGCCGGATTTGGTCTTTTGCGTTTCGCATCATGGCCTGCAGGACATGCAGGATTCACAGATGGAGCCGCTGGAGATGTCAGTCTTGGTGTGGCTTACGCCGTCATAGTGATGCACTACCTCTTGCTTGGAGACCCTGCCCCTGCGGTCCTGGATCACATCCACAGTCTCCAGGTGCACGCTTCTGCCCCAAAGGAAAAATATGTGCTCCAGGGTCTTTTGTAAATACTCGTAGTCCAGGGGAGCGTCCTGGAAGTAGTGCTTCAGGTAAAGCTCGGCCTGGTTATGGTAGTTGCCGTTTTGGACCAGGATCCTGGGCTGGCCTGCATCAGCGTGCAGCTCCTTTAGCTGTGACCTGATGACCTCAGGCCTGGACTCCACTATCACCAGCTCCTTGTCCCGGTTGCGCCTCAGCCTTTCCTCGTAGATGTATAGCTCCAGATCGTGGATCAGCTTGTCTGTCAGGAAATGCTCCAGGAGCATGCGGTCCGAGTACAGGGAGCGAACCTGGAAGATTTTTTGCTCTCCCTGCATGAGCTCGGTGTCCCAGTGCTCCAGCTGATAGAGATCCTCGCACTCCTGCCAGGTCTTGCCGCATCTGCCTTTATCCCAGCGCTCCTTGATATCCTCGAATATCTTCTTGCCCACCAGGTAGGGGTTCAGCTGAAAGGGGTTCGGGGCCAGGACAGCAGAGTGGTACTGGGCAAAATAGCCGTGCTCTTCGGAAGTCAGCAGCCTTTCCTGGAAAAGCCTGTGCATGATCCTCTCGTGCCAGTAGGCTGCCCAACCCTCGTTGCAGATCTTGGTCCTAATCTGGGGGTATAGATACAGTCCCTGGCTGCGGATTACAGAGAGCACATCCTGTTCCCAATCTTGCAAAGGCTTGGGGGAGTTGGCAGTGATATAGCCCAGCACATCCCGCTCCGGCTCCAGTGGGGTGGTGTGCACCAGTTCCTTATAATCAGGATGCTTGGCCTTTTCCCTGGGGTAGAGCCTGAAGAAGTCCAGATCCCTTTGCTCTTCCTGGGGCTGGTCGCCATACAGGCGCTGGATTTGTTCCTCCCTGGTCTCCCTTTTCTTGTGCCAGTCCGGATCCACATTGAACTGCAGGGCCAGGCCTGCGTCGCAAAGGGGCTCCAGCCTGGAGAGGCCATTGTGCTGCTCATAGGCATCAAAGCGCTTGGTAGCCTCATAGGCCTGCACAGGCATCTCCTTGGAGACATCTTCAAAGCTCTGGTTGCTGTTGAAGAAGTCTACATGGGCATAGACATGGGCCATGACCAGGACCTGGATTGGAAAGGGGTTGGTTTCCATGAGAAAGGCCTTGGGCGGAGAGGTGTTCAGGACCATCTCGTAGGGCAGGCCTGCCCCGGAGTGCTCATATATGGTGCGCAGCCGCTCGTAGTCCCGCCCTCTGGACCAGTGCCGGAAATTCACAGGCAGGCCGTAGGCCATGATCTCGAACATTCTCTGGGCAGGAACGATATCGAAATCCACAGGGACTACATCTAGGCCCCATTCTTCCAGGATCTCCTTGATCCGGGCATCAATCTTTTCCAGGCGTGACAGCTCTATTTTCATTGCCAGCGTTCCTTTTGCAAGAATTCCTTGATTGCAGGCAAAATCTGTTTTTCATCCTCGAACAAAACAGCCAGGAACTGATGGCTGGCGCTCTGGGAGACCACCACGCTCTCATCGCGCCTGGAGCTTATAGGCCGCAGGGCGAATACATCCTCCACATGGCGCATGAGATTGCTCATTACGCTCCGTTCCATGATCTCCCCATAGCCCACCATGTTTACCCCCAGCTCCAGCAGACGCCTTAAGGATTTTACTGTCAGCTCAGGCTTCCAGTCGTCCCCGTCAGAGAACAAAAAGGAATATACATTGTATTTGCTGCTGGGGTACTGACTGTTGACCAGCTCTGCTGCCAGGTCAAATGCGGTGTGGCAGAAAGTGCCCCCGCTTTCTCCCTTGTGGAAGAAGTGGTACTCATCCACCAGCTTGGCTTCTGTGGTATGGGTGATGAACCTGATCTCCACGTTGTCGTAAAGGTGCCTTAGGATCTCCACCAGCCAGAAGAAAAAGGAGCGGGCTATATATTTCTTGTCCAGGCCCATGGATCCGGAGACATCCATCATGGCCAGGACCACCGCGTTGGAGTGGTACTCCTCCTCTTCCTCCATGGTCCGAAAGCGCAGGTCGTTTTGGGTGATGATGGCAGAGGCCTCCAGGTGCTCATCAGGGGAAAAGCTCGGGTCCTGGAGCATCTCCAGGGCCTGGTTGATATCCCCCTGGGCCAGCTCCAAGGCTGTCTCGCATTCCTGCTCAGGGCGGCCTGTCTCCCTTTTCAGCTCCTCTATGAAGTGGATCAGGCGCTTCATGCCCTCCTGCATGGTGCGCTTCTTTTCAATGTTGGGCCGAAGACCAGTTTTGGAGATGTTCTTGAAGGTCCAGCCCTCTGGAGTGACCAGCTTGGCTACCTCCTTGGTCTGCAGATTGGGCAGGCCCATGTCCTCCAGCATGTACTGGATGAGCTCTGAGAGCTCGATCTCGCTTTCAATATAGTCCTCGCCAGGCTTGTCCCCGGCCTGACCCGGCTTGCCCCGGCCTGGCTTGCGTCCGATTATGTCCCCGGGCTGGCCCTGGCCGTGCCCAGCGCCTGCACCCAGGCCGTCAGGGGAGCCGTGCCTGAATTTGTAGCTCTTGATACCCCTGATGGGCACCTTGACCTTTTCATCTTTGCGGCGGGTGATGATGCTCTCGTCAGCCACAATATCCCGCATGCCCCTTTTGATGGCTTCCCGCTGCTTGCTGCGGTGCCTGGCCGCATCCAAGGGGCCCTGCTTGGTTTCGTGCCTGCGTTGATGAATGGGCATTTATGCTCTCCGCTGATTGACGTCTTTTTCTTATGGCTCCGGCCATGGTTTTCCTTGAGTTCCCGGGCCAAGGGCACTGGTACGGAAGTGGCCCCATGCGATACCAATGTCTTAGTTCTGAGCAGTTATCCAAAATCCTTCCTTACACTTATTCTGCCATTCTGAACTCTGACTTCTGTCCTCTGTCTTCTGTCCTCTGTCTTCTGTCCTCTGGTATTACTGCGACAAAAACCTGGCCGCGTCCTCGATAAACTCCTGGGCGCAGACCTTACAGAACCCCCGTTCATTGATCAGTGTCTCGTACAGATCCTGGGCCCTGGCCCGTTCCTCCCCGCCTTTGGGCCGATCCTTGGAGACAACCAGGGACAGGGTGTCCTTCATCTGGTGCAGGAGCTTCTTTTCCACGGCCTCCTGCAAGGGCTCGTAGGTGGCGAAGTCGAAGTCCTCCTCAGTGGCCTTGAAGACCAGGATCTCCTGCCTGAACTGATCCTTCCTGTTCTCTGTAACCCCGATGGCCTCCTCTATGGAGCGCATGAACTGCTCGTCAGGCTCTCTACGTTCTCCGCTGAACTCGTCCACAATCTTTTCCTTGCGGCAGTAGGCAGTGATATTGCGCATGTACTTGTTGAACTGCTCCCGGGCCAGATCCTCGTAAGCCCTGAGAAAGGCCTTGGTGACCTCTTTTTCCACAATCTGCTTGTACTCTCCGGTCACAGTACCCTCCTTGGTTTCCTGCAGCAGGGATTCGTAGTGCTGGACTTCCTCCTCTGAAAAGCCCATATGGTGCTCAAAATGCCGCTGCAGGGCCCGGATGGCCATCCTGGGGGTCAGGCAGCTGGCCCCTTCCCTGGCCAGAGCGGTGTTGAGGGCATCAATAGCGTAGCGGGAGCTGATGCCGAAGAAGCCTTCGCCCTGCTTGCGGCCCTCCTCCCGCAGTTCCCGGATATCCACAGGATCCCGGTACTTGTCCTCAGGGACCCGGTCCCCATTGTAGTACTTCATCTTCCTTATGGGGTCCTCGCAGATCTGGCTCTTGGCATAGCGGGTGAGCACGGTGAACATAGAGACCACATCCAGGGCATAAGGTGCCACATGGATATTGTTCAGGTTGCTCTCAGCCAGAAGCTTCTGATAGACTCGCTTTTCATCCCTGACTCGCAACGGATAGGGCACTCTGACCATATAGATGCGATCGTGCAGGGCTGGCTCCTTCTCCTGGGCGAACTCCTCGAATTCCGGCTGATTGGTGTGGGAGAGGATCACTGTATCAGTATAGATCTGGGGGAACGTGGAGCCCTGGACCTTGATGACCTGCTCCTGGGCCACTGAGATTAATGTCCAGAGGAACTTCTTGTCGCATTTTAGCATCTCTATGAACTCGATCAGACCCCGGTTGGCCTTTTCCAGCTCTCCGGTCAGGCTGTAGCTCCTGGGATCTGCCTTGCCGAAGCGGGCGGACTTGGCCACGTCCTCGTAGCCTATGAGGTCGCTGATGTCCTGGGACTTGGGATCCCCGGGCTGGAAGGTGGAGATGCCCGCTCTGGCCCGCTCGGACAAGGTGAGCCTGACCACTGGGACTTCCTCCCATTTGACCTCCACAGCATCCCCGGCTTCGTCGCGCACAGCGAACTGCTCAAAGAGTTTATGCCTGCACTGGGGGCAGAGATCCCCCTCAATCTTCACCCCCAGGGCCTCCTCGAACTTGGGGCGCAGATGCCTGGGTACCAGATGCAGGGGCTCCTCGTGCAGCTCGCAGCCCTCGATAGCGTACAAAGGTACCCTGCGGCTGTATTCTTCCAGCCCGCGCTTGAGCATGGAGGCGATGCTGCTCTTGCCCCCGGCTGGAGGCCCCATGAGCAAAAGGATGCGCTTGCCTGTCTCAGTGCGCCTGGCGCCTGCTGCCAAGAACTGCATCAGCTTTTCATGGGTGTCCTCCTGGCCGAACATGTAATCGGAGAAGAACTTGTATCTCCTGGTGGCCTCGCCCCATCTTTCCCTCTCCGGGATCTCTTCCGTACCCTGGTCCATGACCGCATTGTACAGCCTGGCAGGTGCGAGCTGGGCGATTTCAGGCTGTTCTTTGACCAGCTCCAGATATTCGCCACAAGTTATTCTTTTAGGAAATTCCTCTTCCTGGTGACCTTTTTTGCGTTCTTCCTGATGTTCTCGGATCAAATCCTGAATTTGGCTCATCTGATGGCCTCCTATTTGCACAGGTTTAAAGGGTTTCAGGCCTTGGGACTATGATCCTGCGTTAAATGCAGACAGGGTGCATTTTTCGCAGCAGATAGTCAGGAACCCAATCAGGAGTGCTGCGGGAAAGAGGGCAGAAGTAACCAAAGCGCTAGGTCAATCTGCTGACCAGTCTCAGCATTAGTTGGCAGAGGGTGCGCCAACCGCGAGGGGGAGTGTTTGTCTTCCAGTGTGGAGGAACAACAGCTTGCAGTGCTTGGGGCGTTGGAAGCTGCAACTATATATGTGAGGCTGCAAATCAGCTTGAGAATATCAGCAATCCTTGCAGAGCAAAGGTCCAAATCAGTCTGGTTCCCTGCCGCGCCTTGCAGATCAGCAGGTGAATTTAAAGATAGCTTGATAATAGCACAGGTGAAGGCCTCAATCAAGACCCCGGAATGATTATCCAGAAATATCTATTTGCAAATTTTCAAGCTTTTGGAGGTTAGGGCTTGCTTATTATCCTTACAGGTCCAGATTTTACAAGCACAAAGGCACAAAGTACGCAAAGTAAGAAACGCTAAGGCTGGAGTCATTTTTCTTTTGCCGGGAAAACGGCAAAAGAAAAGGCTGCCTTTTACACTTAGCGGTCTTCGCGTCTTGAGCTCGCCCGGATAGGGGGAGTCTGAGAGTAGGCGGTTACCCCTCTGAATCCTCACCTTGCTCTTGGGGCAAAATACAATTATCCAAATAAGGTGTGTCAATGCAATATAAAGGCTATAGCTCAGATTCCCATTGCAGCAATAAACAAGGAGCAACAGGAAAATGGTCAACAGTCAGAGAAGCCAGTATCCGATAATCCCTGCGGATAAGGAGCAGGACCTCTACAATCTGGAAGGGGCTGCACAAGCGGAGCTGGTCTTGTTCATGGCAGGCAACCAGTTCATGCTCATGCCGGATCTGGTGAGGGCCTTTCAGGCCAGATACCCCCAGGTGCAAAGCATCGCTTATCAGACCTTGCCCCCAGTGCTAGAGCTGCGTCAAATCCTGGCTGGTGGGGCGCACTTCAGAGGCAGGAGTTATGCAGTAATGCCTGATGTGTACTCCTCGGTGTCGCTGCAGGCCATGCAGATCCTGCAGGAGAATGGGCTCACGGATCCACAGGAGTGCCTTGTCTATCTGCACAACAAGCTGGCCCTGATGGTCAGGGCCGGCAATCCCAAAGCTATTCAACAGGTCCAGGACCTGGGACGGGAGGATGTGCGGGTCTCCCAGCCCAATCCAGAATACGAGCATATCGCCCAGTATACCCTGAGGATGTATGAGGCTGTCGGGGGAAAGGATCTGGTGCGGACCATCATGGAAAACAAGCTGGCCCAGGGCAGCACCATGTTGAGCACAGTGCACCACAGGGAAACGCCTGAGCGGTTGCTGCAGGGGCAGGCAGACGCAGGCCCGGTCTGGTATACTGAAGTGATCCAGGCCCAGAGGACAGGGCTGGAATTGGAGGGTGTGCAGCTGCCCAGGGAGCTGGATCAAAGGCAGGGCATAGACTATTACATAGCCCGGATAAAGTCCGGGAAGAACCAGGAAAATGCCCGCAGCTTCCTGGAGTTTACAAGATCAGATGCTGCCAGGGAGATATTTGAGGAATTCGGTTTTATTCCTGAGGAATAAGGATCCTGGGAACGAAGAAGAAAGGACCGGATAGCTGGCCGATCCGGTCCGGAAATATTAAGCATAGGCAAGCACTGCCTTAGGCTACAGCAGTGTGTTGAAGGCCTCCATTACTCGCTCCCAGTCCTGGGTCTGGGGATTCTTAAGTTCCGGGTTGATAACCTTGAACATCTTGGCTAGAGCAACTGTAATAGCACCGGTCAGATCCGGGAGGTTGTCCTCGATCTCCTGGCTGTAGGCCAGGTCCAGATTGGGCAAGGTGGCCAGCTGCTGCAGGATAGGTTCCAGGTTCAGGGTTTCCGCGTATTCCCGGACCTGCTTCAGGTTTTCCTGCAGGCCCTTGGTGATGGGCAGATCGAACATCTGGATCACATCGCGATCATTGGCCTGGGCAGTGATCACTCCCTGCTGCAGAAAATCGTGCAGCTTCTGGTTCACAAACTCATACAGCCTCTTGAGGTCACTTTTATCCATATCCAGGCCTGCGGCGTTGCGAAACAAAGCCTCGAACTTTTTGCCCCCGAATATCTGGCTCATATTTTACCTCCTTGGAGTTGTGTTTTGGACTTTTTTCCTTTATCTATGGCTTAGAATAAGCATGTACGTAAGCTAGTCAATTTACAGAGCAAAGTATTGTAGTATTGTTATATAAGGAGAAGAAACCAATGCATAAGGTGCTTATTCATCCTGCGGAATATGCAAATATCCAGCCTGCGGTGCAAAAGGCATTCGAGGCTTTCCAGCCGGATCTTAAAGGCAAAAGTGTGCTGCTGAAGCCCAATGTACTCCGGGCCAGCAAGCCGGAAGAGGGCATTACTACCCATCCGGCCCTGCTGGCCGCGGTTTTGGAGCAGGTGGAGTCACTAGGGCCTGCCAGGATTGTGGTTGGGGACAATCCGGGTCTCATGGACTACGGGGCTAATGAAAAGAGCTTCCAGAGCAGCGGACTGCTGGAAGTGGCAGGCAAGTATTACCAGAATTTGGGGGAGTCCTCCTGCAAGATGGAGTTCAACCCGGATTTCCTGCCAGAGGTTAGTGTCTCCAGCCAGGTTTTGCAGGCGGATTACATTATCAGCCTGCCCAAGTTCAAGACCCACGGTCTGACTGTTTTAACCGGGGCCATCAAGAACAGCTACGGCATCCTGCCTGGAGCTTTGAAGGCCCAGCTGCACAAGGCAGCAGGCAGCCCGGAGCGCTTCCACCAGGCAGTAGTGGATGTATTTCGCTTGCGCATTCCGGATCTGTTCATCATGGATGCGGTCCTGGGCATGGAGGGCAACGGGCCTGCATCCAAAGATTTGCGGCATATAGGACTGGTGTTGGCCTCTGACAACGCAGTGGCCCTGGACGGGGTCATGGCCTATATGATGGGTCTGGATCCAGGCAGGCTGCCCTTTCTGCAAAGGGCAAAGGAGCTGGGACTGGGCGAGTTCGAGTCAGGGAAGCTGGAATGCCTGGGAGAGCTCCAGGTCCTGCCGGATTATAAGATCCCGCCCCTGGGCGGGGAGGCCACTTTGCAGGATCCAGGCGTGCAGGACCTGATTCAAAGGCGTGTTAGCGTCAAGCCCCAGGTGGATGAGTCTTTGTGTACTTCCTGCGGCAGCTGCGTGGAGCAGTGCCCGGCAGATGCTTTGCATATGGAGCAGGAATTGCCCCAGGTTGTGGTTGATTCCTGCATCGCCTGCTTCTGCTGCCAGGAGATCTGTCCTGAAAAGGCGATTGCCCTTAGCTGAGCTGACTGCAAAAGCTGCAGAAAGCAGACAGCAAACCTTAACAAAAAGCAGAATAACTGATGAGTGTTGCTGATATCTATCAAGAGCTGTTTGAACACTCCCCCCAGGGAATGCTGCTTATTGATCCACAAACCGGAGTGCCTGTGGATTGCAACCAGGCGATTGTCCAGGAGCTGGGTTATTCTAGGGAGGAGTTTTGCAGAATGCGCCTTGCCCAGCACGAAATCCTGGATAATGACTCCAGGATTGCAGCTGGAATCCAGCAGGCCCTGCAGACAGGAGAAAGCAGGTTCCAGTCCCTGTTTAGGAGCAAGGCAGGCAGATCCAAGGAATTCTGGTTTACTTTGCAGATTATTCAGGCTGAAAACAGAAATCTTCTTCTGGCCTATTGCCAGGTTGCATCCCAGAAGCAGCAGACCATGCAGGCCCTGCAGCAGGCCTGGATCAACGCGCAGCAGGCCCACAGGAGATTGTCCCAGGAACTGCAGACCATGGATGAGCTGCAGCGCAGCATCATGCCAGCCCAGGCCTATGTGGATCAGAATATCTGCGCCTGGGGCATATATCAGCCTTCAGGCCTGGCTGGAGGAGACTATTTCGACTATCTGCCCCTGCCTGAGGAAGGGTTGCGCTGCGTTATTGCGGATGTCTCTGGACACGGGGCCAGGGCTGCCTTTGTTATGGCCATGGTGCGCACGGTATTCCATTTCCAGGAATCCAGGGCGTTGCCCTTGTCATTGTTGCTGAAGACCCTGAACAGGCAGCTTATGCAGACCGTGGGCAGTGACGGGGATTTTGTGACCCTGCTGGCTGTGGATATCCTGCCTGGTCAGGCCAGTCTGGAATATGTCAATGCTGGACACTGCCCTGGTTTTTTTCGGGATGAGTCCGGGAGGATGGAGCTGCAGGCCACCAGCCCTTTGCTGGGGGTAGTGGAGGATGACTTCCAGGTCCAGACCATCCAGCTTGAAGGCAGTTGGGATCTTTTGCTTTATACAGACGGGCTGTACGAATGCCGCCTCCAGAGCGGTGACATATTTGGCTACGAGTCTTTCAGGGAGCTGTGTTTCTGGCTGTTGAGCCAGGGGGCTTTGGATCTGGAGAGGCTGCCCCATGAAGTGGCCAGGGCTGCTCCTGAGCTGGTGGGGTTCAACGATGACTTGACCAGCCTGTATGTCCGTGGTGCTTTGCATGCAAAAGATCAGGAGCCAAGCTGAAAAGGGAATTATATGCAGATACAAAGCGAGAATGTGGGCCAGGTACTGGTGCTAAGACTGTTGAACAGCAGGCTGGATTCTGCAACTGCCCATGACTTCAAGGGCAAAATGGTGGATTTTGTCCTGCAGGGCCATCTTTACCTCGCTTTGGACTTAAGCCAGGTGGAGTTCATGGACAGTTCCGGGCTCTCTGCCCTGCTCTCCACCATAAAGACCATGCAGGGCAGGGGCAGGCTGGTTGTCTTTGGTGTGGGTCGGAATGTGGCCCAGCTGTTTTCCCTGACCAGGCTGGATAGGGGAGTGATAGAGATCCATCCGGACCAGGAAACCGCGCTGCAGGCCCTGAATCCTGCGGACTAGAGACCTGTCCCACAAGTTTTGTCTTTGCTTTTGCAAGCCATGAGCAAACATTGTCTCATTGTCCCCAAATATAAATCCCAACTCAATTTTCAAATTCAAAACAAACTATTTGCAAGCTACTGTTTTTATTTTTTTTGTAAATTGGAGTTTTTGCTTTTTACAAGGCACAAATGACAACAGAAAAAAGGATTACCCTGTGCATTCCCAGCCGGCACGACCATGTGGCCCTGCTGGGACAGGCCCTGCAGGGGCTGCTGCAGGAAAAGATCCAGGACAAGGGAGAGCTCTACCTCCTGGAGCTTGCGTTATGCGAGGCTGCAGTTAATTGTATCAGGCATGCTTATGCGGACAAGCCAGGGCATATTGTGCAGGTGGAGATCATACTAGGCCCAAATGAGCTGCATTTCCGGATTCAGGATCAGGGCAGCTCCTTGAGCAGGCAGAAGCTTTTCCAGGCTGAGCTGCAAGATCCGGAACAAGATTTGCCTGTGCAGGAATGTGGCAGGGGGCTGGGATTGATCCAGGCCATTATGGACCAAGTGGATTACAGCTCCAGCTCTGGCTGGAATTGTCTTTGGATGCGCAAAACACTCTTGCAGGAGAAAGTGTGCAAGGACTAGCAAGGCCCTGGGGCAGCCTCAAGTTTCGACAATACTTGGGCTTTTTAGCCATGCTGCTTCTGCTCCTGGCTGCATTGCCCTGGATCTATATGCAGCTGAATCAGGATCAGGTCCTGTATAGACAGGCGGAGCAGGCTTTGCGCTCCAGCCAGTATCAGGAAGCGGTGCGTTTATATCAAAGCTCCAGGCAAGAAGGCATGCAGCCAGCCAGCGTGCTGCAGGGCCTGGGGGAAGCCTACCTGGCCCTGGGGGAGTTCAACAGAGCCAAGCAGGTCTTCCTGGAACTCAGCCTCAGTCGGCCCCAGGATCAAGGGCCTCGACTGCAGCTGGCCCAGGCCATGGCCTTGAGCGGGGAAGGGACCCGGGCCCTGGAGATTGTGGAGGCTATACTTGCGCACCAGCCAAGCTGGAAGACAGCCAGGATATTCCAGGCCAGGATCCTGGCCTGGCAGGGCAGATTCCAGGAGGCCATAGACATCTATTATCAGATCCTAAAGGAGCAGGGATGAAAAGATTTATAGGTCAGCTTGTGTTTTGTATTTCTGCTTTCTTTTTGATTCAGGTGGGTTCGGCAGAGGCCAGGGATTTTCCACCTGAGCCGGAACAGACCAGGGAAGCCTGGCAGGAGGAAGTCCCTGATTGGCAGGCCAGGTGGGAGTTGGCCAGGCTGCTTAGCTACCAGGAGCGTTATAGCGAGTCCATTGAGCAGTATCAAAAGCTCCTGCAGGAAAAGCCGGAGCTGACAGAGGCCAAACAGGAACTGGCCCGGGTTTATTTCTGGGCTGGTCAGTTGGAGCAGGCAGAAGAGATCTTCCAGGAGATTCCCCAGGAGGAGCTTTCCCAGGAGGCCCTCCTGGACAAGGCAGAGATCTATTTAACCCGGGAAGAATACCAGAAGGCCAAGGAGATCTATACAGATTACCTCCAGGACAAACCCCAGGATCACCAGGTGCGCTTCAAGCTGGCCCAGGTGCTTAGCTGGCAAGGGGAGTATGATCAGGCCCTGGAGGAGTTCGAGAGGTTGCTCAAGGCCAGGCCTGAAGATGTGCAGCTCAGGCGCAAGTATGCCCAGGTCCTGATCTGGGCCGAGAGGTACGAGCAGGCCATAGACCAGCTGCAAAAAACCCTGCAGGATTAATCATGGCCTTTGGCTTCAGGCTGGCAGGTTTGTTTCTAGGCTCCTTCTTGCTCCTGATGGCTGCATCCGGGCAGGTCTGGTGCGCATCCCTGGAGGATTTCTGGGAAGGGGTCATGCTGGAGCCGCAGCTCGAGGTCGCGCCGCAAGGGCAGAGCTCTACATCAGGTCTTTATACCGGGCCTTTGCGGACTTCTGGACCCAGTCTGGTACCTGCAGGCCTGGAGATCTCGGATCTGCAGGCCGGTGTGATGCTGACCGAGCTTCTTTTAGCCGAAAGGCGTCTGCAGCAGGCTCAGAGTCTGCTGCAGGAGCTTCAGGCAAGCCATCCAGGGAAGGCCAGGGTCAGACTGCTGCAGGTCAGGCTGCAGGTAGCCCAGGGCAAGCGTTCCCTGGCCATCCAAGAGGCTGAAAGGCTCCTGGAAGAGGAACCCAGCAGAGAGATCCAGCTGGAGCTGGCGGATATATTCGCCAGCCTAGGCCTGTATGGCAGTACCCGGGACATATATCAGGGGCTGCTGCGTCAGGCCCAGGGCAGGGAGCTGGACAGGCTGAGACTTTTGTTCGCAGAGCGTTGCTTGCTGTGGGGGGATTTCATAAAAGGGGAGGAAACAATAAGGGAGTACCTGGAGCAAAATCCAGAAGATCCCAGGCTCAACCTGCTGCTGGCCAGGAACCTGATGGCCCAACAAAGGTTCAGGCAGGCCAGCAGGCCTCTTAGACTGATTACCAGCCAAGGTCCGGGAGGGGAATACTATTACCAGGCTTGGGCGGAGCTGATAGAGCTGTCCCTGCAAGAGAAGGATTTCGCCCGGGCTGAAAGTACCGCCCAGGAATTCTTGCGGCTCCACCAGCCCAAGCAGGAGGTGCTGCTTCCAGCCGGCAGGGCCTATTTCAGGGCCGGGCATAGGCAAGAGGCCCAAAAGCTCTTAAAGCAGGCTACGCAGCGCCCCGGGCTGCAGGCAGAGGCCTTTATCTGGCTGGCCCGGATCCAAGCCGAGCAGGGGGATAGGCAAAAGGCCAGACATTATCTGGCCCGGGCCCTGGACAGGGATGAGGAGATGCATCTGGCCAGGATCCTGGATCTTGCATGGAGCCAGGCCTCCCTGCAGCAGGAGGTGCATAAGATTATAGACTCGGAAAAGGATCCTGCTGCCTTGAGTGCCTTGGCTGAGGCCCTGGCCCAGGAGAATTATTCAGAGCTGGCCCAGAAAGCATACCAGACAGCCTGGGAGCAGGACCGGGATTTTTTCCCTGCTGGGATAGGCTTGGCTGAGGTCTTGGCATCCAGGGGAGAATATGCCAGGAGCCTGGAGATCCTGGAGGACATGCTGCAGGAGTACCCCGGGAGCCTGAAGCTTAGCCAGACCAAGGCCAGGGTTCTGGCCTGGTCAGGGGAATACAGGCAGGCACTGGACTCCTATTCCAGTCTCTATAAGCAGGTCCCGGACAATTATGTCCTGGGCCTGGAAGCAGCCCGCACTGCTTATTGGGGCAAGATTCCGGACAAAGGCCAGGAATTCTACCGCAGTCTGCTTGATCCTGCAGTGGATGAGCTCCTGCTGCAGGAACTGCAAGCCCTGGATCAGGAAAAGAGCAGCCCGTCCTTATCCAGGGCCGGACAAAAGCTGGAAGAGCAGGTGGGGGAGGGTTCTGTATACAGCGGTTATCAAGGCTTCAAGTCCTGGTATGAAGACAGGTCCGCCGGATTGCCACCAAGGCTGCAGAATAGCCTGCAGGAGATATTTATAAGGCTGGATTGTCTGTATCAGGTGCAAAAAAAAGCCAGTTTGGAAGGGCAGAGCAAGGATCTGGTCTGGAACAGGCGTTTTGCCCCTGCCAGGCGCAGCCTGCAGCAGCTCACCAGACTTGATCCAGGCAATCAGGAGGCCTGGTTCGATCTGGCCCAGGCCAATTGCGCCCTGGGGCTTTGCGATCAGGAAAAAGAGGCCTACCAGAGGCTTTTGCAGATAGACCCCTTGCACGGTCAAGCCCAAGAGGCCTTAGAGAGACAGAATAAACGTTCCAGCCCCAGGCTGTTGGGCCGGTACAGTCTCTGGCAGGAAGAGGGCAGGGGGGATTTGGCTCGGATGACCAGGCACAGGGCGGATCTGGGCCTGGAGCTGCCTGTGTTTTGCAGGCACAAAATCAGGCTTCTTGGACATAGATATCTGGAGTCTGCTCAGAGATACGCGGATAGTGTACAGGCCACCGGCATCACCCTTGAGGCAGAGCTGTTGACCGGGCCTTATATTACTCTGTCCGGTGGGATTACCAGGAAGGTCTACGCACAGGACCTGGAGCTGGAGGATAGCTCTTTCAAGGCTTCCAAGCACAATCTGCAGGACCAGACCTTGGGGCATTTGGAGCTGGCAGGCAATATGGACAATTACGCCAAGCTCTTTTTGAGCTATGCCCGGGAACAGGAGGCAGCCAATGCCATAGCCCTGGCCCAGGGCATATCTTCAGATCGGTATAAAGCCAGGCTGGAGGCCTATCCCCAGCCCAGGCTGGATCTGGGCCTGGAGACTGAATACAGGGACTACAGTGACCAGAACCAGGCCTCCATCCTGGGAGCGGATCTGGAGTATATATTCAGCAGGCTGCCCAAACAGTTCAGGACCAGGCTTTCCCTGCAGCATCGGGACAGCAGGCATCAATACCAGGGCTGTTTAGGCCCAGAGTGCTCAATGCAGGAGGATTTTCAGCACCCCTATTGGACACCAGTGGATCACTGGATGGGATCCCTGGCCTGGGCATACCGCAGGGACCTGGCCCAGGAAGATTACTGCGGGGCCAGGCAGCACTTCTATGACCTGGAATTGAAAGTGGGTACCCAAACCCAGGAAAATCATTTCCTGGAGCTAAATGCCAGCTGGCAAAAGGAATTCGCAAGGGGTCTGGGAGTCAAGGCCCAGGCCATGTGGCATGAGTCCAGGGAATGGGACGCTGCTGCCCTGGAGCTGGGTTTGTTCTACAGGTTCTAGTGTAGTGCCTCTCATAAAATGTCATGGGGACCTTAAGCTTAAATCAAAGCACAAATTACAAATAATCTCCAACAATCAATATCCCAAAATAAAGCAGATATGCAAAAGGAACAACAAAAAATCAGCAAGAATCTGACCTTGTTTTTGGTTTCCCTGGCCATGCTCTGCATTGTTCTCTATCTGCTGTCCAGGACCTTGCTGTTCATAATCGCAGACTATGCCTGGCAGGATAAGCTGTTTGCCCTGTTTTTGCTCTTTGCCCAGTTCTTTGTGCTCACCCATGGATTTGGCTATTTCTTGAACTTGTTCAGGGTTATCAATGCAAAACAAGGGGCTGACTCAACCGAGCTGCTAAGGGAGGCCAGCCTGCTGGAGTATCCTCCTGTGGCCATTATTGTCTCCTCCTACCAGGAGCCCCTGCATATAATCGAGGATACCTTGATCAGCTTCTACAACCTGACCTATCCCAACAAGCATATCTATTTCCTGGATGATACCAGGTACGATCTGCCAAGCTGGAGTGCTCAGGGAGCAGCAGACTACCGCAGGCAGATCGAAGAGGTCTGCAAGAAGATAGGGGTCAACCTGTTCAGGCGCAGATGGAGGGGAGCCAAGGCAGGGATGATCAACGATTTCCTGGCCTTTTTGCAGGGGGCTGCGCCCCAGGGTTTCGAGTTTACGTCCTATGTACAGGGTGAACAGACTGAGCCCGGCCAGGAGAAGTATATCATAGTCTTTGATGCGGACCAGAATCCATTTCCGGACTTTGTGGAAACCTTAGTGGCCCGTATGGAGGCCAACCCAGAGGTGGCCTTTATCCAGACTCCGCAGTATTACAGCAACTTTGAGAGCAACCGGGTCTCTAGGGCCTCTGGCCTGCAGCAGGCGGTGTTCTATGAGTACATCTGCGAAGGTAAGAGCCTGCAGGACGCTATGTTCTGCTGCGGGACCAACGTCATCTTCAGCAGGCAGGCCCTGCAGGATGTGGGCGGATTCGACGAGTCCTCTGTGACCGAGGACTTTGCCACCTCCCTCAAGTTCCACCTTGGGGGCTGGCATTCCGCCTATCTGAACAAGATCAGCGCCTTCGGGGATGGGCCTGAGGATCTGGGAGGCTACTTCAAGCAGCAGTTTCGCTGGTCCTTGGGTACAGTGGGCCTGTTCAGGGATATTCTGGGCAGATTCCTGCAAAATCCCAGACAGCTGCCTGTCTACAAGTGGTGGGAGTACATGCTCTCCGGGACCCACTATTTTGTGGGCTGGGTGATGTTTGTGTTAATCATGGGTCCGATTCTGTTCATCCTGTTCAATGTCCCCACCTACTTCGCCAGGCCTGAGCTGTATTTCATGTTCTACGTGCCCTATATCATTATGACTTTGAGCCTGTTTATCTGGTCCCTGCGTCAGAGGCACTACAAGATTTGGGAAGTGGTCAGCGGGGTTCTGCTGCAGGCCATATGTTTCCCGGTCTACATGCGCTCTGCTTTGCTGGGGATTTTGGGCTACAGGGGCAGCTTCAAGACCACGCCCAAGGGCCAGAGCCTGGCCCTGCCTTTGTATGCCCTCTGGCCTCAAGTGATTCTGGCCCTGCTTTGCTTTTCTGCCCTGATCTGGGCCGGGCTGCGCATCTATTTTGAGCAGGAGCAGATCCTGGCCCTGGCAGTGAACTCCTTGTGGTGTTTGTATCACTTCCTGATTTTGAGCAGCGTGCTTTACTTCAATCATCCCTTGGAGCAGCGGCCTGAACCTGCAACTTCTAGCTGAGTAACCCTAGAGCCAATATGCACAGGATGCTATCTTTATTGTCTATCTGGATTGCTGTTTTGAGCGGAGCAGTTCTGGGCACTATTGGCTGCACCCAGGCCAAGGAGCCGGAACAAGCCCCTGGTCAGGAGAGTCTTTTCTTTGGTTTGGCCTTGGAGGGTCTGCCCCAGTCTGCAGACCGGCTGCACAGCCTGGAGCAGGAAACAGGGTTGCCGGTGAGCATGGTCAATTTTTTCCTGCAGTGGCCGCAAGACCCGCAGGAGAATAATTTTCCAGCCCCCAGCCTGGAGGCGATTCATGATTTCGGGGCCCTGGCCTGTGTAACCTGGGAGCCCATGTATTATGATCGCCAGGGCAGGGAGCACATGGTAAAGGGCAGAGAGATCCTGCAGGGCGAGTATGATGACTATATCCAGGGCTTTGCCGCAGAGGTGAAAAGATTCAGGGACCCGGTACTGAT
>JBNJDO010000043.1:0-17414 GCA_051744965.1 Thermodesulfobacteriota bacterium | reverse complement strand
TCTGCTTCTAGGGGTCTTTTTTGTCACCTCTGCTGACTCAGCCACTTTTGTGCTCTCCATGATGACTTCCGGGGGCAGACTCTTTCCTCCGGCCTCCAAAAAGATTGTCTGGGGACTGACAGTATCCAGCACTGCTGCAATACTGCTCTATTCCGGAGGCCTGGAGGCCTTGCAGAGGATGTCCATTGCCGCAGCATTGCCCTTTACTTTGATTATGCTCTTTCTTTGCCGCAGTCTGCTTAAGGGTCTGGACTACGAGTTCAAATACGAGCTACAGGAAAGAAGGCAGGCCTCTCAGACCTCCGGCACAGACTAAACATAGACCTCATATCTGGGATCGAACATCTGCTCCTGGATAACAGCCCTCAAGTCTTCAGGTCTGGGCTCTTCAGCCAGGCCCTGCTGATAAGCAACCCCTGCCACTTCTTCAGCAATCTGCAAGGAAATATTACGGATATCGCTGATAGGGGGATAAATGCAGCCCAGTCGCAGCAGTTCATCTGTGACCTGCCTGGATAAGGCCCTGGCTGCCGCTGTAAACATCTCATCCGTGACCAGCCTAATTCTGCAGGCTGTAATTGCCAAACCCACGCCGGGAAAGATGTACACGTTGTTGCCCTGACCAGGGATATAGGTCTTTCCCTGGCAGCTAACAGCATCAAATGGGCTGCCACTGGCAAAGACCGCCCTGCCTTCTGTGTGCTCATAAGCCTGCTGGGCTGTGCATTCCGAGCGCTCCGTGGGATTGGACAGGGCAAATACAATAGGCCGCTCATTTATCCTGGCCATTTCCTTTAAGATCTCTGTAGTAAATACCCTGGGCTGCCCGCAGACGCCGATTAGGGCAGTGGGCTGCAGCTTGCTGACCGCAGAGGCCAAATCCTGAACATGCCCTGCCTGGTGGGCAAAGGCCCTTTTATGTTCATCCAGATCCTGCCTGGAGGCTACCACCAGGCCTTTGGAATCCACGAACCAGCAGCGCTGCCTGGCTTCCTGCTCGCTTAGGCCCTCTTCCTGCAGGGCGGTGACCAGAAGCTCCCCGATCCCGGTGCCTGCCTCGCCAGCGCCCATAAACAAGAATCTTTGCTCCTGCAGGCTGCTTTGCAAAAGCCGCATGGAGGCCTGCAATCCAGCCACTGCTACTGCGGCAGTGCCCTGGATATCGTCGTTGAAGCAACGCGCTCGCTTTTGGTAGCGCTCAAGCAGCCAGAAGGCATTCTTGTTGCCGAAGTCCTCGAATTGGATCAAGGCCTGGGGGAACTTGTCCTGGACTGCGGTAACGAACTCCTCCATTATCTCCTGGTATTCCTCCCCTCGCAGCCTGTGGTGCTGCATGCCGATATACAGGGGATCCTTGAGGCGCTGTTCACTGTTGGTGCCCACGTCAATGCACACCGGCAGGCAATGCCAGGGGGCTATTCCAGCGCAGGCCGTGTATAAGGAGAGCTTGCCTATGGGAATGCCCATGCCATCAGCTCCCAGATCCCCCAACCCCAGGATGCGCTCCCCGTCTGTGACCACAATGACCCGCACATCCTGCTGCGGCCAGTTGTCCAGGAGTTCCCTGATCCTGCCCCTATCTTTGGAAGAGATAAATATCCCCTTGGGCCTGCGGAAGATATGCCCGAACTCCTGGCAGGCCTTGCCCACTGTAGGGGTATAGATAATGGGCAGGGTTTCCCGCAGGTTCTCCATCACCAGCCTGGTGAACAGGTATTCATTCCTGTCCTGCAAAGAGACCAGGAAGATGTACTTTTCCAGATCGGACTGCTTGCGCCGCAAGTTTTCCAGGACCCTTTGCAGCTGCTCCTCCTGGGTGTGCACCCGGGGCGGCAACAGCCCCAAAAGCCCCAGCTGCTCCCGCTCCCTCTCTGTAAAGGCAGTACTCTTGTTCAGCAAAGGATCCCGCAGCAAGTCAAAGCCTTGGGGCATCTGGGCAGGATCCACCCTTTTTTTGCTCATGTATGCTCCTTGTTTAACGCCCTGCATGCCTGCGGGCCAGCTTCTCGAACATCTGGGCCAGGCCGGATCCTATGGAGAAGACCCCGTCTATGCCCACGTTATCTGGGGCGGTCTCGTCAAAAAAGATATGCAGGCTGGACTCCAGACCTTCGTCCGCTTGCCAGTAACAGACCAGCATGGGCACCTTGGGCAGGGGATAGAGCAGAATGGAAATGTCTGCCTGGTACTGCTCATCCACCTGCTGGGCATTGAATATATCCAGCATGTCTTGAAACAGATCTGTATATTCATCAGCAATTTTCTTCAAGGGCTTTTCACAGCGCTGCTCAAAGAGGCCAGATCTGACCCTGCCCCCTGGCAGCTCCCTGAAAGGCAGCCATTTGCCCTTGGGTTCCAGGCCCTTGCCATGCAGGATGTAGTTTAGCACCGGCATGCCCACCCAGGGATTGGTGTGGATTTCTGCCATCAGTCTACCCTGCTTATCCACGCTGAAGTCCTTGCCCATGACCTTGACAGTGATCCTGTCCCTGTCCAGACGTCCACCTGTCCTTCGGGCAGCCTCTTCAAAGTCCAGATCAGGAACCTTTTGCTGCAGCTCCTGCATGGCCCTGTACATATCCTCTTCCGGGCCGGACCTTTTGCTTTCCTGGCCTGCATATTGCCGGGCCACTTCAGAATCCAGACGCGGACATTCGTCCAGGCTCCTCTGCCCCCTGAACACCGCAGCAGCAAAGGCCAGGCATGTGGGCTCCCCACACTGCCTGCAATCGGATTTTTCCAAAAGGCTATAGATCTGCATGGGGTTGCTGGGCTGAGTCATATTATCTCCTCCAAATACATTATTCTTCTTTTTTCATTTGTGCACTTGACCTTAATCTAAGCACTGGGATAATTAAGATAGAGAACCAGATTCCGGATCGGTGTCCGGGATGACGGGGTCTGAGCCAAGCTAAGTGAATAAAGCTTTCTTTGTAGGTCTCATCAGGTTCTAAATTTAGCTCCCAGATTCTTGGGCCTGAGTTACAACTAATCAGTTCTTTTAATAAATCAAGTAGCAAAATTCAATTTTGTGTAACACTTAAGCAGTATCCCACATATTTTTTTCGCAGTTAAGGCATACAAAACTCGCTCTTTGACCCAGGTTGCCCAGTCTGAAAGCAACCAGCATTTTGAGGTGCTCCCTATGCAAGATTTCGCCTTGAAAGGCAAGTTAAAGGCACCCCTGGTACAGGATGCCCTGCAGCGCAGGCGCTTATTTCAGATTATGGACCAGGCCCTTAAAAAGCCTGTGCTTTGGATCAACTCCCCTCCAGGCTCGGGCAAAACCTATCTGGCAGCCAGCTATATAAGGGAAAGCTCCAGGCCATGGCTCTGGTACAGCCTGGAGCCGGAAGATCAGAATCCTGATTTCTTGTTCAAGCATCTGATTCAGGCCGCCCAATATTTCTCAGCCCAAAACTGTCAGGCACTTTGCTGCCCTGATCCTGACCAGGCTGCCCATATGCAGGGATTCGCTTGCAAATTCTTCCGCACATTTTATTCCAGCCTGCCCAATGGCTTTCTCCTGGTTTGGGACAACTTCCAACTAATTGAGGCAGAAACCGTCCTGTTAGAAATCCTGTTCCAGTCCCTGCAGGCTTTGCCCTTTGAGGCAAACATCTTGTTTCTAAGCAGGAGCTCTGCCCCTAAAGAATTTGTCAGGCTGCAGGCGGAAAACAAGATTTCCTTTCTGGGCTGGGAGGATCTAAGATTCAGATTTCAGGAGACCAAAGCCCTGCTTGCAGACAAGAACCTGTCCCAGGCAGAGCTTAAGCTCCTGCAAAACAAAACACAGGGCTGGGCAGCTGGTTTGATCCTATTGGCCCAGGGCCTGCGTGCCGGAGCCGGCAAGGAATTGCTGGTCTCCAGTTCTGCAGAGCAAAATGTTTACTCCTATTTGGCCCAGGAGCTTTTCCAGACCGCTCGGCCAGAGATTCAGGATTTCCTGCTGCAGACCGCATTTTTGCCCAGATTTAGCGCCCAGACAGCTGCTAGATTGACCTCCTGCCCTGAGTGTCAGAAGATCTTGGATTATCTGAGCAGAAGGAATTTCTTCATCATCTGCAAAGAACACCCCCAGCCTGAATACGAGTATCACAGCCTGTTTCGGGATTTTTTGCTGCAAACTGCAAAACAAGGGCTGTCCAGGCCAAAACTAAAGGAAATATGCCAGAAAGCAGCCCCACTCTTGCATCAAGAACAATGCTTTATCGAATCAGCCGAGCTTTATGCCCTGGCTGCTGATTGGCCCGGACTACTAGGCCTGATCCGGGAAAAAGGGCCTCAACTCTTGGAACAGGGCAAAATCAGAATATTGCAGAAGTGGATCTATAGCCTGCCGGCTGATATCCTGAACAGTGATCCTTGGGCCTTGTACTGGCTGGGAGTATGCCTTGGATCCAGTGAGCCTGTACAAAGCAGGACGCTGCTGCAAAAGGCCTGGGAATTATTCTGCAAGCAGCCACTTCCTGCCCCTGGGCCTGACCCTGCCCAAGAGAGATGGCCCTGGCTGGTGCGCATCTACACCCTGAACAGATTCCAGTTGGTGCTCAAGGATCAGCCATTGGTCCACAAAGGCAAAGTGCAGCAAAAGACCCTGGAGCTGCTCAAGGCCCTACTTGCCTTGGACAAGGGCGAAGTACGCCAGGACACCCTGCAGGACCTGCTCTGGCCGGATGCTGATGGGGATCGGGCCCACAGTGACTTGAGCACAGCCTTATACAGGCTGCGCCAGCTGCTGCAGACCAAGCAGGCAGTCTTGACCCAGGGCGGTATTGTAAGCCTGAACAGATGCCATGTCTGGGTGGATGCCTGGAGCTTCCTGGAGCTGCTGCAAAGGGCCTGTTTTGAGAGTCTGACAAAATCCAGGCCTGAGCCTTGCCCCCAGGAGTCGCGGCTCAAGCTGCTGCGCAAGGCATTTGCCCTGTACAAAGGGGATTTCCTGCCCCAAGACACCGGGCTGGAATGGACCAGTCCCATGCGCAAGCGCCTGCGGGAGCGCTACCTCTTCCTAGTACTCTGGCTGGGACAGATCCTGCAGGACTGTGCCCAATATCATGAGGCTGCAGAATATTACCTGCAGGCCTTGGATTTAATGGAGCTGGAGGAGGAGATTTATATTCAGCTACTGCAATGCCTGCAAAAAGTGCAGAATACAGCCCTGGCCAGGATCTGGGCTGTGCGCTGCAAAAACATTATGGCAGGCGCGCACAAAACCCCTTCAGCCAGACTGCAGACCCTGCTCCAGGTCCTGCTTACTAAGCCTTAAAAATATGGTATCTATTCACCATCTACTGTGCCCGATCAAACTTATGGACTGATAAAGACCCTGTAAAGGGTTACAAAATACTTTTTCTTGGGAAAAAAGATCAGTGATCTATCCGTGACTGCTGTCCTGTTACCTTGGCTCCAAATCCATAAAGGAGGGACAGGGTTATGTACAAGATTAAATTTTTTCCAGTTTGTTTGACAATACTCTTTTTTCTGATCTGCTGGGGCTGGGTCTTGCCTGGTTTAAGCCAGGCCTTTTGCAGCTCTGTATCCGGGCTGTCATGCATGCATCTGCAAGGGACTGGAGCGCTTCTGGCCCAGAACCAATCCGGCCTGAGCCTATTAGGTCTACAAGACCCTGGGAAGCCCTCTATGCAGAGCTGCTTCAAGACCCCGGGCAGTGTAAAGGACATGGCCTATACCCAGGGTTACGCCTATCTGGCAGATAGCGAACAGGGGCTACTAGTGATTGATGTCCGAGATCCCTTAGCTTGCAAGCAGGTGAGCAGCTACGGCAAGCTCCAGGATCAGGTCAAGCAAATCAGCGCCTGGGGAAATCTGCTCCTGGTTGACCTGGCCAGGTCAGGGCTCAGCGTTATGGACATCAGTGACCCTGCCCGACCCAGAATGATCGTTGCTCTAGAAGACCCCATCCTGATCAAGGACCTGCTTCTGGCTCAGGGATACGCTTATATTGTAGGCTCCAACGGTAGCCTGCATGTTTTTGACCTCCAGGACCCCGCCCAGCCCTTTAGGACAGCCCTGCTCCCTTTACAAACCAGCCCATTGCAACTGGGCATCGCCCAGGACCGGCTCTACCTGACCACTCGGCAGGGACGCATGCATATCCTGGACATATCCAGCCCGGATAGCCCTAGAGAAATAGCCAGCATAAAGATAGGCAAATGCAATGTGGCAGCCCTGGCAGGGGATTATATCTACCTAGTGGACCAGGAAAAAAAACTTTCGCATCCTGGACATAAGTGACCCTTCCAGGCCCAGAAAACAGGCAGGATTTAAGCTGCCCAGGCAGGCCCTGGCCTTGTGCATCAAGGATAATGCAGCCTATCTGCACCTCCTCCAGAATCAGTTCTGGGTCCTGAATCTGCAGAAAATGGCCAGTGGAATGAATAGGGTGCAAATCATGGATCTAAACGCATTGGCCAGCAAGTAGGCTTTAGAGTTCCCCCCTAGCCAGGCCCTGAAAAGGGCACACTCAGAAAGCAGGCCCGCGCTTTATCTTTGCACGGGCCTGCTTTCTTAAGCTTTGCCTAAAATGGTTTCCACCTAGGCTTTTTATTCGTGCTCCTCCAGGATCTCTTGGGCGGTCTGCCTGAAATACTGGTCAAAGTAACCGGTCTCAGCCCTGGTTGCCTTACGCAGCACCTGCTTGGCCTCTTCCTGGTTTTGGCCCATCTGCAAAAGCAGGCTGCCCAAGTAGACCCGCAGCTCTGTCCAGTAGGGGGAATCTTCAGGCATGGCCTCCTGAGCCTCTCGATAATACTCCAGGGCCTTATCCCGATCTCTGTAGGGCCAAAGCACCACCTGCCAATACCTGCCCAGGGCCATGATCGGGGTACTGTCCCGGTAATGCTTGTCTATCTCGTAACTCTTTTCCAGGGCCTCCTTGGTCTTGCCTCTAAGGCCTTGGCTTATTGCGCTGAAAATGCCCACTGAATCGGAATATACACTTACTGATAAGCCATAGAAATAATGGCCCTGAACCGCATCTGGATTCAGCTCCCTTGCTTTCTCAGCATACTCCATACCCATTTGCCCGTACTCCTTGCAAATATCCTTCCAACCCTCCAGATCCTTGCGCTGGGCATTCAAGGCATAGTCCCTGTAGGCCCGGGCCAGCTTCCAGTTAGCCTCAAAGCTCTCTGGAGACGCCTGTATCGCCTGCTCATAAAGCTCAATAGCCTCTTCCAGATTCTGCAGCCCACCTTTTGCATAGGCCTCATCAGCTTCCTCCAGGGAAGCTGCCTGGACCTGAGAAGCAAACAACATCGCTGCTGCCAGAACTGCGGTTGTAAACCACCACCGAATCCTGCGCATAACTCAGCCTCACTTATTTTCCTGATTTTAACCAGGTGCAAGCCCTCCAGCCCAGACAGCCTGGCTAACAAAAACCTAAGGCTCCTAATTAATACCGACCAGACAGTAGGCTCTGTCAGAATTAAGATCTTTTCTTAAAAGTTACTAGATCAAATGCAGACATCTTGTCAACCAAGGCCTGACCGAATCATAACTTGCTTGCCTTGACAGGGCGGAAAATGATCCTCATTAATCTTTAATTATAAATCAGCTCAGCAACACAAGTCAGTTATCAACCGTTATCTGCCTGAGCCTGCTGAGTCTGCAGATCTAAATCAAGACTGACTAAACAAGGAGATAAAGTATGCCGCAAGAAGGTGAGTTCTTCAGATTCACCAATTGTGGAAACGTGCTAAAGGTCAAGCAGGCCGGAGAGGAAAACCTGTTCTGCTGCGGCATGATCATAGACAACTTGACAGAGCGGGAAGCTGCAGAGTTCAAGGGCGACTAACCCTGCGCAAAACCCTTTGTGCGGGGGCAAGCATAGCCCCAAAGGCCTTCTGGAAAAGAAGGCCTTTTAAATATACAATGCTTGCCTAACCAACAAGAAATTACAGGATCTGGCCTACAAGCCTAAATTCCAAGATTAGCTGCATTGCTAATCTACTCTGTACCTCTAACCACCTCCAGGCTTTAGGAGAAAAAAATGGCCCAGCAATTTTTCAAGGAAAACAAGCAAATGATCATTATCTTGGCCCTGCTTTTAGGAGTCTTGCTCTGGAGTGTCCTCTCCCAGCAGCTGGCCACCACCCGCATCAGCTACAGCGATTTCCTGCGTCAGGTGGATGCGGGCAATGTGCAGGAAATCACTGTCAAAGGAGACGAGGTCCATGGCAGCCTTAAGCAGGAGGCCACTTCAGATGACCAGTCCTACCAGGATTTTTTGACCTACATACCCTCGTTCGGGGAAGAGGGCTTGATGCAGGAGCTGCAAAGCCAAGGTGTGCAGGTTAACACTGAACCTGAAGCCAACCCGTTTTTTTGGTACATTATCATCTCCATGCTGCCCCTGCTCTTGATAGCCGGCTTGGTATTCGCTCAATACAAGCGTATGCAAGGCCAGGGAGGAGGCATTTTCAGCATAGGCCAGAGCCAGGCCAAGCAGTATGATCAAAGCCAGGAGAAGACCACATTTAATGATGTGGCAGGAGCAGATGAGGCCAAGGTGGAGCTGCAGGAAGTGGTGGACTACCTCAAGGACCCTATGCAGATCCAGGACATGGGGGGCAAACTGCCCAAGGGAATAATGCTGGTGGGCCCCCCGGGTACAGGTAAGACTCTGCTGGCCAGGGCTGTGGCAGGAGAGGCAGGCGTGCCTTTTTTCTCCATCACTGGCTCGGATTTTATGGAAATGTTTGTGGGCGTGGGCGCCAAAAGGGTGCGCAACCTATTCCAGGACGCCAAGAAAAATGCGCCTTGCATCATTTTCATTGACGAGATCGACGCCATAGGCAGGAGGCGCGGAGCAGGCCTGGGCGGAGGACATGACGAGCGGGAGCAGACCCTGAACCAGCTCTTGTCCGAGCTGGACGGATTTGAGGCCAACGAGAACGTAGTGGTCATGACTGCCACCAACAGGCCGGACATCCTGGATCCTGCCTTAAGCCGGCCTGGAAGGTTCGATCGACGTATCGTGGTGGATCTGCCCACCACCAAGGACAGGCTGGAGCTATTGCAGATCTATACCAGGGACAAGAAGCTGGAGCAGGATGTGGACCTGGAAAGGCTGGCCCGGGAGACTCCTGGCTTTTCCGGAGCTGACCTGGAAAACATGTTAAACGAGGCAGCTCTCCTGGCTGCCAGGGACAAGCGCCAGAGCATAAACAGGCAGGATATAGAGGCAGCCAGGGACAAGATCCTCATGGGCCTGAAGCGCCACGGCCTGGCCCTGACCCCTGAGGAAAAGCGCATGATAGCCTATCACGAGGCAGGGCATTCCATCGTGGGCGCCCTCTTGCCATATGCAGACCCCATACACAAGGTCTCCATAGTCCCCAGGAGCCAGTCCATGGGCGCAACACAGCAATTCCCGGAGCAGGAACGCTACATCTTCCACCGGGAGTACCTCCTGGATCGGCTGGCGGTAATGATGGGTGGACGCTGCGCAGAGGACCTGGTCTTTCAGACCGCCACCAGCGGGGCAGCAAACGATCTGCAGCAGGCCACCAAGATGGCCCGCAGGATGGTCCTGGAATGGGGCATGAGCGAGCAGTTCGAGCACATGGCCTTAGGCAGCGCCAGCCAGGAGGTCTTTCTGGGGGAGGAACTGGGTAAGACCAAAGAATACAGCGAAAACACCTCCAGGATTGTGGACCAGGAAGTGGAATCCCTGCTCAAGCAGTCCTTCCAGAAAGCCAAGGATATCTTGAACGAACATAGGCAGGCCTTGGACGAATTGTCTGAGGTCCTGCTGGAGCAGGAAGAGATACCTGGAGAAAAGGTCTACTCCATTGCCGGGGTGGAGTCCAGATAAGACCCCATCTGGTTCATATGCAAAACAGTTAGGGGCGAGCGCCGCTCGCCCCTACTAGTCATCGCTGCAGCACCTCAATTTAGCGTAAAGCCTATTCTCAGGCGCAGGCTTGCAGGCCTCAGGCGCTCTAATTGAGAACAAAGGACTTAACACATTATCGGATCCAGCAGATCCTGGAAGGTCAGCCGGCGCTGGGGATTCTCCCAGATGGACTGTACCAGGGAGCCTGCTTTGGGGACTCCCCGCTGGGTAAGATGCGCTGCAGCCTCCAAGAGGTAGGTGCTGACCTCGCTCTTGGGCAGCCTATACCTTACTCCATCCACGCTGATCTCTACCTCCCCTCCTGCAGGCAGACAGAACAGTCCCTCCTCTTGCAGCCTGGTGTCAATGTAGACATTCCAGAGCTGCAGGAAGCACTCCTCCTGCAGGGGGCTCAAGGCCAGCCTATGCTGATGCTCATAGCCAAAATCCGGATGCAGCCGGTCTGCTATATGGCTAAACTCGTGGTACAGGATATATGCATCCCTCTTTCCTGGCCGCAGAATAGGATGGATGGTCAAATACACGTTTCTTTCCTCATCCATCTCTACCCTGATGCCCTTTTGGTCCTTTTCGTATACGCTCAAAGTTTTGATGCTGGAGGCCAAGTCAGGATAAAAGGGGTGCTCCCTGGTGACCTTTTCCAAAAGGCCTTTGTGTAAAAGGTTCTGAAAATCCAGGACTTGCATGGCTTTTCTAGAAAACTTTGTGCATTTTTTGCCCATTTAGCTTTCCCCATTCCCGCCAGAGACCAGCCCTGGCGGGACCAGGGAAGAATGTCAGGGATCTAGCTGCCCCTTACGCCTTTTTCAATGCGCTCGCCTATCTCCTTGTCGATGTTTTTCCAGTATTCAAGTGCCCGCTCCAGAACCGGCTCACTAACACCCTTTTTCAGATGGCCGACCACGTTGGCCACCAGCCGCTCCCTCTGGGCATCATCCATGACCTCCCGCACCAAGGTGCCAGGCTGACCAAAGTCGTCATCATCCTTGCGCAGGGTATAGGCTGCACGGACAAACTCCCCGCTGGCATCCCAGGTGGCCATCTCAGGATAGCGCTCAGGGTCTGCCTGGGAACCGCCCTTGGAGTTCGGGGCATAAACCGGATCTGAAACATTCTCCATGCGCATGGTGCCGCCCTTGCTGTAGCCGTGGACCGGAACAATCGGGCGGTTGACCGGAATCTGCTTGTAGTTGACCCCCAGCCTGGCCCGATGGGCATCAGCATAGGACACCAGTCGGGCCAGGAGCATCTTGTCCGGGCTGGGGCCGATTCCAGGCACCAGGTTGTTGGGCTCGAAGGCGGCCTGCTCTATCTGGCTGTGGAAATCACTGGGGTTACGATTCAAGGTCAGCCGGCCCACCTCATGCAGCGGATACTCGCTTTGGGGCCAGACCTTGGTCAGGTCGAAAGGGTTGAAGCGATAGGTCTTGGCCTCCTCAAAGGGCATAATCTGCACCTTGAGCGTCCAGCTGGGATTGTCCCCCCGCTGGATGGCCTGGAACAGATCCCGGCGGTGATAGTCCGGGTCCTGACCAGCGAGCCGGTCCGCCTCCTCATCAGTGAAAAAATCAATCCCCTGATCGGTTTTGAAGTGGTATTTAACCCAGAACTTCTCGCCCTTGGCGTTGACCCACATGTAGGTATGGCTGGTATAGCCGTTCATGTGCCGATAGCTCTTGGGCACCCCGCGATCGCTCATCAGGATGGTCACCTGGTGCGCGGACTCAGGGGAAAGGGTCCAGAAGTCCCACTGCATGTCGTGGTCTCGGAGACCACTGTCCGCACGGCGCTTCTGGGAATGGATGAAGTGCTGGAACTTCATGGGATCCCGGACGAAGAACACCGGGGTATTGTTCCCCACCATATCATAGTTGCCTTCAGTGGTGTAGAACTTGAGGGCAAAACCGCGCACGTCCCGCCAGGTATCAGGACTGCCTGCCTCGCCAGCCACTGTGGAAAACCTGGCCAGCACTTCAGTCTTGGTGCCTGGCTGGAACACTGCGGCTTTGGTGTAAGCGCTCACATCCTGAGTGACCTCAAAGTGGCCAAAGGCCCCGGACCCCTTGGCATGGGGCTGGCGGTCAGGGATCATCTCCCGGTTGAAGTTGGCCATCTGCTCCATAAGGTAGTGGTCCTGGAGCAGGACTGGGCCGTCTGGTCCCACGCTCAATGAGAATTCATTGCTGGATACCGGAATACCGGCATCATTTGTTGTGGTTTTGTTGTTTTTCATGCTGTTCTCCTTTGGTTAATCAAGGGTTGCAAAAAAAATATTAATAAGCATTACTATTATTAAAAATCATAGGGCTTGTCAATCCCTGCAGCCTGGATCTCTTATACATAATCTGGGCTTTTGGAAACAGCAGGTGGATACGAAAATCGCTATGATACAATGCTCATATTAGTGCCAAATCCAGGGACAAAAATCTTTTGCCCCTAGTTACTTAGAGATTTTTGGGCTTTGTTCCCAGCCTAACCCAGCCCTTGCCTAATTAGCTTATTGATGCTTAAAATCCGGCTTCATTTTTACAAACAAAATGACTGAATTTGCACTTATAGACAAGGGTTGATCCATGCCTGATTCTAAAACACCCTGCAAAGTAGACTGGGTTTTATTCGACTTCGGGGGAGTCCTGGCAGAGGAAGGCTTTGCCCAGGGGCTGCGGGAAATCGCCCGCCAGAACAACCTGGATCCGGAACTGGTGCTGCAAAAGGCCAAGGAACATATCTATGCCAGCGGCTACCTGCTGGGCAAGGGCAGGGAACAGGACTTCTGGCACCGCATGCGGCAGGACCCTGGTTTTACCGGCCAGGAGAATGCCTGGCGTCAGGAGATATTAAGCCGATTTCAGCTCCGGGACTGGATGCTGGAGACAGTGCGCAGGATCAGGGCATCAGGCAGCAAAGTGGCCATCCTCAGCGACCAGGTGGACTGGCTGGATGAGCTAAATGCCCAGAACCGCTTCTTTGACCTCTTCCACGAAGTCTTTAATAGCTACCACCTGGGCTGGAGCAAGGCTGTACCTGAAACCTTCAGGCTGGTGCTGCAGAAGCTGGATTGCACACCGAATCAGGCCTTATTCGTGGATGACGATCCAGGCAATATCCACAGGGCAGAGCAGGCTGGACTGCACTGCATCCTCTACCAGGATCGGCAGGACTTTATGCAACGGCTGCAGGTATACTGCCCTGCAGCCGCCATTTAGCATCCTAATAGCCCTTAGGAAACCTTTATGCCTGGATCAGGAGTGCGATCCTGGCGCAAGGCCTGGATTCGCTGCTCCAGCGGGGGATGGCTCATGAACAGGATCTTCCAGCCCGGTCCTCCCTGCTTGCCGTTGATGCCAAAGGCGGACATCTGGTCTGGCAGGGGTTCCTGTACCCCTTTGCGCAGCTTCTCCAAAGCGGCAATCATCTTCTCCCTGCCTGCCAGCCTGCCTCCGCCAGCATCAGCCCTAAACTCCCTTTGCCTGCTGAACCAGAGTACAATGGTGCTGGCCAGGATACCAAAAACTATCTGGGCCGCTATGGTGGTCACAAAGAAGCCTAGACCATGCCCTTCCTCGTTCTTCAGGATGACCCGATCCACAAAATGGCCCACCACTCTGGAGAGGAAAATTACAAAGGTGTTCACCACACCCTGGATCAGGGTCAGGGTGATCATATCCCCGTTGGCCACATGGCTCATCTCATGGGCCAGAACCGCCTCTGCCTCGTCTTGGTTCATGGACTGCAGCAGGCCGCTGCTCACTGCCACCAGGGCCTTGTCCCTGCGCATGCCTGTAGCAAAGGCATTGGGAGCTCTGGAGTCGAATATGGCCACTTCAGGCATGCCTACTCCCAGCCTGTGGGCCTGATTGCGCACAGTGTTAAGCAGCCAGGACTCTGTTGCATTCCTGGGAGTTTCTACAATCTTGGCCCCGGTCATCCGCTTGGCCATCCACTTGGAAATAGCCAGGGAGATAAATGCCCCGCCAAAGCCGAAGACAGCTGCAAATACCAAAAGGTTCTGCAGGTTGAGGCCCACTCCCTGCTCATCCAGGATGCGGTTTACACCCAGCAGGCTGAGCACAATGCTCAGAACCACCAGCACAGCAATATTGGTGCCAATAAAAAACAAGACCCTTTTCATGCGCCCTTTATCCTCCTTATAAAATAACCTGCTTGTTCCCCAGGAAAAAAAATCCTGGCCCCGCCTAGGGAGTCAGGAAGCAATCCTTTGCGATTGTGGTCAGTTATATTAAACAACAAATATACTATATCCACATTTTGTCAAGATCTGAGCCTGCTCTGGCACGCAAAGAAAAACAGACTACATTTGCAATCCCTGTCCTGGTATGTTAACTACACAAACTAATTAGGCATTTATTATACTGCCTTGTGGGAATAAAACATCCTTAAGTCTGCAGCATAATTGGATTGCAGATGAAACACCCAAGCCATACAGGACAACCACCCCATGTTCAACAGCCTTTATAACTGGATTATCAGTGATGTAACCAAAATTTGCTACCAGGACTGTCTGCAGATATTTGCCCCGGACTCCAAGATCCTGGATGTGGGCATAGGCAACGGTGTCATGCTGCAGAACTACCACCACTTGATCAAGGAAAAGAACCTCCAGATCACCGGCCTGGATATCAACCTGGACTATATCAAGCACTGCTGCAAGTTGATTGAGCGCTATTCCCTGCAGGATCAACTGCAGGTGCTGCACAAATCCGTCTTCAATTATGATCCAGGCCCTGAGGAGCGGTTTGACTACGTCCTGTTCAGCATGAGCTTTATGCTTCTACCTGACCAGGAAAAGGTCCTGGACCAGGCCAGATCCTGGCTAAAGACCGGGGGCAAGATCGTCTTCTTCCAGACCATGTTCCAATCCAGATCCCCATTTTTGGAGTTCATCAAGCCCAAGCTGAAATACCTGACCAGCATAGACTTCGGCCAGGTCACTTATGAGGATGACTTCTTCCAGCTACTGCAGAAAAAAAGGATCATCACAAACGAGGACAGACTCCTGCAGCGCAAATGGTTCAACGGTGAATATCGAGTGATTGTCACCCAGCCTGAGGAAAGAGTCCAGAGGAGATATTCCCACTCCCGTTGCGGAGAGGAATCAGCCAGTGAACTCTGGCCGGCCTCCCAGAGCTAGTCTTTATTCCTTGCTCCAGGCCACCCCTTCCTGGCAGCCTCTTTTAATTCCTTGCCCTCTCCAGGGAAGATCAGCTTGTCCTCCTCCTGGCTGGGCTGCTCTGCTGCTGGCCAGTGCCCATGCTGCGGCTCAGGCCCTTCCAGGGCTGCAGCACAGGGACTCTTGTCCGCCATGCAGGGCTGGGAGCGCACATCCAGCTCCGGGCTGTGCACACTGAACTCAATGGGAATATTGTTGGGATCAAAGCTGTACAAGGAATAGATAAAGCCGTGATCCACCACCTCAGAGACCCAGAAGCCTGCAGCCTCCAGGCGGTCCTTGAGCTCCCAGAGACCATCCAGATCCTTGACCCCTATGGAGACATGATCAAAGGCAAAAGGGCCCTGCACAGGCACCCCATGGTCCTTCTCCGGCATCTTCTCCACCCGGGGCCATTCAAAAAAGGCCACCAGATCCTGTCCAGAGATCTGGAAAAAATAATGTTTATATCCCCTGGAGCCCAGTCCAACCACCAGACGCAGCCCCAGCAGGTCTCTCCAGAATCTGATGGTGGACTGCATATCCCCAGTGGCCAGGGCCAGATGATTTATTCCGGTGTATTCAAGCATAGGCTTGCTCCCATGTTTAGCAACAAGATAATGCAGCTCTTGATTTTTCTTTGTTCCCAGGCTCCCGGCTGGGAATGAGATCCAAGCGGCTCCTGCCGCATTGCGAAACACATTAAGTGGCAGGTGCCGCGAAATCCATGTTCCCAGGCAGGAGCCTGGAAATAAAGCCAAAGGGTATCTGTTCACCATCTGCTCTGACAGAACACACCTGTGGACCTTGTGAATATTTACGCCAAAAGAAAAAAAGAAACAATAAAGCCGGAGCCCCCTCTTTGGAGCTCCGGCTTTGTTTTATCTTTCCCGGTCTGGGCTGGAAAGTTAGTACATTCCGCCCATGCCGCCCATTCCACCGGGCATTCCACCACCGCCGCCGCCTTTGTCCTTATCTTCTGGCTTCTCAGCGATGGCCGCCTCAGTGGTCAGAAGCAGGGAAGCAATGGAAGCAGCATGCTGCAGAGCGATCCTGGTCACCTTCTTGGGATCTATAACCCCGGCCTTGACCAGGTCTTCATACTCGCCTGTGGCTGCATTAAATCCGAAGCCTTCCTTGTCAGCCTTGACCTTCTCTACAATCAAGGATCCCTCAAAGCCGGCGTTGGTGCAGATCTGACGCAGGGGCTCAAACATGGCCTTGCGCACTATCTCCACCCCTGCTGCCTCGTCCTCGTCAGCAGGCTTGACGTTGTCCAGGCAGCCCACGCAGCGCACAAAGGCCACGCCGCCGCCAGCCACAATGCCTTCCTCAACTGCGGCTCGGGTTGCGTTCAGGGCGTCCTCCACCCTGGCCTTTTTCTCCTTCATCTCGCTTTCTGTTGCAGCTCCGACATTGATCACTGCCACGCCGCCCACGATCTTGGCCAAGCGCTCCTGCAGCTTCTCCCGGTCATAGTCTGAAGTGGTGTCCTCGATCTCTGTCCTGATCTGCTTGACCCTGGCCTTGATGTCCTCTGAAGAGCCTGCGCCACCCACGATAGTGGTGTTCTCCTTGTCCACCACTATACGATTGGCTCTGCCCAGCTCGTTCACGGTCACGTTCTCCAGGGTGAGTCCCACATCCTCGGAGATCATCTGGCCGCCGGTCAATATGGCTATATCCTGGAGCATGGCCTTGCGCCTCTCGCCAAAGCCAGGGGCCTTGACAGCGCAGACCTGCAGTGTACCGCGGAGCTTGTTCACCACCAAGGTAGCCAGGGCCTCGCCCTCGATATCCTCGGCAATGATCAAGAGGGGCTTGCTCTGCTTGGCCACCTGCTCCAGCACAGGCAACAGGTCCTTCATGGTGGAGATCTTCTTCTCATTGATCAGGATCAGTGCATCTTCCAGCTCACAGACCATCTTCTCGGAGTTGGTTGCGAAATAAGGGGAGAGATAACCCCGATCGAACTGCATGCCCTCCACTGTGTCCAGGGTATTCTCCAGGCCCTTGGCTTCTTCCACAGTGATCACGCCTTCCTTGCCCACCTTGCTCATTGCGTCTGCAATAAGGTTTCCGATGGTGGGATCATTATTCGCAGAGATGGTGCCCACCTGGGCGATTTCCTTCTCTTCCCTGGTGGAGTGGCTGACTGAATTTAGCTCCTTGACCACTGCCTCTACAGCCTTGTCAATGCCCCTTTTCACGGACATGGGATTGCGCTCTGCAGTGACCAGCTTCAGACCCTCGCTGTAGATGTACTGGGCCAAAATGGTGGCAGTGGTGGTGCCGTCTCCAGCGATGTCACTGGTCTTGCTGGCCACTTCCTTGACCATCTGGGCTCCCATGTTCTCGAAC
>JBNJDO010000042.1:0-17711 GCA_051744965.1 Thermodesulfobacteriota bacterium | reverse complement strand
TGAATGGTAATCAGTATTGTTGACTGCAAAAGGCTTATCAAGCATAACTAAGTGTAATTTTAGTGCTCTTGGATATGGAGGAGATCAACAGGATTGCCAGGGAGACCTCAGAGGTCATGAACCAGTCCGCCCAGGCTGTCTCGGATCTGGCCCAGCAGGCAAGTGAACTGCAGGAAATAATCAAAGAGCTGAAACAGCCCTAGAAGCTTTATGCTCTTGAAGGTCAGCCTGGGCCAGCGGACAGGCAGTGCGTATCAATCTCAAAACCAGGACATAGACATGGCCAAAAAGCATGGATTTCCTGACAGCAGCAATTTCTGGCGCTTTCAGCACCAAGAGGTTCTGGATATCCTGGAGCGGGTTTACATCGGGATCTTTAAATCCACCCCAGAAGGCAAATATATCTTTGTCAATCAAGCCCTGGCCCAAATGTACGGCTATGAGAACCCCCAAGAATTGATAGATTCCATCCAGGACATCGAGACCCAGATCTACGCTGAGCCTAAAAAGCGCGATGAATTTCAGCGCCTCCTGCAAGATCAGGGGGAGGTAATCAACCACGAGGCCTGCCTGTTGCGTAAAGATGGCTCCCAGGTCTGGGTTTCCAGGAGCGCCTGGGCGGTGCGTGACCAAAATGGACAAATCAACTATTATCTTGGCTTTAGCAAAGATGTGAGCAAATATAAACAAATGCAGGAAAATCTCTTGGAACAAAAGAAACTGGCTGAGTCTGTAAGCAAACAGTGGCAGAGCACTTTCAACGCTATCCCTGACCCTATCATGCTCATTGATCAGAAGTACCGCATCCTGCAGGCTAATCAAGCCATGGCGGATCGCCTGCAATGCGGAACAAAGGATCTACTGGGCCAATACTGTTATCAGATGGTTCACGCCCTGACAGAGCCCCCCTGGTTCTGCCCGCACAGCAAGAGCCTGCAAACCGGCAAGACTGAAAGGGCAGAAGTCCTGGAGAGCCAACTAGGTGGTGTGTACGACGTCAGCACCACCCCGATATTTGACTCCGAGCAGGCAATTGCGGGCAGCGTGCATGTGGCCCGGGACATCACTGAACGCAAGCGTGCAGAGCAGAGTCTGCAGGAAAGTGAGTCCTTGCTGCACAGCATTACTGGTACTGCACTGGATGCAATCTTGATCATGGATGAGCAGGGAAAGATCTCCTTCTGGAACCCAGCAGCAGAATCCATATTTGGCTATACCGCACAAGAAGTGCTAGGCACGGACCTGCATCAGCAACTAGCTCCCAAGGAGCATCAAAAGGCTTTTGAGGAGGCGTTTCCTGAGTTCAAACATTCAGGCCATGGCAACGCTGTGGGCCAGATCCTGGAGCTGGAAGCCTATAGGAAAGATGGAAAATTGATCACCATCTCCCTGTCTTTGTCTGCGTTCAAGAAAAAAGGCCAATGGCATGCCATGGGGATTGTCCGGGATATAACTGAGCATAAAAACACCCAGCAGGAACTGTTGCAGGCCAAACAGGATGCTGAAGCAGCAAACAAGGCCAAATCAGAGTTTCTGGCCAATATGAGCCACGAGATCCGTACCCCACTAAACGGGATCATGGGGGTCATGCAACTTTTGCAAGGCGCGGATCTGGATGCAGATCTGATGGAATATGTGGGCATTGCCAACAATGCTGCTGATCGTCTGGCGCGCTTGCTTTCAGATATCCTGGACCTGTCCATGGTGGAGGCAGGCAAGCTGGAGTTTGAGCAAGAGGCTTTCAGCTTAAGCGACCTTTGTAATTCTGTATCCAATCTGTTTTTGCTCCAGGCAAAGGATAAAGGCCTGGAGCTGGAGTGCTTTATTGACCACTGCCTGCCTGATAGGGTCCTGGGCGACGAAAAGCGGGTGGAGCAGATTTTGTTCAATCTGGTGGGCAATGCCCTGAAATACACCAAACAAGGCTGGGTCAGGCTGGAAATTGTTCCGGTTGCTCCAGATGTTGATCAGAATCTAAGGCTGCTTTTCAGTGTCATAGATACTGGCATAGGCATTTCCCAGGAGCAGCAGGAATACCTTTTCCAGCCCTTTGTGCAGGCGGACGGCTCCTATACCCGCAAGTTCCAGGGGGCCGGCCTGGGACTGTCCATTGTGCACAGGCTGGTAAAATTGATGGGCGGGAATATTGCCATAGAGAGTGCCCCCGGAGAAGGAACATCTGTACATGTGGTCCTGCCTTTCAACCTGCCTGCAGATTTGAGCTCGACACAGCTGCTGGGGGATGCCCCTGGGCAAAAAGCAGAAGCAAGGCTGCGGATTCTGGTGGCTGAGGATGATCCTTCCAATCAGATCTTTTTGCAGAAATTGCTGCAAAACAATGGACACGAAGCAACCCTGGCCACAACCGGCCAAGAAGTGCTGGATCTTATGGCCAGCAAGGAGTTTGACTGCATCCTGATGGATGTGCAGATGCCTGTTATGGATGGAGTAGAGGCCACGAAGAGGATAAGAAGCATGGAGCAGGGGGCCGGGAGCATGGAGCATAGGGCATGGGGCATGGGGCAGAGAGAAGATGGCATGGGGCATGGAGCATGGGGCATGGAGCAGAAAGTAGGAGACAAAGAACAATACCCGGATTCTCAATTCTCCAATTTTCCAATTTCCCAATCACAAAAGGGCAGAATCCCTATCATCGCCCTGACTGCCTATGCCATGAGCGGAGACAGGGAAAAGTTCCTGCAGGCTGGCATGAATGATTACCTGGCCAAGCCTGTGAACCAGGATGAACTCATGAAAGCTTTACAGAGGAATCTGCCCGGGTCCCAGGGCCTGCTCTTTACACACACTTGACACCGCGGGCTAAGCCGGGTTTAGCCTTGCTGGTTTGCAACTCGCTTTATTATGCGCAACCAGGAGAATACAAATGACAGGATTGAACTTTGATTCCAAGATGGGCCAGGTGGCTAGGGAGATCGAAAGGGCAGCCTCCAATGGCCGGGATGTAGATTTTGATTACTTACAGGAAAGGCTGGGCCAGAGATTTTCCCGCAAGGAAATTGCTGACTGTGCATCCAGCCTGTACAAGAGGGGCTATCTGGAAAGGCTGGGACACGGCAAGTACAAGGCCAGCCAGAAGCTTAGCCAGCTGGCTGGCAGGGCAGACCCAGCAAATTCTGCAGAAGGACATACTGAGGATTCAGGGCAAGCAGCACCGGTCATAGTCAGGAAAAAGGGCCGGGAAAAACCTGAAGAAGAAGCACAGCACAAGCATGAAAACGATCTGGCCCCTCTGGGAGATCTGCTGGATAGGCTGGAATCTTGCCTGGACAGGCTGGAGAAGATTGCCGAGAGCTTGAATAGCAGGGCTGAGTTGCAAGAGGTCATGGAATTGCTGCAAAAGGCTGTGGCCAAAGGCAAGAAATTGCCATAACTAGTCCATGCTTGACGCATCCGCCCTGATTCCCGCAGTCCTGTCTAAGCTGGACAAGCTCCCCAAGGGCCATGCCCTGGATCTTCGGACCTACAAGCGCAACCGAAGCGTGATCATCCTGAAGCAGCAGGAGGATCGCTTCCTGTTTTTGCAGAATGGATTTCATCAGGATCGTTTCACTGTGCCCAGGGACAAGGTCAGGAAGACTCTCAAGAAAATGCTCAAGAAGGAGTTTCCCAGGAGTCGTAAGATCCGGATCTATGATCTGGGTTTTTGGGCCGAGGAGACAGACGAACCGCCCCGGCTTAAAAAGCTATAGCCCCTATTGGCAGCCATGCTGACCATCAAGTGCGCTGCATGCAAGCAAAAGCTATTCAAGTACCATAAGATCGGTCCAGGCAGTGTCCTGCGCTGCCACAAGGACCGCATCCAGCGCAATTTCAACTCGATGCAAAGGGCAGGGGAGCTGCTCTGCAGCTGCTGCGGACAGAGCATAGGCCGGGACAAGGGAACCTATTACAGCATGGATCGCAAGGCCTTTAGTGCCTCAGGGACCAAGTCCAACAAATAGAAAGCCTTCTTGACTTATCATGGTCCTGGGCTGGGCCAATAACCTTTTAATCATTACTGGAGCAGGCATTGCAGCAGAAAGCAAAAAACGAAAACCTTAGAAATATTGCCATTATCTCCCATGTGGATCACGGCAAAACCACATTGGTGGATGCCATGTTCAGGCAAAGCGGGCTGTTCCGCGTCAATCAGGCAGTGGAAGAGCGGGTCATGGACAACATGGATCTGGAAAAGGAACGGGGCATTACTATTGCTGCCAAAAATTGTTCCGTGGCCTGGAACAAGGTACGCATCAACATAATAGACACCCCTGGACACGCAGATTTTGGCGGTGAAGTGGAGCGGGCCTTGTCCATGGCTGATGGAGCACTTTTGCTTGTGGATGCTTCCGAAGGCCCTTTGCCCCAAACCCGCTTTGTCCTGAAAAAGACTCTCCAGGCTGGCCTGGATATTATTGTCATCATCAACAAGATCGACAGGAAGGATGCCCGTCCGGATCAAGTCCTGGATGAAATCTATGATCTGTTTATCGAGTTAGGGGCCACTGACGAACAGCTGGATTTTCACTGCCTTTACGCCATCGGCAGGGAGGGCATCGTCAAAAAAGGAATAAACGACTGCACAGACAACCTGCACATCCTCCTGGAAACGATTTTAGCCCAGATCCCCGCACCTGTGTATACTCCTGGAGAACCCTTCCAGATGTTGGTGGCTGACCTGGGCTATTCTGATTACTTGGGCCGCCTGGCAGTGGGCAAGGTCAAAAACGGCCAAGTCAAGGCCAAGGATCAACTAGTCTGTATCGACCAGGAAAACAGGCATATTCCCCTTAAAGTCAACAGGCTCCAGGTGTATAAAGGAACCGCTTTGCAGCAAGTGGACTCTGCGGGGCCTGGAGATATAGTTATTTTATCCGGGATAGATAGGGTTTCCATCGGGGACACTATCTGCACTCAGGATTTCCCCAAGCCACTTCCTCGCATTAATGTGGATGAGCCCACGATTTCCATGGTTTTTACTCCCAGCGACTCTCCTTTCAGCGGCAAAGAGGGCAAGTTCGTCCAGTCTGCAAGGATTAGAGATCGCCTGTTCAAGGAAACCCTGAGGAATGTGGCTATCCAGGTGACAGACACAGAGGCCAAGGATCGGTTTGCGGTCAAGGGACGCGGGGAGTTCCAGCTGGCCATACTTATTGAGACTATGCGCAGGGAAGGATTTGAATTCTGTGTAGGCAGGCCAGAAGTGATTTATAAATACGAAGACGAGCAAAAGCTGGAGCCCATGGAGAACCTTTTTGTGGACTGCGCAGAGAACTATATGGGCGTGGTCACTGAAAAGCTCTCCATCCGCAAGGGAAAAATGATCAACTTGCTCAACAAGGGCTCAGGCAGGATTCAGATGGAGTTCTCCATTCCCTCCAGGGGCCTGATCGGCTACCGGGATGAGTTCCTCACCGACACCCGGGGCACAGGCATCATGAATGCTGGATTTGCCGGATACGAGCCCTTTCGAGGGGAGTTCCCCTCCCGCTTTACCGGCTCCATTGTTGCGGACAGGCAGGGCAACGCAGTGGCTTATGCCCTGTTCAATCTAGAACCGCGCGGAGTGCTTTTCATCACTCCTGGCGAGGCCTGTTACGAGGGCATGATCATAGGCGAGCACAACCGGGAAGTGGATGTCAACGTCAACCCCTGCAAGGAGAAAAAGCTGACCAACGTCCGGGCCGCAGGCAAGGATGAAGCCATTGTGCTTACAGAGGCCAGACAGATGAGCATTGAACAGGCCATCCATTTTATACGTTCTGACGAGCTGGTGGAGATCACTCCCAAAGCCGTGCGCCTGAGAAAGGCTATACTGCCAGCTCAAAAAAGACAGCAAACCTTGCGCCGCAATTGAGGCCCAGGAAGTGAGCCTTACTTAATCCAGGGATTATTCAGCGTCCGGCAGGTCAAGCTCCTTTCCGGCCCAGTGTATGTAGGGCTGCTGGTCATCGAAAATAATGGTGGAGGCCAGAAGCGACTCCACTTCATCATTGCTCATGGGCTTTCCTACATAATATCCCTGCAGGCTGTCGCAGCCCATATCCTTGAGCCCCAAAGCAATCTCCTTTGTCTCCACCCCTTCAGCCACTGTGATCTTTTGCAGGCTTTTGCCCAAATGGATTATGGACTGCACGATGGTCCTGTTATGCTCGTTATCCAGCATAGTCTTCACAAATGATAAATCTATCTTGATGTTGTCCACTGGGAACATATGCAGATAGCTGAGGGAAGAGTATCCTGTGCCAAAATCATCCAAGGAGATGGTTAACCCTAGCTTGTGCAGCCTTCTTATATTGGAGATAGCCACATCAGGATTGGTCATGATGTGGCTTTCGGTTATCTCTAGCTCTATTTTCTGAAAAGGCAGGTTATAGGCCTGTATAATGTTGGATATCCTGTCAGGGAGGTTCTCATCCTGTAAATCCAGGGCAGAGAGGTTGATGCCTATCTTGAGCTCAATGCCCCGTTCCAGCCAGCTCTTGGCCTGGGCCACAGACAGCTCCAGAAGATCCTGGGTCAGCTTTTTGATCAGTCCGCTTTTTTCCGCCAAGGGGATAAACTTGCCAGGGGATATACTGCCGTATTGGGGATGCGTCCATCTGGCCAAAGCCTCCACTCCGGTTATCCTGTTCTGGATGAGGCTATACCTGGGCTGAAATAAGGGGAAGATATGCTTTTCATCCAGGGCCTTCTTAAGATCCCCTTTTATAGTAACATCAAATGTACTGTGATCATCCTTTTCCACAGAATAAACAGTGGCTCCTCTTTTCTCCCTTTTGCACTTGTACATGGCGATATCAGCCTTGCGCATCAAATCAGAGGCATCGCTAGCGTGTTGGGGATATAGGGCTATCCCGATTGAGGCATCTATATGAAACTGGCGTCCATCCAGCAAAAAGAACTGATCCAGTTTTTGCAAGAATCTTTCTGCCACCTGCATGGCAGAGCCCTTATTCTCAACGCTGGGCAAAATCGCGCTGAACTCATCTCCTCCCAATCGGCCCATGATATCGTTGCCACGTACTGCCTGCCTAAGTATCTTGCCTATCTCTGTAAGTACGATATCCCCAGCATGATGGCCCAAGGCATCGTTTACTTCCTTAAATCCATTCAAATCTATCAGGATAAAGGCAAAAGGGTTCTGCTCTGAGCTGGATATCAACTCCTCAAGCTTTTCAAACAGCATGTGCCTGTTGGGCAGTTCTGTCAGGCTGTCGTAATATGCCTGATATTCCAGCTGTTTAGTCCTTTCTTGCACCTTCTTTTCCAAAAGTATGTTATGCTTGTTCACTATCTCGTAAAGCTCTATGCTCTCCAAAAAATTGGAACAGACCAGCAGGGTGGTGGACAAGAGCAGCAAGGAGACCTCAGGCAAGCTCTTGGTTTCCTCCTTGGCTATAGTTGCAAAAAACATGCCCCTAATTCTGGAAGAGGTGGACATCACATGCAAAATGACCTGCACTCTAGGATCGCTGCAGGCAAAAATAAGGGGCCTCTTCTTGCGCAGGGCCCAGGAGAAGGCCCAGTTCTCAATAAGCTGTTCTATTTCGCTGTTCACGAACTCCTGGTCTGTTTTTTCTGATTTGTAAGCCAGTTCAAAATCGTACTCCTGCTCATTTACCAGAAAAAAAGCCACATCTTGCAGAGGAAGTATCTTTCTGACACGGTTCTCAGCATCCTGCAGCAGGTCATATCTGCTGTAATGCTTGTTCTTGACCTGATCCCTCAGGTTGAAGTCGAACAAGCTCAGAGCCTGCTCCAGCATATCCACTGTATACCGATTGATATCCTCTATGTAATCTAGCTTCTGTTCAAGAATCTTTTTTTCATTTTCAGTAGACATAAATTATAAACCTATTTTAGTAGCTCTAGTATGGAATCTATTTCATTGTTTAGCTGTTTTAGTATAGGGGGTATTGCATTGTAAGAGATATTAAGGCTATCCCAGGCCTGAGGATTGAGCTGTAAAACCATTTTTTCAGCAGAGCTTCCGATCTCTAAGGCATTAACCATGATCTCGGCTAGATGAACTATAGAGCATTCATAGCTGTGTCTGCCCTGCCTGGGGGCATGGTGATACTTGACTGCGTCTACCAAGAAGGGGCTGAGCTTCCAGTAATTGCATAGCTCTGCACCTACTATGCTGTGGGTCATGCCTATACACTTCTTTTCTGCCTGAGTCAGGAAGACATCATTGTTCCAAGTGTATTTTATTGCTGCTGCTGTATGCTCCGGGACTTTCTTAAGTAGGACCAATCTCCCTAGGTCATGCAGTATCCCGCCCACAAACATCTTTTCTGATTCTGGGTAATCTATATGTTCAGATATCAGCTTTGCGCAGAGCCCTACCGCCAGGCAATGCCTCCAGAACTTATCCATGTCCAGATAGGTGGATGGCACATCCTTAAACAGTTTCAGCACAGAAAGACCCAAGGCCAGAGTGCTTAACTGCTTGGTGCCTATAACGGTTACCGCCTTGGAGATGGTTTCTATCTTCTGGGGGAAGCCGTAAAACGGGCTGTTGACCAGCTTCAAGGTCCGGGCAGTCAAAGCAGTGTCATTGGCCACAACTTGGGCAATATCCTGGGCAGAGCTCCTGGGATTATTTATGATTTCCTTCAACCTGTAAAAGATATCCGGCAGGGTGAACAGCTCGATGTCTTTGCCCAGTATGGAGCTCAGCTTTACAGCTGGCAAGTCTTTGATGTCCTTTTCCAGGGGCTCCTGGGCAGGGGCTTTTTGTTCTGCCTGCACCTCCTGGCCAGAGGCAATCCTTTCTGCCAGAGTCAAGGCATGCTGTTTGAATATCGCCTTGATGCAGGGATGTTCAGTGTTGGTCTGGGCATACCTGGGGCTGATGATTCTGCCTGCAGCCTTGAGCTGCTCAGTGCTCACACTGCTAGCCCGCGTCTGCGGCGGGGCTTCATCCCCTTCTGCCTGTTGGATGTCCGCTTCATAAATGCCCCACATCTTAAGCATTCTTAAGTGCTTAGCTTCAATGCTGGTGTTCTCGGGCAAAATAAGACGGCCGTTCTTGTCCTTGATGTCTTGCCTGGTGACCATCCCGGGCTGGAGATTCTGGGTGGCTATTTTCACCATGTCAAACTGTCCGTTTAAGGAGTTTAAATCTAAATTGTTCACGAGCGCTTCTGCCTGTATTAAATAGATGCATACCCTGATAGTATAGATTAGTATCCAATTGATCAATCTTTGCCTGGAATAAGTTCAAGCCCTCTAGTCCTAGAATTATCCCGCATGGGAAGTACAGGCTTAGCCAGCCCAGGGGTAGTCTACACTTTACCAACCATGATTATGTGCACTTTGGAGTACCAGATGCAGAAGAAACTGATCTGCAGGCGGGAACAATGTGGCATTGCAATTTTTCATTAATGAAGACCCTGGATTTTATTGACCCTGACTTAAGGCTCGGTGCTGTGGGCTATTACGGCAAGCAGCTGGAAAAGGACGATATAGATGGCTACCCAGAAGCAGAAGCAAAGGAGGAGGTGTTTGGCATCGGTCCAGGGATACACTGGAGGAACCAGGGAGTAATCTGGAGCCTGAAGACATATTTTGAGAGCTCGGCTGAGAATCGGCCGAAAGGAACACGCGTGGTGCTGAGAATAATCAATAGCTTCTAAAAGTGCAGGGCTCAGGGGAATTCCAGAAGGCTGCAACCTTGCAGTGAAAGGGCTGCAGATTCAGGCTATAGCCTCTTATTAGGGTATAGCTTGGACCAGAAAAGCCCCGGGAAGCTGCTTGCTCCGGGGCTTTTCTGGATTGGAGGATTTTTTGGACGGTACAATGGTGGAGGCGGCGGGAGTCGAACCCGCGTCCGAAGACCTTCCACAAGAGCTTCTACAGGCTTAGGTCAGGGCTTGTGTCTCGCTGTCAATGCCCCCCCTGACCCGGATCAGTGACAGCAAGCCTTCCTTTGGTTCTCGCCTTTTTGCCGGAAGGCGGGCAAAAAGGCCAGCCTGAAAGTGTCGTCGCCTTCCAAGGCCTATCAGGCTTCAGCCCAGGAAGACGCTGGCCTTTTAAGCGGCCAGGGCGTAGTCGTAATCGTTGGCGATTATCTTTTTTGCCGCGTGTTTTACGAGGCCTCGCGGCACCTCGGCCTGCCACCCTTGCTTCACTGTCTTCGTCGAATCCTTTTCGCCCCCTTAATAAAGAAAAAATAAGCATTTCCACAGAATTGACAAGGGGAAATGCCGCTGAAATAAAATGGTAGCGAGGGAGGGATTTGAACCCCCGACTCTGCGGATATGAGCCGCATGCTCTGACCTCCTGAGCTACCTCGCCCCGAAAACAAAGAAAAATTTTAACCACTTTGGCCTTGAAATGCAAGGATAAATTTTCAATATACAATCAAGGCGGCGGGAGTCGCTGGTGGCGTCCTTCCCAGGCAGGCGCCCGACAACAAAGAAAACCCTCCCCTAACCCCTCCCTTAAAAGGGAGGGGAATAAGAAGGAGGAAAACTTTTACAAAACTGCTCAAACCTAAGGCATTAGTATCGCAATCCGGTTCCCCTCCCTGGACAGGGAGGGGATAGGGGAGGGTCGTCATAGGTCCAACTTCCTTAACCCACGGTGTCAAGTGTGGGTTAAGGCCAGCCCTGGATAGGAAGGGGCTAGGGGGGTGGTGGTGATTGGGACCTTTTCCTTAAAAGCACCTGATGCTCGTGGTCGCTATCGTGCTCGTGGCCGCTGTGCTTATTTATGCTACTTACCTTAGGTTGCCTGCTGGGCAAAGTTGAATTACATTTCTTGTGATATGTCCCAATTTCAACTGGCAAGCAACTACGAGCCCAAAGGGGATCAGCCCCAGGCCATAGACAGCCTTTGCACCAATATAGAAAAGAAGGTCAGGGACCAGGTCCTGCTGGGAGTCACAGGCTCAGGCAAGACCTTTACCATGGCCAATGTCATAGCCAGATGCCAGAGACCCACCCTGGTCATGGCCCCGAACAAGACCCTGGCAGCCCAGCTGTACAATGAATTCAAGCAGCTCTTTCCGCACAATGCTGTGGAGTATTTTGTCAGCTATTACGATTACTACCAGCCAGAGGCCTATCTACCCCATTCAGACACCTATATTGAAAAGGACTCCTCCATAAACGAGGATATTGACAAGCTGCGCCACTCAGCCACCTACTCCCTGCTGACCAGAAAGGACGTGCTGATAGTGGCTTCTGTATCCTGCATCTACGGCCTGGGCTCCCCTGAATACTATCAGCAGATGGTAATACCTGTGGGCCAGGGCCAAAATCTGGGCCTGGAAGGGCTGATCAGTCGCCTGGTGGAGAGCCATTACCAGCGCAATGACTATGATCTGCACAGAGGCAATTTTCGGGTCCGGGGTGATGTCCTGGAGATCGTGCCTGCCTATCGCCACCAGCAGGCCTTGCGCATAGAATTCTTTGGGGACGAGGTGGACTGCCTGCAGGAGATTGATCCCTTAACCGGAGAAATCCAAGGCCAGCTGCAGCAAACAGTCATCTTCCCCAACAGCCACTATGTCTCTGATCAGGATAACCTGCAAAGGGCCATAAGCGATATCAGGGAGGAGCTTAGGCACCGTTTGCAGTGGTTCCAGGAGCAGAACAAGCTGGTGGAGGCCCAGAGACTGGAGCAAAAGACCCAGCTGGATCTTGAGATGATCGAGGAAATGGGCTACTGTAACGGAATAGAAAATTATTCCAGGCACTTGGATGGTAGGGCCCCAGGCACTCCTCCTGCCTGCCTGCTGGACTATTTCCCTGAAGACTTTTTGCTATTCTTGGACGAATCCCATGTCTCGGTGCCCCAGATCGGAGGCATGTTCAACGGAGACCGCTCCAGGAAGCAAACCCTGGTGGATTTTGGCTTCCGCTTGCCTTCAGCCCTGGACAACCGGCCCCTTTGCTTTGAAGAGTTTGTGCAGCACATGAACCAGACTGTATATATTTCCGCCACCCCAGGTGCTTGGGAGCTAGAGAGATCCCAGGGCAGGGTGGTGGAGCAGATCATCAGGCCCACCGGTCTGGTGGATCCCCAGCTGGAGGTCAGACCCACAAAAGGCCAGGTGGATGACCTGCTCTCAGAATGCTTGCAGGCCAGGGACCAAGATCAACGGGTGCTGGTGACTACTCTCACCAAGCGCCTGGCAGAGGATTTGACAGAATACATGCAAGACATGGGATTGGCCTGCAAATACCTGCACTCTGACATAGACACCCTGGAGCGAGTCTCCATTATCCAGGCCCTGCGCCAGGGAGAATTCCATGCCTTGGTAGGGATCAATCTGCTCCGGGAGGGGCTGGATATCCCTGAAGTGGCCCTGGTGGCAATTTTGGATGCGGACAAGGAGGGCTTCCTGCGCTCAGCTCGTTCCTTGATTCAGACCATAGGCAGGGCCTCCAGAAATGAATCCGGCAGGGTGCTTATGTACGCAGATCAGCGCACCAAGGGTATGCAGGAGGCCATAGAAGAGACAGAACGTAGGAGAAGCCTGCAGCTGGAGCATAACCGCAAGCACGGGATCATTCCCCAGAGCATCAGCAAGGACTGGGTCAATCCCTTGTATGCCTCCAGCATTCAACCTAGGGAGGAAGAGTCCAGAAGCAGGGTAAGTGCAGAGCAGGCAGATTACCTGACTGATCCGGAACAGATATCCAAGCAGGTCAAGGCGTTGGAAAAAGAGATGCGCAAGGCAGCCCAAAAGCTGGAGTTCGAGGAGGCTGCCAAGCTGCGGGACCAGGCTGCCTATCTGCGGCAGAGGCTGGTGGAGATGGCTTGAGGTAGGGGGAGCATGGAGCATGGGGCATGGGGCAGAGAGAAGAGGGCATGGAGCATGGGGCCCCAGTGAAACCCCTGTCTACGACAGGGAGCCCTATGGGCTGTTTCACGGGGCAAGCATGGGGCATGGAGCTGGGAAGAAGACGGCAGAAGCCGTCGGTCATAGGGACCTTTTCCTTAAAAGCATCTGAAGCTCACAATCGCTGTCGTTGTCGTAATCGTTGTCGATATTAATGAAACCTACCTTATTCCAAAGGCAAATCTGCAAATATGGCCAAAGAGACAGTGCAACAGGAAATTGAACAGCTGCGCAGGCAGATAGAGCATCACGATTACCTCTACTATGTCCTGGATGCCCCGGAGATCTCGGATGCTGAATATGATCGCCTGTTTCGCAGACTGCAGGAGCTGGAGCAGGCCCATCCAGAGCTGACAACTCCTGAGTCCCCCACCCAGAAGGTGGGGGGTCGGCCCAGCAAGAGCTTTGCCCATTTGGCGCATTCCCTGCCCATGTACAGTCTGGACAATGCTTTTGATCTGCAGGAATGGCAGAACTATGTGCGCAGGATCCAAAGGCTTCTGCCTGATGAAGAGATCTGGTTCTGGGTGGATCCCAAGCTGGACGGGCTGGCAGTGGAGATAATCTATGAAGGTGGGATCTTCAGTGCTGCCTGCACCAGGGGTGACGGCTACATCGGCGAGGATGTAACCTCGAGCCTGCGCACAGTGCGCAATCTGCCTTTGCGTCTGCGGCAGGAAGGGACTGTGCCAGAGTACCTGGAGGTCCGCGGAGAGATAATTATTAATGTCCAGGATTTTGAACGTCTGAATCAGGAGCAGGCAGCCCAAGGCAAAAAGACCTTTGCCAATCCCAGGAATGCTGCAGCAGGATCTGTGCGGCAGCTGGATCCTAATATCACTGCAGCCAGACCTTTGCGTTTCATAGCTTACGGCTCTGGTCTGGTGCGCTGGGCTGATCCCGGACAGGAGTGGAGGACCCAGGAAAGAATTATGTCCGGGCTGAGGGATCTGGGCCTGCGCATTCCCCCTGGAGCCAGGCTTTGCAAGCACCACCAGGAGGTCAGGGATTATTTCCAGGATTTGGACAGGCTGCGCCAGAAATTGCCATTTAGCATAGATGGCATGGTAGCCAAAGTAAACAGCCTAGAGCAGCAGGACAGGCTAGGCAGCACTGCCAGGGCCCCCAGGTGGGCTATTGCTTTGAAATTTAAGGCTGAACAGGCAGTAACCCTCCTGGAAGATATCCAGGTCCAAGTGGGCAGGACCGGAGTCCTGACCCCTGTGGCCAAGCTTCGGCCTGTGCAGGTGGGCGGAGTGACAGTCTCTAGGGCCACTTTGCACAACCAGGATGAGATCCAAGCCAAAGACGTCAGAATAAGAGATCAGGTCCTGGTGCAAAGGGCAGGGGATGTGATTCCGGAAGTGGTTCGGCCTTTGCCTGAGAAAAGGACCGGCAGGGAAAAGATCTTCCAGTTTCCGGAGAAATGTCCTGTCTGCCAGGGCAAGGTGGACAGGCTACCAGGAGAGGTCGCCTATAGATGCCTGAATATCTCCTGTCCTGCCAGGTTGACGCAGGGACTGAAGCACTTTGTGTCCAAGTCAGGCCTGGATATTGAAGGAGTAGGGCAGAAGTGGATCGAGATCTTTGTACAAAAGGGTCTGGTGCAGAGCCCTGCTGACCTGTTTCGGCTAAAGCAGGAGGATCTCCTGCCCCTGGAACGGATGGGTCCTAAATTGGCCCAGAACATGATCCAATCCCTGCAGGAGGCCAAGACAAGGGCCAGCCTGGAGAAGCTGATCTCTGCTTTGGGCATCAGATTGGTGGGAGAGCAGACAGCCAGGGTCTTGGCTCAATACTTTGCTGATCTGGATGAGTTGGCTAATGCAGACCAGCAGAGTTTGACGCGGATCCAGGATATCGGGCCAGAGATAGCTGCCTCTATCAAATCTTTTTTCCAAAATCCGAGCAATCAGAAGCTGGTCCAGGAGCTGCGCGAGGTGGGGCTTTGGCCTGTATCTAAAAAGGATAAAAAACAAGAAAGCCAACCTGGACAGCTGCCTCTGCAGGGCAAGAGATTCGTACTCACCGGCAGCCTGGAGTCCATGCCCAGGAGCAGGGCCAAGGCACTGCTGGAACAGGCTGGAGGCAAGGTCCAGGACTCTGTCTCCAGACAGGTGGACTTTCTGGTGGCTGGTTCCAACCCAGGCAGTAAACTGGACAAGGCCCGGGATTTCGGGGTAGAGATATTAGGGGAACAGGAATTTCTATCCCTGCTGCCCAGGCAGGAGGAGCAAGGAGTTGATGCATGAGCAAGACCGGAATTGTAGTCATGGGTGCTGCAGGCAGGATGGGTGCCACCCTGGTGGAGCTGGTCCAGGAAGATCCAGAGCTGGAGCTGGCTGGGGCTTTGGAGACCGAGGCCAAGCTGTCTAAGCTGCAGGGCCTGGAATGCCGCACAGGTTCAGATTTGAGCAGCTTCCTGCAGGGACTGCAATCTGCAGTAGTGGTGGACTTCACCCATCCAGAGAGCACCTCAAACAATGCACTGATTGCTGCCCAGGCAGGCCTGCCTATGGTCATTGGAACCACTGGATTCAGCCAGGAGCAGGAAAAGAGTCTGCAACAGGCTGCGGCCAAAGTCCCGATTTTTTGGGCTCCGAATATGAGCGTAGGCATTAACGTACTTCTGGAGCTCATGCCCAAGTTGGCTACTCTGCTGGGGCCTGAATTCGATCTGGAGATCTCAGAGATCCACCACAAGCACAAAAAGGATGCTCCCAGCGGCACAGCTGTCAAACTGGGGCAGATCCTGGCCGACAGCAGAGAGCCCCAGCAGGGAGCGCCTGAACTGCGTTACTGTAGGGAGGGCATGATTGGCGAGCGCCCCAAGCAGGAAATAGGAATCCAAACCCTGCGCGGCGGAGATGTGGTAGGAGAGCATACTGTGTACTTTTTAGGCCCTGGAGAAAGGATCGATCTCACCCATCGGGTCTATTCCAGGCAGACATTTGCCCAGGGGGCCCTTAGGGTGGCCAAGTGGATCGGATCCCAAAGCCCTGGCAAATTATATTCCATGTCAGACTTTTTTGCTGCTCTTATAGCCTAAACAGCTATGCTGATTTATTGCTTACGAGTACTCTTTTTCCTGCTTCTGTTCCTGGTATTTTCTGCACCGCATCTGGACCAAGTCCAGGCTGAAGAGCCTTGGCAGGAGCTGCAGGTCGGTCTGGATCTGGCTACAGAGCATGAGCTTTGCGAGCAGGGGGCAGAGCCCTGTGCAGGACTGGTCATTCTAAGGATAGATCCTGAGCATTACCAGCTCCTTCTGCTTTCTGCTTCTGAGCCAGGTCAGACAAAACAGACCCTAAAGGGCTGGGCCCAGGAATACCATCTGCAGGCAGTGATCAACGCCGGGATGTTCTGGGAGGACCTGCAGACCAGCGCAGGATATATGAAGAACTTTGAACATGTGAACAATAAGATTATACATCCGGAATACAATTCTTTTTTGGTCTTCAACCCTGTTTCTTCTGACTTGCCTTTTGTGCAATTGATAGACCGAAAAAATCAGTCGCAGTGGGAAAAGACCTTGGAAGACTATCAAAGCGTGGTGCAAAGCTATCGCATGATCAGCAGCCAGGGCAAAAATGTCTGGGAGAGGAACAGCAAAAGCTATAGTGTAGCCTGCGTGGGTCTGGATCAAGAGGACAGAGTTTTATTTATATTTAGTGAACAACCCAGGACCATCCATGATCTGAACAATATTCTGCTGGATCTGCCCTTGGGGCTCCAGTCTTGCATGTTTATGGAAGGCGGTCCTACAGCCGGCTTATATGTGAATGCAGGCACTATGCAACGTTCCTGGCAGGGTGCATCAGAATCCACTCTGTGGTCCAAAAAGCCAGGCAGCTTCATTAAAGTTCCCAACGCCTTGGGAATCACTAAAAGAAAGGAATAATTCAACTATGCGTAAAATATTTGTAAGCTGTATCCTGATCTGCATCTTGTTGGTCTGGCTTCTTCCAGCCCAGGCAAATGAGAATCTATCCCAAAGGCTACAGGAGAACTATCAAGGTATGGAAGATTTCCAGGCGGATTTTGAGCAGGAGCTGACCAATGCCTCCAGCGGGGAGGTAGAGACCAGAAAGGGCAAGGTCAAGTTCCGCAAACCGGACCTGTTGCGCCTGGAGACCACAGAGCCTGAAAAAGAGCTTCTGCTGCTGGATGGGGAATATGTCTGGCAGTATTTTGCCTTGGATGAAGTGGCCTACAAATACTCCCTGCAGGATAAAGTAGAGTCCGAGACTCTGCTCAAGCTTTTGACCGGAGATGTGGAGCCAGGGGAAGAGTTTGTGGTTCAGTCCCAAGAGGAACAGGAAAATGGCTTGCTCAAGGTGGTTTTGGAGCCCAGGGACCCAGAGCCTGAGCTGGTGCGGGCTACTATCTGGCTGGATCAAAAGCAGGAGTTTGTACGCAAGCTGATCCTGCAGGATTTTTTCGGCAATAAGAATCAAATAGAGCTAAGCAACCTGGAGCTTGATATTGGGTTGGATTCTGATGAGTTTAAGTTTTCTCCGGACCAGGATGTGGAGGTTATGGACAATACACAGCACAGGTAACATACACAAATTGCCCACGGAGAGAGCGGTCTGATTGAGTTCCCCCGCAGAGCGAGTGAGAGAAGGCTGGATCCCGGATCGGTGTCCGGGATGACGTCACTGCGGGCCAAGACATATTGCCCACGGAACACACGGAAAGGCACGGAAAATTCTTTCAGCGTTGCCAGGCAACGCAGATTCCGTGTTATTCCGTGTGTTCCGTGGGCAGATTCTTTAAGATGCCTTTGACGGTCCTGCTGTCCTCATTCATACTGATGACCGCTTGCCCACGGAACACACGGAAAGGCACG
>JBNJDO010000041.1:0-17752 GCA_051744965.1 Thermodesulfobacteriota bacterium | reverse complement strand
CCTGCAAGGAGTGGATCCTGGAGATGAATTCATAGACATGGAGATCAATTTCTCCTCCAAGGTCATTAGCGGCAAGATCAATCCCCACAAGCTTCCGGAGCAGGAATTCGAGCTGCAGATCAGATACTTCTTTCGGGACCTGCGCAGCAGATATCCGGATCAAGCCGAGCAGCTAAAAAAAATTGAAGATAGCTTGTTTGCCACCAGGATCATGGTAGCCAACCATATGCACGCCGGGGACGGCAACTGCCACGTAAACATTCCTGTCAATTCCAATAATGCGGAAATGCTGCGCTTGGCTGAGGAGGCAGCCAGGAAGGTCTTCAAAAAAGTCCTGGAGCTGGAGGGCTCTGTATCTGGAGAGCACGGCATAGGCATTACCAAAATAAGCTATCTGGAGCAGGAAAAGATCCAGGCCCTGCAGGATTACAAGGCCAGGGTAGACCCCCAGGGCATCTTTAATCCAGGCAAGCTCTGCAAAGATGGTTTGCACTGCGCTCCCTTCACCTTCTCTTTCAATCGCCTGCTCCAGGATATCGATCAGACCAGCCTGCCTGGAAAGGAAAAACTAACCAGCCTGCTCAAGAACATCCAGATCTGCTCCAGATGCGGCAAATGCAAGCAGGTCTGCCCCATGTACTATCCTGAACAAGGCTTTCTCTACCACCCCAGGAACAAGATCATCACTCTGGGCGCTCTAATAGAGGCCATTTACTATACCCAGCAGGACCAGGGCAGGATCAGCAAAGACCTCCTGGCCGAGCTAGGAAACATCCTGGATAGGTGTACCGCCTGCGGCAAGTGCACCTCGGTCTGTCCAGTCAAGATAGACATGCCGGAGCAGATCCTGAACATGCGCTCCTTTCTGCAGGAGGGGCCGCCCCAGGCCCAAAAGGGGCTTAAAAATCACATACTGAGATATCTGACCCGCAACCCTGGCCGCATCCCCAGCGCTGCCAAGCTGGCCTGGGCAGGCCAGAGCCTGCAGCGCGCCACCTGGGCCAAGCTGCCAGCCAGCTGGAGGAATCGCTTCCATACCCCGCTTTTACGCACCAAGATGCCGGGTCTGGGCTTCAAGAACCTAGAGCAGGTACTGCAGTTAGGGCAAAGGAACCTCTTTTTCCCCAAACAGCCAGGCAGTACTGCAGTATTCTATTTCCCGGGCTGCGGCGCAGGCCTTTTTTATCCTGAGATAGGCCAGGCAGCACTCTATCTATTGCTGTTTTCTGGATACACTGTGCTCATGCCGCCCAGACACCTTTGCTGCGGCTATCCCCTTTTGGCTGCTGGCTGCAGCCATGAATACCAGGAAAACCAGGAATTCAACCTGCAGCACCTGCGCTCCCTCAAGGAGCAGGCGGAACGGATGGACCTGCGGATCAGCCATCTTTTGACCTCCTGCGGCACCTGCAGGGAAGCAATGGCCAAACACGAACCTAGACTTTATCTGGACTCCCGCTTGCAGAATATGGATGTACTGCAACTGGTGCTGCAGCAGGGCTCCACCCTGCAGCAACACCTGCCTGAGCCATCCACCAGGACGGAACCGATTTTGTATCACCCTGCTTGCCACAGCGAATGGAGCGGAGTGAACCCTACTCTAAGCGGCGAGATCTATGCCCAGGAGCTAGGATCCCTTCTGGGCTCAAAAGTCATGATCAGCCCGGGATGTTGCGCTGAGAGCGGCCTGGGAGCCCTGACTTCCCCCCAGATCTATAACACTCTGCGCCATAGGAAAACCAAACAACTGGAAAAGGACCTCCAGGCACTGCCCCAGGAAGGTCCGGTTCTAGTGGGTTGCCCTTCCTGCAAAATAGGCATAAGCCGCATCCTCCTGGAAAGCAGCCCCAGGACCCAGGTTCTGCACAGCCTGGAATATTTGGCAGCCCTGGTCGGAGGCAAAAACTGGAGGAAAGAGCTACAGAAAATGCTCCAGTCTGAAGCAGCCCAGGATGGGATTTTATATGCGCACTCTGGGCATTGATTTCGGCCTGCAGAGGGTGGGCCTGGCCTTGAGCGATCCCTGGGGCAAAATGGCTTTGCCCTACAAGACCCTGCGCCACCAGGGCAGAAAAAAACTGGTCCAGGAGATTCTGCATATCCTAGAACTGGAGCATGTCCAGCGCATAGTCCTGGGTCTGCCCCAAAACCACTCTGGAGAGGAAAACCTGGGAGTCAGGCAGGTCAAAAATCTGGCCCGCAGTCTGCAAAGGGCTACTGGCTGGCAGATCTATCTATTGGACGAGACCTTGAGCAGCTATGAGGCCCAGCAGCGACTGAAAAGCGCAGGACTGCGAGCAAACAAGCACAAATCCGTCCTGGACCAGCAGGCTGCAGTGGTCATACTGGAGAATTTTCTGCAGGACCCGGAACAAGCCCAAATATTACAATAAACAGCCCGAGATGAAAAAAGCAGCGCTTTTCCTTTTTGCTTCCCTTGTTCTGGCCTCTTTGTTGGCTGGCATATACCTTTACCAGTATCTGTTCTTACCCCTGCAAACCCCAGGCACAGAAAAAACTGTGATTATCGCGCCCGGGGACTCTCTGCACAGCATCTCTGAGAGCCTGCAGCAGGAAGACATAATCCAGAATGCAAGAAGCTTTAGACTCCTGGCCCGGCTAAGCAACAAGGCCCAGAGTATTCAGGCCGGAGAGTTCGCCCTGGATACCTCTTGGTCCAGGGTGCGCATCCTGAAACATCTGTGCCAGGGCCAGGTGGTCCTGCACAAGATCAATATTCCTGAGGGCCTCACCTGGTGGCAAATTGCGCAGCTGATGCATGACTCTGGCCTGAGCGATTTCAAGGCTTTTGCCCAGGCAGTACAGGACAAAAACATACTTGAATCCTTTGATATCCCTGCCAAAAACCTGGAAGGATATCTTTATCCTGAGACCTATCAGCTGCCCAAGCCTGTACTGGGCCAGGCCCAGCCCATAGTAGGCCAGATGGTCAGCCAGTTCTATAAGGTGGCCAGGAACAGTCTCTGGCCTGAAGGCCTGCCTGAGGCCAGTAAAGTGCACCGCACAGTTATCCTGGCCTCCTTGGTGGAAAAAGAGACTGGCCGGTCTGAAGAGAGAAGGCGCATAGCCGGTGTGCTGCAAAACAGGCTGGAGAGGAATATGCCCCTGCAATGCGATCCCACTGTGATCTACGGACTGGGACCGGAGTTTGATTCCAGGCTGCGCAAAAAGGAGCTAAAGGACCAGGACAACCCCTACAATACCTACCAGCATCCAGGTCTTCCCCCGGGTCCGATCTGCTCCCCTGGCCTGGAGTCCTTAAAGGCTGCCCTCAATCCGGAAGAGCACTCCTACCTCTACTTCGTCTCCAAAGGAGACGGCAGCCATAAGTTCAGCAAGAACTTAAAAGAACACAACCAGGCGGTGAGAAAATACATCCTGGGCAACTAGTTGCCTTGCCTGAACAGTACAAACACAAAGACCAGCAAGGTGAGCAGAATGGTTACAAACATGGGATTGGCCAGAGGTGAGCGGTCCAGATCCTGGTCATAGTCCCTCTCAGGAGAGCTCCAAGTGCGCAGGACCTGCACCGGATGCCTGGAAAGTCTGGCCAGGGAGCCAGCCAGGGCAAATGCCTTGTCTTCGCAGACTGCGAATATCCAGTTTACCGCCTGGATGAACACCATTCTGAAGGCCGGCGCAGAAGCCCGGTAGAACCAGTCCACATCCAGGGAGATCTTGTTTTTGGGCGTGAGCTTGGCCCGCACCAGCCAAAAGGCCAGAAATGTGGCCACCAGGATCTGCAGGGCCTCCACAAAATGCAGGGTGGTAAATGGGGTATAGTCCATGGCATAGGGCAGCTCCATGTACAGGGCCTGTGGCCAGATTCCGTAGAAGATGCACAGAAAAGAGGTCAGGGCCATGGCCACCAGCATGCCCTTGGGGAGGGGTTCGGGCTGATGCTCCTGCTTGGGGGTATGGAACCAGGTATAGTAGGGCAGCTTGACCCCCACTGAGAGGAAAGTGCCTACTGAGGCCAGAATAAGCAGCATCTTGGCTATGTAGTAGTGGCTTTCGCCTGCAGCCGAGACAATGATGGACTTGCTGATGAAGCCGTTGAATAAAGGCGCGCCGGAAATGGAAAAGGCAGCCACCATATAGAAGACCAGCACCCATTTCATCTTGGAGGCCAGACCACCCAGCTCATGCAGCTTGCTGCTGCCAATGCTGTACAACACAGCTCCGGTGCCCATAAAGAGCAAAGCCTTGTACAGAATATGACTGAAGGCATGGGCGGTAGTCCCGTTTAAGGCCAGCTCAGTGCCTATGCCCACACCGGCCACCATGTAACCCACCTGGCTGACAATATGATAGGCCAGTATCTCCCGGATATCGTTGGCCAAAAAAGCAAAGACCACACCGTAGATGGTCATAATCACTCCCAACACCAACAGGATGGGCCAGCCGGGAAATAGAGTAGCCAGGACATAGACCGCGGTCTTGGTGGTAAATGCGCTCAGGAAAACCGAGCCGGTTACTGTGCCCTTGGGATAGCTGTCCGGAAGCCAGGCATGCAAAGGCACCACAGCTGCATTCAAGGCCACCCCCAAGAGTATAAGCCAAGCAGCCAGGGACTCTCCAGGGACAAACGAGGTCAAGGCCGGGGTACCGGTTTTAAAGACCTGGATAATGATCCCTGCCATAAGCAGGCTGCCGCCGAACAGGTGCATCAAAAGATAGCGCATCCCCGCTTTGTCAGAGGCAGAAGTCCTCCTGGCCCAGATCAAATAGGCTGAAGAGACCGCCATGAGCTCCCAGAAGACCAGCAAAGTAAAAAAGTCCCCGCAGAAAGTGACCCCCAGGGCCCCACCTGCATAGAGCAGGGCTGCCATCTGCTGTCCTGTATCCCGCAGGTGCAGGGAATAAATTCCGCCCAGAAAGGCGATCAAAGCGAATATTATCCCAAAGGCCCGGCTTAATTGGTCCACCTGCAGAGGCACCAATTGATAGTCCAAAAAATTCAAGGTCTTTTCTGTACCCAAGGGCAGGGTTAGGGCCAAAACCAGGGCCAGAAAAGGGAATAGAATAAAGGCCGCGGATCTGCTGCGCACAGGCAAAAGTGGCAACAGAAGCAGGCCCAGGAGCATGGCCAAAACTGGAGGAATCTCAAACATCATCCTCTTCCTTATAATAATCCGGATCTTTGCTCACCAGGAGTTTGCCTAGGTATTTGGCCCCAAATATAATCACCAGGCAGCCCAGAAAGCCGAAAATGGCAAAAAATCCTGGCACTTTCTCCCACCAGTAATGGGGATGGGCCACAAATTGGCTCAGCAGTGTCAACACCAGGACCAGAGTCAAAAATATTTTCTGCCAGGCTCTCATATACCAGCACCCCAAACAGCTACTTGCGGCTGCATATCCATAACACTGCGGGTAACAATCCCTGCCAGCTCGTAAAACCTAAACCACAGGTCAGGATACAGGCCCAAAGCCAGGGAGAGCACACCCACTATGCAGATGGGCACTACCATCAGCAAGGAGGCCTCCCCGTGCTTTTCCAGGTCCTTTCCACCAGGCCTGAAGAACGCCCTGTGCACTATGGGCAGGAAATAGGCTGCGTTCAAAAGCCCGCTTAAGACAAATACTCCCAGCATCACAGCCTGATCCGCCTGCATGGAGCCCAGACACAAAAACCACTTGCTGATGAAGCCGTTTATGGGCGGCACTCCTGCCAGGCCCAAGGCCCCGATGGTAAAGGCACCCATGGTCCAGGGCATAACCCTGCCTATGCCGTTCAACTCGGATATTTCACTTTTGTGTAGATTGACTGCTATGGCCCCGGCGCAGAAGAACAAAGTGATCTTCATGGTGGCGTGGTTAGCCAGATGTAATAGTCCTCCTGTGAAGCCCTCCGGGGACAACAGGGCCACGCCCAGGACGATGTAGGACAAGTGCCCCACTGTGGAATAGGCCAGCCGCCTTTTGAGGTTGTCCTGCTGCATGGCGATGAATGAGGCCAGCAGGATGGTGGCTGCGGCAAATACTGCCAAAATCATGTCCAGGCCAAATAGCTGCATATTCTCCGGGCCGAAAACATAGCCCACCACCCGGACTACTCCGAAAACGCCGGATTTGACCACTGCCACTGCATGCAGCAGGGCACTGACCGGAGTAGGCGCGACCATGGCTGCAGGCAGCCAGCTGTGCAGGGGCATAATACCTGCCTTGACCCCCACCCCGGCCATGAACATGATAAACAAAATCTTGGCCACCCAGGGATCCTCCAGGACTCCCTGCAGCAACCCTCCTGGCTCAAAATCCAGGCTGCCAGCTAGGACATAGGTCCAGGCAATTGCAGCTATTAGCACCAGACCAGCGCTTAAGGCGTAGGTCAGATATTGCCTGCCTGAGCGTATGGCCTCCTCGTTTTCTGAATGGATGACCAAAGGATAAGTGGCCAGGCTCAGTATCTCGTAGAAAATGATAAATGTCAGCAGATTCGCGGAAAAGGCTATGCCAATGGTGGCGGAGAGGCAGACTGCGAAGCTTGCGAAGTATCTGGTCTGGTTATGCTCCTTGTGCCCACGCACATAGCCGATGGAATAAAAGCTGGTCAGGATCCAGAGACCTGAAGCTATCAAGGCAAAGAAAAGGCCCATGGGATCAGCCTTGAGCTCCAGGGAGATACCCGGCGCTATCTCCACTATACTGAACTGGGCCACCTTGCCGGCAAAAGCGTCAGGCAACAGGGACAGCACTAGCGGGAACTTGATGCAGGCCGCAGCCAGGGTCCAGAACTCCCGCAGATTGGGCCTGCTGGAGGAAAGCAGGATCAAGGGCACGGCCAGCAGGGAGACCAGGACCGCTAGAAAGGGAATGGAAGATGTATACACCTCTGGCAGCATGACTTCCTGCTTATAGTCCTTGGGGTATTATCTGTTGGATAAAGCTGCTCACTATCCAGGCGTTGAACAGGCCCAGCAAAACAAGGGAGGCAGCCAGGATCAAGGTCGGTGCCAGCATTGCAGCCGGGGCCTCCTGTCTGGCCAGGCTGGCTGTGTCCCCCTGGGCCTGGAGAAGATCCTCGTCCTGGGGCCGTAGATACATCTTCTCCAGGATGCGGAAAAAATACACTGCATTCAGCAGACTGCTTACAATCAAAACCACCAGAAAGATCCAGTTGGCCTGCTCTATGGAACCTAGGGCCAGATACCACTTACTGAAAAAACCAGCAGTGGGAGGCAGCCCGATCATGGATATGGCAGCCACTGCAAATGCTGCGGCGGTCCAAGGCATGGTCCTGCGCAGGGAATCCTCGAACCTGGGTATCCAGGAGTGCCCCAGACGGAAGCGCAGACTTCCGCTGACCAAAAACAGGCAGGCCTTCATGCAGGCGTGGTTCAGGATATGCAGCACAGCGCCTATAATGCCCAGAGGTGAGGCCAAGCCTATGCCCAGGCCGATATAGCCCACCTGGGCCACAGAGCTGTAAGCCAGCATGGTCTTGAGTTCTTTTTGGCAAATAGCCAGCAAGGACCCCCAGATAATGCCTGCAGCACCCAGATAGCCCACTATCTTGATCAATGGCAACTCGTACAATGCGTATTCCGGCTCCAGAACAAAGAACAAAACCCGCAAAAGCACATATGCCGCGACCTTGGTCCCGATGGGTGCTATCAAAGCGGTGGCTGAGGAGGAGGCGTAGGAATAAGCATCAGGTAACCAGGCGTGCAAGGGGAATAGGGCCATCTTCAGGCCGGCACCGAGAACGATCAGGCAAAGCCCGATCATCACCGGCACACTATCCTGCACCAAAGGCATCATGGAGGCCACATCAGCCATGTTCAGGGTGCCGGTGCTGATGAATATAAAGGCCACGCCCAAAAGATAGAAAGCAGCCCCGGCAGTGCCCAGGGTCAGATACCTGAAGGCAGCCACCGGGGCCCTTTTGTCCCCTATGGCCACTAAGGCATATCCTGCCAGGGCAGCTATTTCCAGGAAAACGTACAGATTGAAAAAATCCCCGGTCATAACCATGCCGCAGAGTCCGGTCAGAAGGAGCATGGCCAGGGAATAAAAAGGCAGGATCTTCTCTGGGGTCTCTGCCAGTACGCTGGGCTTGGAATAGAACAAGACCAGCAGGGAGACGCCGGTGACCACCAGACACATGAAGGCAGACAACGGATCCAGGATGAACTCAATGCCCATGGGCGGCATCCAGCCCCCCAGATGATAGCTGATCCTGCCCTGCTTAAGTACCTCCTGCATTCCCTGCACGCTGAAGACAAAAGCCAGCACAGAGCCTGCCATAGCAGGATAAAAGGACCAGGAGCGCCTGAAATAGCCCAGCATGGGCACTATTATTGCGGCCAGCAAAAAGGTGACCGGAATGAGTACAGGGAGATTGGAGGAACTCATTGCATCCGCTTCAGCAGGGTTGGTTCGTCAATAGTCTGGTAGTTGCGGTAGATGGCCACTAGAAGGGCAAAGGAAACCCCCAGGGTGACCACTGCCACCACAATCGCGGTCAGCATCAGGGTATGCGGCAGGGGATTTAAGTAAAGATCCGGATTCTCTACTCCTAGCGCAGAATCCTTGATAGTCACTGTGGCCCCTTCCTTATAGGCAGCCACAATCCAGAACAGGATAGTGGAGGCCTGGACAATGGACATGCCCATGACCTTCTTCATCAGGTTTTGCTTGAGCATCATGGCATAAAGCCCAATGCCGAACAAAAGCACCAGAAAAAAATAGGCATAATAGCCCTGGATTATTTCCAACATAACTTCAACACCCCACAAGATCATCGTATATGGATACCAGGGCGGTCATCACCGCTATTGTAACTCCCAACTCGATGAACAAAATTCCAAAGGAGCGTACATCCGCAGTCTCCAGGCCCAAAAAAGGAATGGCTGCGTAGTCCATGAAGTTGCCTCCGAAGAGCAGGGCCACCACTCCTGTACCAGCGAAGATCAGGGCCCCTATGGCGCTTAAGGGCACAGCCAGTCTAGTGGGGAAGGTTAGTTGGCTTTGTTCTGTGCCCCAGCCCAGCCTAAGCAGGAGCACGCTGGATGCCAAGAGCACCCCGCCCTGGAATCCCCCGCCAGGGCTGTAGTGGCCATGGAAGAACACATAAAGCCCAAAGATCTGGATCACCGGGGCCAGTCCCCGGCTGGCAAGCTGGATAATAGGGCTGCCAGAGAGCTCTTTCATAAGGGCCTCCTGCGCAGGATGAACATGCAAGCTATGCCCCCGGCAAAGACCACAATGGTTTCGCCCAGGGTATCAAAACTCCTGTAGTCCGCCAGGACCACAGTAACCATGTTCGGGGTATGCGCATCCTTATACGCGTTTTGGATATAATAGGCCCCAGCCACAGTAGTGCCTGTTGGGTTTACTTCCTGTTGGGCAGGCGCCTGGATGTCGCCTCTGGGAGGCAGTCCAGACACGGCATAGACCAGCAAGAGCCCGAACAAAATCAGGGTCAACAATTGCAGCTTTCTCAATCTCTACTCTTCCTGGAGGTTGCAAGTATGGCCACGATATTGAAGACACCCACCACTCCGGCCCCAACCACTGCCTCGGTAAAGGCCACATCTATTGCACCCAGGGAGACCATCAAAGAAGCAGACATAAAGCTGAAGATGATCAGGGTTACTGCAGCAGCCAATAGATTGCGCACATTAAGGGCGATCAGGGCAGCCACCATCATAATCAGGAACAAAAAGAACTCTATTAACCAGTGCACAGCCTAGTCTCCCTTTTTCTCCCTTCTTGGCCCCCGCCAAGGCTTGAATCCAAAGAGCAGAGCCCTGCGGGACAGGGCGTGGGAGGCCACAGGACTGGTCAGAGCCACAAATACAAATATCAGCAAAAGCTTGGCGCTCTCCAGGCTCAGGCCTGAATAAACAGCCATACCTGCCACGAACATGAGCACCCCCAGGGTGTCCACCTTGCCTGCAGCATGTACTCGAGTATAAAAATCCGGCAGCCTAATTAGGCCTAGACTGCCAACCAGCATGAAAAAGACTCCCCCGACCATAAGCACAATGGAGATAATTTCCTGGGCCAAAATCATTTGCAGGACCTGGTATCCTCGACCTTGAAATATTTGGCCATGGCGATCACGCCCACGAAATTGAGCACTGCGTAAGCCAGGGCGATATCTATAAACATATCCAGCCTGTGGTACATAAAGCCAAAGAGCAGGATCAGGGTAATGGTCTTGCTGCCTACAGCTGCCGCCCCTAAAAGCCTGTCGAACACCGTGGGACCTTTGTAAACCCGGTAAAAGGGCACCAAAAAAACAATGACCAGCACCAGGGCTATGATACTGAATACGTCAGGCATCACTTTTCCCTGCCTGAATATAAGTGTTCCACATTGCAGCACATATCCTCTGGACTGCATTCCTGCAGGTAGAGCCTGGCTACCTTGGATTCCATCTCCCCGCTTACCAGGGAGGATTCAGTATCCTCGGTCAGGGCATGCACCGTAAAATTGTCCCCTTCGATCTGCACAGTCAACGTGCCTGGAGTCAGGGTAATGGAATTGCCCAGTATGACCTTGGCCAGGACATTGGGCTGCTGGGACTGAAAGCGAACCAGGACAGGCTTGATGGGCATCTTGGGGTGCAAAATGACATAAGCCACATAAACCCCGGATTTGACAATCTGCCAGAGCAGATAAAAAAGATACAGGCACAATCTGGGCAGATTGATCCTGGTGCTGTCGCAGGGCTGATCTTCTGCCAGGGGCAGGTTGCGCATTTGCCAGTTCAGGCAGAGCACAACTCCCACGGAGAGGACTCCGTAAAGGATATGCAACAGGTCATAATGACCGCTGAAAATCAGCCATAGGAGCATGAGTAAAAGGCCTTGCAGCACAAGACCCCTGATACGCAAATATCTGGATGCTCCAGAGCTTGAGGCATTTTGCTCCATGTGCTCTCGCCAAAATTTTTGGAAATTAAGGGCTGCAATGCCTGTACACCAACAAATGGCTCTTCCGGCTTCAAGTATTGGCTAAATAAAGCAGCAGCAACAAAAAAGGTTTGATCCTGCAGGAACCTAAACCATCAGTTTACTGCCAGCTAATGGAAAAAGACTATGAATTTGATAGACCTCAACTCCAAACAGGACCAAGATCTAATTACAAAAAAACAAACAGCTGTCAAGAAAATTCACTATCTGCTCCCTGCGGACATCTGCCCCTCCCAAAAGATCTAGCCCTTTGCCTGTAAGAGGCTGTTGATCCTTTGCCTGACTTTTTGCAAGTATTCAGAATAGGCCTGCTGCAGAGCCGAGGTCATTTCCAGCCCCCAGTCTATTCTTTCCGGCTCAAGGCCCAGAACCTCCAACCTGGGCTTGTGTCCAGAAAGCTCTGCCATGCGCAGGGAGTCCAACAAATCGATGTCATGCAAGGAAAGGGCCTGCTGCTTATCCTGAATGAGATCCTGCTCAGTCATGTGGTACAGTTCTCCAGGCTGCCCTGCTGCCTTGACTATATCCAGGACCAGGACTTGTTCGTAGCCCTCAAACAGATAGAACACATCCTGGGTAAAAGTTCCTCCGTCCAGAAAATCCACTCCAGGAGGCCAACTCTCCTTTTGCAGATCTTTAACCGCATGCACCCCCAGACCCTCGTCCATAAGCAGGATATTCCCCACTCCCAGCACCAACAGTTTTTGCATGCTAAGACTCCAAGCAAGTGAGTACGCCCTTTCGGGCGTACAAATAAAATGGGATCGGGTTGGGCCCGATCCCATGTGTTAAAATCTAATACATTTTCCGAACTGAATTGATCTAGGCTATGAAAAATTCAAGACCTTGCTCTCTCCGCTATCTGCGTGCAGCACGTGCACGGCACAGCCCAGTCACGGGTCAAAGGCGCGCACCAGACGTCCCACATTCACCGGACTGTCCACGTCCTTTACAGGAACCCCGATCATGGCCTCCTCTATGGGACCCCTTTGTTCCATATCATCCCTGGGATTGGCATTCCATATAGTGGCTGAGACCACCTGGTAATTGCTTATCACACTGTCCTTGATGTCAATGTAGTGCAAAAGCGCGCCCCTGGGAGCCTCGGTCAGGCCCAGGCCTTCTGCACTGTCCGGAATCTGGGACTGAGTAAAGGTCTCCTGACCCGGCTCTAGCTCCTGCAGCCATTTTTCCATGTGCTCTGCCAGCATATAGGTCTCTTCCGCCCTGGCCACGTGTCTGCCCATAATGGAGAAGGCCAGATCCCCCAGATCCCGGAAGCGCTCAGCCTTGAGCCCGAACTCCTGTTTGAGCATCTTCTTGCCCACCTGGCTCAGCTCCGGATTAGTGATCCACATCCTGGACAAGGGACCAGCCTCCACAGGCTTATCCTTGTACCTGGGGGCCTTGATGAAGCTGTAAGCTCCGGACTTATCCACATCAGGTTCTGTACGTCCCTTGCGGAAATTAAGGCCGGTGGTCTCCTGCTTGTACCAGGAATACTTGACGTATTCCTTGATTTGTTCAGTGTCCAGCTCATAATCCTGACCATCGATGTATACACCGGGCTTGTGAAAATACTTGCTTTGCTCGTCATCCAAAGGAAATACACCAAAGCCTATACAGTTCTGCCAGCCAACACCGGTCCGCAACAGATCTGCATACGCTTTGCCCACTGTATACACCAAAGGCAGGTACTCCTGCTCCACAAACTCCTTGACCTTTTTGAATCTCCAGAGATAGCCCACTATCTTGTCCGAACTGGGTATCTCGGTCACGCCTCCTACTACCAAACCCTGCTGATGGGGCATCCTGCCTCCGAACAAGGCCACCATCTCATGGCAGATACGGCGAACTTCCAGGGCTTCCAGGTACTGCTTCACCCCGACGCTGTTCTCCTCTTCTGTCAGGCGTAGGTCCGGATTGTCGTATCTGGGCACAAAAGGCGCCACATCAGGACCTTTTACATAATCCAGGGCTGCAAGATGATAAAAATGCAGGATATGGGACTGCAGGAAGTTGGCACCAAAGATCAGGTTCCTGGCCACTCTACCGTTTGCAGGCGGTTTGACTCCAAAGGCATCGTCCAAGGCCAACACAGAGGCAGTGGCATGGGCTGTGGGGCAGACTCCACAGATGCGCTGGGTCAACTGGGAGGCATCCCTGGGATCCCTGCCCTGCAAAATCTTCTCAAACCCTCGGAACATCCCGCCTGAGCTCCAGGCATCCACTACTTCTCCGTCTTTGACTTCCACTTCCATCTTTAAATGACCCTCGATCCTGGTCAAAGGATCCACAGAAAACTTGACCTTTTCCCCGGTGCCGGCAGCACCTGCCGCAGCCGGGGCTGCCTGAGGTTTGCACCCTGCCATACTATTCCTCCTTGCTCAAATATTATGTACCGTCCTATTTACATCTTGACAGTCAAAACTTATCTGAAAACATCTTGTTTTTTATTAGCTATTTGCATAGCTCTCTAATGTCCGCATTGGTGACTGACTTAATCTCTTGGTTTGTTTGCCTTTACTTTTTACTTTTGACCTTTAGCTTGTAACTCTCAAGGTCTTACATGGCCACATAAAAAGGAGACACACCATCAGGAAATCCGCTCTGTACACACCCGATGCAGACCGCATTCTCCACGCACCAGTTGACCCCGTTATTCCATCTGCGCTTCCAGCAATCAGCATTGGTGAATGGGCCCTTGCAGCCCAGCTCGTAGCGGCAGGCTTCCTTTTGAGTAAATGTCTCGGACATGGTCCAGGATTCATAATAGCCTCGGTAAGGGCAGTTCTCGTGGATATTGCGGCCGAAAAAAAGATTGGGCCGGCCATCGCTGTCCAGCTCTGGCATGCCGTAAAGCAGTACATGGGCCAGGGTGCCCACCATCCAGTCCGGATGCGGCGGACAGCCTGCCACATTGATCACCGGGGTCTGGATATTTTCCTGCTCATAGACCTGGCTCACTGAGGAGGCACCTGTAACACTGCCCTTGGCAGCAGGAATACCTCCAAATGTAGCACAAGCCCCTACTGCCACAGTTGCCGCAGCCTTCTGGCCCAGCTCCCTGGTAGCCTCCAGCATGGTCAGGTGCTTGCCCTCATGCTCACCAATAAAGCAGTACTTGCCGCCTTCTGCAACCGGAATGGAGCCTTCCACCACCAAGAAGAACTTGTCCGCGTACTCCTCAGCCACTTTGAACATGTGCTCCATGGTGATCTTGCCTTCTGCAGCCATCAAAGTGTAATGGGTTTCCAGACTGATGATCTTCAGCAAAACCTCCTTGATATTGGGGTGCACAGAGTTCAGCAGGCTAACCGAGCACCCTGTGCAGCCCTGGCCTTGAATCCAGATCACCGGCTGGTTCTTGGCAGCCTTATCCACTGCCTGAACCAGCTCAGGATGGAAAAGCTGGGATATGCCCAGCCCACCCACAGTGAATGAACACAGCTTGACGAATTCCCTACGACTAAGACTCATTGCCCGCCCTCCCTTGTAAAACAGTCTAAACTTTAGAAACGATTTTGATTACATTTTTGATATCACATTAAATTCAACACGTCTATAAGGATAGCGCAATTTTCTGCCAACATGCTTAAGGCCTTGCATACTTTTTTGAGTTATTGGACATAGCAAATACCTAAACAAAATCCATGCCAAAAACAGAACAATCTAGAAATTTAATAACATATTGTCTTTAATGTAAATCGCTATAGAATATGCCTAATAGTAAAATCTGGTTACAAGCGAATATCCATTTTTTTATGAAATATAGTTCCATCTATGGAATCATATTTCACACAACATACTTTTATATCTCAAGTTTAGCGGAGTTCAATCAAATGGTCATATGGAGCAAAGTTGCGACCATGGCATTTATCATTGAGTTCTACTCGTAGGGCCAAATACTCCAAAAATTCTCTCTCAGTAAGACCTCTGTGATCTGGCTGCGCATGCCTGCAAATTCGAAATCGACACGTCCAGTGACTGCATGCTGACGTCTTGGGGTATTTTCAAGCTGTATAGCCAATACTCTGTTGGACTAAGAACGACAGGTCTGTAATAAACAAAGCCACACCTTTGATTTTGCGATTAATCCAGGCTATTCGGCAGGAGCAGTTGAGAGTCTTGAGTATAGAAATCAACACGTGTGGTTTATTAATTGTTCGACAAGCGGAATTTGTTAACTGCCTCCAACTGAATTGTGTGGTAATATAATTTTTTCAACTCCCTATTAGCACACACATTTTCTAACTATACCTATTTACTAGGGCCCATTAATAAAGCTTCTTCCACCATAAAAGTAGACAAAAAGCATCTTATTTAGGTATAGATGTCTGAGAACAGCTTCTACCGGACAGCAAGTGAGCTTTCAAGAAAACGTCTAAAAAACATGCGGCAAAATCACACAACAAGCACGAGACAAGGAAGCTAGATATCCAGTGCCTGGAAAGTTGTCAAGTATAAACTGGACTACCCAAATCAGGCAGTAGAGACTTTCAGGTTATGGGGCTCAGAAACCCCAGGCAGAAAGAGTAGGTCTAGTATAGCCCTTGTCTTGGGCTATCAGGTCCAGGGGCAGGGACTCCAGATCATCCAGGGCGGGATGATAGTGTCTGTCCATCTGCCTGAAATCCGCTGTCTTGATGTAATTGTTGCAGGTTTGGCAAACATCCACCTTAAAACCTGGCACTTGCTCTGCATAGAAATAGTCCTGGCGGGCTGCCTCCTTTTCCCCGCAGAAAACACACCCTAACCTGGGCAGCATATACCTGGCGCCACAAAAAGAGCAGCAGCCATAACGCTGCCCCTGTTTCTGCAACAGGCATATCAGGGGCAGGCTCCCGCATACCGGGCAGTAGCCAAAATCCCAGCTCCGCTCCTGCTCGTGATACTGCAAAAGATGCTCAGCGATCTTATACAAACTAGGGTATAGGCTGGTTTGGGCCAGGAAACGAAGCATCCCAGGCGCTCCAGGAAAGCTTTCTGCCCAGCTCAGGAAAAAATCCTGGTCATTTTCCAAATGGGCTTGAAAAATGCTCTGCTTGTCAATTTGTCCAACACTAAGCATCTCCTGCAGCCTTTCCAAATCTGACTGCAGGTGCTCAGCATCTTTAGCCAGCAGCCCTATTGCTTGCTCTAAAACCAGATCAGCCTGGTTTTGATCATAAGTAAACTGCTCCCTGGTAAATAAGGGCACCCCCTGAAGGTGACGTTCAGGCTCTGCTATCTGCTCTTTTTCCGGCAGGGAGGCCTGATTCTCGGCAAGCGCATGGCTGTGCAGCTGAACTATATCCTGCACCAGTTGCACCAGCTGTTCCGGGATATCTTCCCGACCCTGCAGCTTGCTTCTCACAGCCTCTAGCTCAGATTCCAATCCCTGATTCACTTCATTACCTCCATCTAAGCCTTTAATCAACTTGGTCCCTTTACAATCCATTCTAACTTTTCTTATAACATTTATTTAGCAAGCAAATGCGTCTGGAGTCAATCAGCTCCTTAGCAACAAATAGCGGGTTCCATAGACAAGAAGCTTACTTTTCCGGCATACTTGGCAAGCTCTGCCAATTTCAAGATACTTATTCAAGATTCTGCACCAGGAAAAATCTGTTTATATGCTCTTAACTGACTATGAGAGCTTAATAAAATCAAAAAGCTCAGCCCAGAGATATTTGCTGGGAATATGCTGGAAAAACCATCAAAGATTCTGCCCCAGATGCAGACACAGGAAGCTATATACCTTAGCCAGCGGAAAAAGGCGTTGCTCCAGGTGCAAGTACACCTTCCATGATTTTAGCCAGCGCTTTATTAACCACTCCCAGCTTTCCTGCAGGCAATGGCTCAGATTCTTGAAGCTTTTTGAGCTGGAGGTTCCCCCGGAGCAGATGGCCAATCAGCTTGATATCAGCTACAATACGGTGCGCAAGGCGTTAATCATCTCCAGGTTGGCCATCCTGGCCCACTACTCAGATAGTCCTCGGATTTTTAGCTCCCTGGGCTTGCTATCCCTGCTGGGAAATCAAGAAAAGACGCATCTCAAAAATCCGGTCTTAGGGGTCCGGGAAGAAGCAGAGCAGGCATTTGTGGACTACCTGCCCCACTTCTCCCTGGAATCCATCCTGCATTTCAGGATGGGCTTCCAACTGCAGACCAAAAGCATTGGCCATGTCATCTATACAGACAGCTACAAGCAATATACAGGACTGGTTCTCTATGATACCGGAATTTTTGACAGATACAGGTTAAGGCCCAGCAAATCCCCCCTGGCCCTGGACCGGGAGAGCCATTTCTGGACCTTTGCCCTGCCCAGACTAGAGCAATTCAAGGACCAAAACCCCCTTAAGCTCTTATTGTATTTAAAAGAGCTGCAATTCAGATACAACCAGCGTCAGTCTGACATCTTTTCTGAGCTGGCGCTGCGAATCTGTGCCTTTGTGCCAAGCCTTGAATAAGACCTGTTCTTTTGACTTCTGCTGTAGCTCAAAATAGATAATTTATTTATCTAAGGTGAATCTCTATTTCATCATTTATCCAGCCCACAGCTAAAAGCTGATATCCCGGGTCAGCCCCCCCACAGGGGCATCCCTAAAGGCTAATCCCTGCATACGCCATGGGGCTGGCTCGGGTCAGAAGGCAATAGCATGTCCATGTCCACCAAGAAATTTGCTGTAAGGCATTATTTAACCCACACTAAGGAGGGGGACTATGAAGCTGGACAGAAGAAAGTTTATCAAGCTTTCCGCCACAGCCACAGCCCTGACCGCATTCACTGGGTTGGGCTTCAACCTCCAACCCACTAAGGC
>JBNJDO010000040.1:0-17782 GCA_051744965.1 Thermodesulfobacteriota bacterium | reverse complement strand
GCCGCAGGCTCCAGGATCTGCAAGCACCTGACAGAAAGACTGTTCTATTTGGTGTGCACAGGGATAAATTCTGCCCTGTAGGCTTCAGCCCGCCTCAGCTTGAAACCGAGGCCAATAGGGTCCATTTCCTGCTGCAGCATTGTCTGCAGCTTTTCCTGCTGCCTGGTCAGCACCTGCCAGCTGGCTTGCAGCTGCCCCTTGGTCAACTCCATCTGAATTATCCTGGGCCTTTGGGCAACCAGATCCCAGGAAGCAAGATTGCGATCAAACTCCCAGATCCCGTTCACTCCGCTCCAGCCCCAGGCCTGCAGCACTAATTCCCGCACCACCTTGGACTGGACCTTTTCCTGACTGAAATATTTCCCCCACACCCCACTCCAGACCTCTGGGAGATTCTCCCCTGTCCTAGTCCACTCCTGCCCTTCTGTCTGCAGCCTGCCTTGCCACCAGGTTTCTTCCTCCCCTGATTTGCTTAACTCCAGCCTGGGAAGACCTGAATCCTTCCTGTCCAGCCCGGAAATCTTCTGCAGATCCTGCAGGAGCATGAGATCCTGCTCCTGCAGGTCCCCCTCCAGGTCCAAGGAGTATTCCCAGTCAGCATCTGCAGTATAGTATGTCCCCCAGGTTTGCAAGAACTCCTTCAGAGCCCAGTTATTTATCTTCACCGCCAGGCCCATGTGCAGCTTGTCCCCTTTTAATTGTGTGCCCTGCTCACTGTAGCTGAGCACAAAAGACTCTGCCCTGGGCAGCAGGAAATCCTGCAGGGCCTTTTTTCTGTCCTCTGCAAGACTTCCTGGCAGAAAATCCTCTGTCTTGCGCAGCAGGGCCTGGGCAAAACCCAAATTGCGCAGCTCAGGGAACAGATCCCTTTCCTGGTCACTTTCCTGCTTGGAGATATCCATTTCCACCTGGACCCTTAGCATATCCGAACCTGCCCTGGCCTGGGTTCCAGATAACAACAACAAAGTGCCCATAAAAAGCAGCCCCAGCAGGAGCACAGGAAACAGTCTTCTGCCCAATGTCATTTTTTCCCTTCAGCCGCTCTATCTGTCCAGCAGCCTGTATTCTTGCAAATCCGCATCCGGCGGAGGATCCAGTTCTATCAACACCCTGCACTCTTGCAAAAAGTTGTCTGGCTGCAAGGCAATCTGCCTGAGCAATTCCCCGGAGCTGGAGTCAACAACCAGATTGCAGCCTGGCTGGGATCCAGTGTCCAGGACCCTAACCCGCAAGGGATTGGGCCCCAGCCTGGAGCCCAAGTCCAACCTGGGGCCCGTGCTTTGCACAAAAATGGCCATGCCCAGCTGCAAAGCCTTTTCCGGATCCACCTGGTCCGGCCCAAAAACTTGATTGCCTTCCTCGTCCTGCACTGTACAGACCAGGCCTGGTTCCACCTCCAGACCATCAGCCTGAAGCACCAGGCCGGTGTAGGCCTGGGCCCTGGCCTCTAATAGCTGCTTTTGCAGAAATGGCAGGTCATCGTCCAAGTTATTGGCCTGGATACTAGACTCAGAAAACCACGCTGCATCTGGTATGGCCAGGCGGGCAAAATCCCCCCAGAGGTCCACACCAATACTGACCAACAGGACCTTGTCCCGGATTTTGATCTTGTCCAGGATCCTAGCATTATGCACTAGACCCTGCACTCTGGATTTAAGATGCTTATTGTCCTGCAACAGATCCTGCAGTGTCAAATCCTGGTGTATGCGCATGCCTTGCAAGGTGCGCCACAGGTTCTGCCTGGCCTGGATCAATGCCTGGCGCAGGGCCACATTTTGGGCCTGCTCCCTGTCTAGGCCCTGCTGGGGCATAAAGCCTTGACCCTGGGCGCTGACCAGGCCTGAATACCAGTTGATGCGTCCTGTATCCTGTCCCACGACATAAGGCGATCCCCAGGCCTCATGGCTGCAGCTCCAGATACAGAAAAAAAGGCAAAGCCAGAATCCAACCAGGCCCCAAGGCCTCATCCTCGACCTCCAATCTGCAGGCTTAAAAAAACAAGATGCTGCACTTTTAGCCCCTTGCTTCATTTCCAGTCCACTCAAGAACCAGGTCTAGTATCTCTTGCTTTTGGCCCGGAGAAAGCCAATGCACTTCCGGATCCTTCTTGAACCAGGTCAGCTGTCTTTTGGCGTAAGCCCTGGTCCTGCGCAGCCACTTCTGCTTGGCTTCCTGCAGGAAGCACCTGCCCAGAATATAGTCCAAAAGCTCCCTGCAGCCTATGCCGGTCCAGGCCGGGGCGCTTTCCTGACCGCACCTCTCCCAGGCCTGCTCCACTTCTTGCACTGCTCCGGACTGGAGCATGATTTCAATGCGCTCCTCCAATTTGCTCCACAGCTGCTGCATATCCGGCCAAAGTCCAATCTTCAGGGCCTGATAGCGTGCTTGCGCTTGGGGCTGCGCTTTTTGCCAACTGGAAAGGGGCGCTCCAGTGGCCTGGTAGACCTCCAGAGCCCTGGTTATCCTTTGCCTGTCCCTGGGATGCAGCCTTTGGGCCAGTTCAGGATCCACCCGTACCAACTCCTGATGTAAGGCCTGGGGGCCAAGCAAAGCGCATCTTTGCAGTACCTGTTGCCTAATCTCCTCAGGCACCTGGGGCACAGGCGCTAGACCCTGCAGCAGGGCCTTTAGATATAAGCCAGTGCCTCCCACTAACAAAGGCAGGCTGTCTGAATCTCCAATCCAGGCCAGGACCTGATCCGCCAGCTCGCTGTAACCTGCAGCATCCAGCCTTTGATCGCTGTTTAGAAATCCGTACAGCCAGTGCCTGCAGACCTTGCGCTCCTCTTCTCCTGGCTGGGCGGTTATTAAGGGAAAATCCGCATACACCTGTCTGGAGTCGAAATTGACCACCTGCAGGGGCAGCTTCCTGGCCAGATGAAGAGCCAAGGAGCTTTTGCCAGTGCCGGTGGGCCCCAATACACATATTACTCTCTGCCCAGGATCCTGCTCCATCCGAGCCCTTATTAAACCAATGTATTGTCTAGTATGAAATGTCTACCCTTCCCTACCCCCTCTGATTCCCCTCCCCGGCACTCACTTGGATTGTCAGCCTTGTGCTAGCTTAAAAACTTAACTCTCCCAAGTGAGTGCCGGGGAGGGGCTCTTATTACTATTACGACATCTCACACATCACAAGCCATTAACACTCTGTCTGCAGCTTCCTGCGCAGTCCCTGCCAGACCGACTCAGGCACCAGACCCTGCACATCTCCTCCAGCGCAAGCTGTTTCCTTGATGATTGAGGAGCTGGTAAACAGCCATTTGTAATCAGTCATCATGAACATGGTGTGCACATCCCTCTGCAGCCTTCTATTCATCAAGGCCATCTGGAACTCGTATTCAAAATCAGATATTGCCCGCATACCTCTGAGGATTACTGCTGCGCCCTTGTCCTTAACATAGTCCACCAACAGGCCGTTGAAGGCCTCCACCAACACCCTGGGCTTGTTCTGAAAGGCCTGCCTAGCCATATCCTCCCTTTCCTCCAGGCTGAACAAAGGGGTCTTGGGGGTATCCTGGGCAATAGCCAATATTATGGTATCAAAGATATCCAGCCCCCTGCGCACAATGCTGATGTGTCCATTAGTCAGGGGGTCGAAGGTTCCGGGATAGACTGCTATCTTCTGTCTTTGGCCGTCCATAAGCAAATCCTTGTCTGCCCGTAGGTCCTGTTTAGTTCCAATTCAGCCCTATCATGCATCTGCTGCTGCGGATCCAGGCCAGCTTCCACTTCAGCCAGGATCAGACCCTGGGTTTTGATCCAGCCTTTTTCCAGCACCGCCTTAAAAACTGATGATAGTAAACCATGTCCGTATGGGGGGTCAATGAAAATAAGATCAAACTCTTGGGGACTGGATTTACGCAGCCAAAGCAGGACATCCTTGGCCAGGAGACTGTATCTATTAGGGGAGGCCCCAAACTCGCGCAGGTTGCTCTGGATTGTGCCCAAGGCCTTGCGGTTTTTCTCCACGAACCAGACCTGCGCAGCCCCCCTGCTCAAGCACTCCAGCCCCAAGCTGCCGCTGCCTGCAAAAAGGTCTGCGGCAATGACTTCTTCCCAGCACAGGCCCCTGGCCTCCAGCATGGAGAAGACAGCCTGCCTGACCTTATCCGTAGCTGGCCGATAGCCTGGTCCGCTTACTGTTTTCAGTCTGCGCCCCCCGAATTCCCCGCTTATGATTCGCATTACCAGTCTTCCAGCAGGATACCTTCCGGGGTCAGCTGCCCTGCCTGCAGGCTTTGCACATTACTGGACTGACCCACAACCTCCAGAATCCAGGCCCAAAGGGAATCCAGGCCCTGGTTAACCGTCCAATACTGCAAGTTGGGCTGCAGATTCAGACCTTGGAAGCAAAACTCGATCCCTCCAGCCTCCTGCAGCTCCTGCTGCAATACACCTTGCAGCTCCTTATCCAGCCGATCCCTCAAACCCTGCATATCCGCAAAAGAAGATTCCGGAACCAAAAGGCACCACTGCCACCTGGCTAATGCACCCAATTTATCGTAATTGCGCAATCTGGCCTCTAGGGTCTGCAAAAGCCTGTCCTCCATCCAGGCTGCCCAGGCCGGACCAAAATTGAGCTCTGCCAGATTCAGACCTTGCAACAAGATAAGCAGTATGGAAAATCTCTTGTCCTTTCTGCTGGATCTGTTCAATTCCCTTTGCAGGGTATAATAAAGCCCGGATCTATTCAGCACAGGCCTGTCCGGCTCCAGGCGCAGCGCCCTCTGCAAGTTGCCCAGCAGTTCTTGCTTCTCCAGACCTGAGCGCAGCCTCCATCCCAGCTCTGCAGCCAGGAAGGGACGAAGCAGAAAATCGTCAGCACCTGCATCGCTGCAGCTGATCGTTAGCCTATCCTCTTCTGCACCCAAAAGCAGCAGCCAGGTCCTGAAACCGCCTGGGGACTGCCCCTCCCTGCGCCTTAGCAATCTGCAAAACTCCAGGCCTTCTATATCGCTTTCCTCTACTTCCACAAGCGCCAGATCAAAATCCTCATCATCCAGCCAGGCCAGGGCCTGCAAATGGCCTGCACAGACTCGGGCCTGGTACCCCCAGAGTATGAGCTGTTGCCTGATTTCCCTAGCCCTGTCCTGCTGGGGATCTATAACAAGTATCTTGCCCTTTGACTTGGCCTGCATGTATTATTCCCTGGACCTTTCCAATTTTGTTTTAGGGCCTTGCCGGATTTGCGCCTGGACAGCACCAGGGTTACACTATGATTCATTTGACCTCTGCGCAAGGAGCCTATTATGCGCTTCAAAGACTTCAAGCAACTGTCTAAAAATAAACCTAAGAACAGATTCTGGGAGCAAAGTCAAACCACCCAGCCTGAGGCCAGCGGCCCAAGTCCTGAGGATGAGGAACAGATCTTCAGGCAGGCCATGCAGGATGTCCAGCCCTTGCAGGACAACGGCAGGGGCCGCAAAGTGCTGCCTAAAAATCAGCAGAAGAAGCAGGGCTCGGACACCCCTAAAACCCTGCTGCAGAGCCCTAGAGAGTATCTGCAGGACCTAGTCCAGGGCAAGGTGGATTTTCACATAGAATACAGCGAGGAATACTTGCAGGGCAATGTACGTGGCCTGGACCCCAGGATTATGCGCAAGCTCAAATCCGGAGAACTCAGCCCTGAGGCACACCTGGATCTGCACGGACAGACCCTGGAACAGGCCAAGGCCAGCCTGATCAGCTTCATACGGGATCACTACCTGAACGGCAGGCGATGCCTGCTGATCATTCCAGGCCGGGGCAAAAACTCACCCCAAGGCAGAAGCGTAATCCGGGAGCACATCCAGCCCTGGCTGACCCAGGATCCCTTGAAAAGGGTGGTCCTGGGCTTCAGCACCGCCAAGTCCTTGCACGGCGGAACCGGGGCCTTGTACATCCTGCTTAGAAAGTATAAGAAATCCAGGGGCAAGATCTTTTGGCAACGCTGGGAGCAGGAGCAAGGAAGCTAACAGATTAATGCCGCGTCTCATAAGTTTTATGTTTGTTCGTAGCAATTTGTCTGTGAATTATTACATTATTGAACATCAGCCTTAAAGGAGCAGGTATGGGCTTTTTCTCTAAGATAAAACAGATTTGGTCTGACCAATCGAAAGCAAAACCACCTGCACAGGCCCAGGAATCTGAGTCAGAACAGGTCACAGCCCTGCAAGAGCCAAAACAAAAGCCTGAACCCGCTAGAGGCTGGACCCAGGAGCAACAATCCTGGCAGGCACGCCTGCGCCAGGACCTGCAGCAGGCTGAGCCCAGGCTCAGTGTCTGGCTGGATCATATCCTGGAGGGAGTGGATTATGCTGACCAAAGCCTCTGGGAGCGCCTGGAATTCCTATTGGAGCAGCTTGAAGTGCCCAAGCAGGAGGCCCAGGATTTCCTGGCCCGATTCCAGGGCTGGCTGCAGGACATGGAATACGAACATGTCTCTGAATTTCGCTCAGAGCTGCAATATAGACTGGCCCTGGCCCTGGATCTGGAGGACGAGGAAGACGAGCAAAGCAGGCTCTTCCTAAAGCTAAGCCAGGGCCTGAACAAGACCAAGGCCCAGCTCTCGCAGCGGGTAGACCAGCTGCTTAGTTCCAGCTCTGAATTTGATGCAGCCTTCTGGGAAGAGCTGGAGGAGATCCTGATCATGGCAGATGTGGGCTATCAGACCTCCACTCGGCTGGTAGGAAGGCTGCAGCAAAGAGTGCGGGAGGAGAAAATCCAGGACCAGGAAAGATTCAAGGAGCTCTTTCAAAAAGAGCTGGCTGGCATGTTTGACTCCCCGCCCAAGCGCATCAAGCCCCTGCCTCCTGAGGTCCTGCTTATGGTGGGAGTCAACGGCGTGGGCAAGACCACCACTATTGCCAAGCTGGCCCATAGGGCCCAAATGCAGGGCAGAAGAACCCTGCTGGCTGCAGGGGACACGTTCAGGGCGGCTGCGATTGAACAGCTGCAGATCTGGGCCCAAAGGGTGGGAGCAGGGTTCTATACCAAAGCAGCTGGCTCAGACCCTGCTGCAGTAGCCTATGAGGCCTTGCAGCAGGCCAAAAATGAGGATTATGACCTGCTCATAGTGGATACAGCAGGCAGGCTGCACACCAAGACAGACCTCATGGATGAGCTGAAGAAGATCAAGCGGGTCCTGGGCAAGCACCATGCTGGTGCCCCGCATAGTGTAATGCTCGTTTTGGACGCCACCACCGGACAAAATGCCATCTCCCAGTGCCAGCTCTTTAATCAGGGCGTGGGCGTAGACGAGGTGATTTTGACCAAGTTGGATGGCACAGCCAAGGGCGGAGTGATCCTGGGCATAGCCACGGAGATCGGCCTGCCCATAACCTTCGTAGGGCTAGGGGAAAAGATGGAGGATCTAAGGCCTTTCAAGGGCGAGGACTTTGCCCGGGCCCTTTTGCAATCTTGAGAGTTAAAGTCTAACTGCCAAGCTGCAACACAAAAGCAAAAAAGGGCCGGCTCCACTGCACCGGCCCTATTCCACACCGCGGTGTTATCCTCCCTTAATTAGTGATCACCTACTGAAATCTGATCCTTGATATCCTCAAACGTGGAGGACCCAATGCCTTTGACCTCCATAATGTCTTCTTTCTGCTCAAACTCCTGCTCTTCCCTGTATTCCACAATCCTTTCTGAAATAGCCTTACCTATACCTTTAAGCTCCTGCAGCTCCTGCACACTAGCAGTGTTGATATTGGTCAAGTCATGACTTCCTGCTTGAGCCAGGCCACCAAAGCAACACAGACACAGCGCCAAAGCAACTACAGCACATAAGATTTTGTACCTTTGTCTCTGAGCACTCATAACAAACCTCCTTAGTTCTAGTTAACTACTGCCAGACAAGCCATGAGAAGACTAGTTTAATAGTTAATATAGAATAAGCAAGTAAATGTCAATACATTAAGCCTCAAAACTCAGCACTCCAGCCTGCATGGGCAAAGGCGAACCTCTCCTGGAAACGCTGATAGGCAATGGCAGCTGCCTTAGGGCCTGTGCAGTGCGAGACCCCTACCAGCTCCAGGCCAAAATCATCCAGGGCACTTAGAATATTATCCAGTTGCTGCCCTGGCTCCAGGACTCCCAGGTGTGTGCCTCCGATCACCGCCTTGAATTTGCTGTGGCCGGTCTTGTTTGAGAAATGGCGCAGGATGTTTATCACTCCGGCATGCGCACAGCCCAGCAGCACTACCGGCCCGCTGTCTGTTTCCAGAAGCAAGCTGGCATCGTCCAACAGGGGATCAGGCTGCAGTCCATCCTCTCCCAGGACCTGCAGCCTGGAATCCACCACCTCGAATTCCTGCTGCCTGGGCACCTCTCCGCTGAAGTATACACCCGGACTCAGCTCGCAAAACCCCCGCTGCAGATCCCAGTTACAGTCCAAGCTACCCTCGAGGTAATCCCTGCTGTAGGGCTGGCCTATATAGAAGCTCTTCTGGCCGGCAGCTGTCTGCAGCACAGCGTACTTGGCCTGGAACACATCAGGATGCGCAGTGACTCTCACTCCCCGGGGTGGATACAGGGCTTGGGCCAGGCCGCCAGTATGATCATAGTGACCATGGCTGAGCACAATATGTGCTATTTCTTCCAGCCTGACCCCCAATATTCTGGCATTATGCAACAGGGTATACCCCTGCCCGGTATCGAAAAGGATCTTGTCTTGCCCTGTTTCCACCAGGGCGCTGAATCCATGCTCGCCTGTAACCCCGAACATGGAGCCTGCGGTATTTTCGCAGAGAATACTGATTTTGGTGCCCGGCATACCCGCCTCCTTGTATATTAATGGTCACAGGCATTAGCCCCGGTTACCAATCTGTCCTGCAGATAGTCCAATACGATCTGCTCCGGATCACCATTCTGGGCTCCAGTAATGACCTGGACACCGTGCTCTTGGAAGAGGTCCTGGGCCCTGGAGCCCATACCCCCGGCTATAACCAGATCTGTATTCTCCTGGGCCAGCCACCTGGGCAAGACACCAGGCTCATGGGGCGGAGGATTCAAGTGCTCTATGCTCTGGATCTTTTTGTCTTCTGTGTTTACGCTTAATAAGGCAAACTGTTCACAATGCCCGAAATGCTGACACAATCTGCCCTGAGCCACAGGAATAGCTATCTTCATTTCCTTCTGCCCTCCTTTCTGAGGCTCTTGCCCCGGAACTGGACTTTCATTTCCTGCCTGCTCTTTAGCTGACTCCTGTTTGCCTGATTGGCTTACCAGCTCCCTGATGGGCTCCAGAATCCTTTCCATGGCCAAAGCTGCAGGATCGTCCACATGGCTTTGCAAATAGGGAGATCCCTCGTCAGCAGCACTGACCATGCCCGGATCCAATGGGATCCGGCCCAGAAAGGGCACATTCATTTCCTGGGCCAGTACTTCCCCGCCTCCGCTGTTGAAGATATTAACTTCCTGTCTGCAGTGGGGACAGACAAAGCCGCTCATATTCTCCACTATACCCAGCACAGGATTCCCGGTCTGGCGGCAGAAATGGATGGAGCGCCGCACATCGTCTATGGCCAGTACTTGCGGGCTGGTGACCACTATAGCATTGGCCTGTCCACCCAGCAGCTGCAACACTGAGATGGGCTCGTCACCAGTACCCGGGGGACAGTCAATAAGCAGATAATCCAGATCCCCCCAATCCACATCCTCCAGGAATTGCCTGATCAGACCCATTTTGATCGGACCCCGCCAGATCACTGCATCCTCCTTGCTGGGCAGAAAAAATCCCAGGGAGATCACTGAGAGATTCTCATTCCAGCGCACCGGCAGAAGCTTTTGCTCCGCGGACTGGATCTTGGCCTCTCCCAGATTTAACAGCCTGGGTATACTGGGGCCATGCACATCCACATCCATCAGGCCCACTTTGTACCCGGACAAGGCCAAGCCCACAGCCAGATTAGCTGCTACGCTGCTTTTGCCCACCCCGCCTTTTCCAGACAGGATGACCAGCTTATTTTTGATGCGGCCCATGCAAAGTTTTAGCTTGAGATCCTGATCCTGCTCATTTGTCTTGCAACTGGAATTCTCAGCACAGCTGCCGCATGACTTTTGACTCATGATTATTCCTCCTTACCTCTGTGTTTTTTTTTATTACGAATCTGCTGGGGCATACAAACGATCTGCCATGGCCTCCCAGATGCCTTGCACGATTCTGCCCAGACCCATGGGGTCGAACTCAGTCACGGCCTTGCCTTGGATCTGGGCCAGGGTAAAATTCTGGTCATAAGGCACCCTGGCAGCCATGTCCACCCCAGCCTCCCGGCAGAAATCCTCTATCTCCTGAGTAAGCTCAGGATTTATATCCGCCTTATTCACCACTGCCAGGCCAGGGATCCCGAAGTGGGCAATCAGATCCAAAACCCGGCGCAGATCCCCGGCAGCTGTCAAGGTGGGCTCTGCCACCAGCAGGGCCAGATCCGCATTGGTCAGGGAAGCAATAACCGGACAGCCCACACCTGGAGAGCCATCTACCAGAACCAGTTCCTTGCCTTGCTCCTGGCCCAGCTTATTAGCCTCCTGGCGTACATAGGTGACCAATTTGCCTGAGTTCTCCTCGCCGATGCCTAGCCTGGCATGCACCATAGGCCCAAATCTGGTTCTGGATTTGAACCAATGCCCGCAGAGCCTGGGCTGCATGGATATTGCCCCCTCAGGGCAGACATGATGACACAATGCACAACCCTCGCAGTGCTCCTGCAGGACAACATGCTCCTCGGATATGGCCTCAAAACGGCAGTAATCCCTGCATAGATCGCAAGCAGTGCACAAGCTCCTGTCAATATAGGCCAATTCTCCGCTGATAAACTCATGGCTCTCCTGGATTTGCGGATCCAGGACCAGATGCAGGTCTGAAGCGTCCACATCACAGTCCGCCAGGACCTTGTCCGGTCCCAATGCCGCCAATCCAGCCACTATGCTGGTCTTACCCGTGCCCCCTTTACCGCTGATAACCACAACTTCCTTCATGGGCTTGGACCTTTTTTTAGGTTTTGTATGCTGTGAAAGCGAATGTATACCAAAGAAAATCTCGCGTATCTATTCCCTGTCTACTTGTGCCCGAATACACTTATGGACCTATGAGGAGCCTGTAAACAGTTACAGTTTCGCAACAAACTCCTCAAGCCTGCACCAGGCCCATTTGCTTTTGCAGATTGGCCCAGAGCTGGCTGTAGCCCTCCTGGAACCCGCTTGCTGCGTCCAGGAGCAAAAGACCCCGGGAATAAGCCTGGGCAGCCTCCTTACTGTAGGGGAACCTGGCCAGGACCTGGATGTCTTGGTCTTGCACATACTGCTGCAGATTCTCGTCTCCCATTCCTTCCCTGTTGATGACCACCCCAAAGGGCAAACCCAGCTTGCGCATCAGCTGCACCGTCAAATCGAAATCATGCAGCCCAAATGGAGTAGGCTCTGCCACCAGGAGCACCAAATCCACATCCTTGATTGCCTCAATCACTGGACAGGAGGTCCCTGGAGGGGCATCTATGATCTGGATCTCCTCCTGGGGGGCTGCATCCAGAACCCGCCTGATAAGCGGTGGTGCCATGGCCTCCCCAATGCGCAGCATCCCGCCGCTGACCTTCATCCCGCGAGCCTGGCCCTGACGCAGGACCCCGATATCCCTGGTGGTGGAGGAGATGGCCTGCACAGGACAGATGTATTCGCACAGACCGCAGCCATGGCAAAGCTCCGGAAAAACCATGACCTCCCTCACCATCCAGATCAAGGCCTTGAACCTGCATTCCTGCACACATTTCTGGCACTCCTGGCCCAGACATAAGTTGTGGTCTATCTGGGGCACAGGCACAGTCTGGGTCTGGGACAGTTCCCAATGCACATCCAGAAAATAATGTGCGTTGGGCTCCTCCACATCGCAGTCCAGCAGGCTTACCTGTCTCCCCTGCCGGGCCAGCCAAACCGCAAGGTTCACTGCTATTGTGGTCTTGCCTGTACCCCCTTTTCCGCTGGCTATGGCCAGACGCATCGCATACTCCTTTAAGGTTAAAGCCGGTTATTGCCAATGCCCTGCCTTGTCCGCACCTTCCGCCTGCTGCAGCCGTCCTTCCTGATAGGCCTGCAGGGCCTCCTGTACAGTCCCGGCTTGACAGAGATAAACAGGGATGCCCCCTGCCTGAAGGGCAGAAAAGGCCTTAGGACCCACATGACCGGTAATCACAGCCTGAGCCCCTGACTTGGCCACATTCTGGGCAGTTTGGATCCCTGCCCCTTGGGAGGCGTACAGATTTTGCTCGTTGGAGATAAACTGGGATTCTTGGGCCTCCAGATCGAAAATTATAAATCCTGCTGCCCTACCGAACCTGGGATCCAGGGCAGAATCTAGCTCCTGGCCTTGACTGCTGATCGCTACCTTCATGGATTCAACCTCCTTGCTTATTACCTTTGCTCTGGTTTTTGTCCGGGCTCAAGGGGTACTTTTTTTTGCCCCGCTTTTTCCTCTGGCAATTGCCGCCCCTGCGGCCCCTGCGCCTGCAGCCAGGCATGAGCAGGGCAGACAATTCACCTTGCTGCCAAGCAGCAAGGACTTCCGGGATCTCTCCCCGCGTCCAATCCAGGACCTGGATCCCGGAGCTCTGCAACATGCGCCTGGTGCATCCGCTCATAGCCCCGCAGATCAAGACGTGCACCCCATGTTCCAGCAAAATCCTGGCCCTGAAAAAGTCTCCGCCTTGTTCAGGTACCCGGATCTCGCCCACTTGCTCCCAGGTCCCTGGTGTACCCTCCTCAAACAAGAGTAAAGTGGTGCAGTTATCAAACAGCGAGGCCAGACGGTTCTTATAGGCTGCCAAACAAAGCTTCATCTTCCGCACCCTGGGGCCTGGGAAAAAGGATTTCCGTATGGGCAGGGCAATATCCTGCCCCTTGCACATTTTAGCATAAAACGTGCCAAAGCACAGAATCCAAGCATTACAAACAACTATATAAAGGAAGGTCAGTGGAGGGCATTCTTATTGACGCACAATGCGCCCTAGGCTAGTCCTGGAGGGCTAATTCTGCTCCTTGCTTTGACAACGGCTGAGCATCCTGCGCAGGGTGTCCTTGGAAATGTCCAGCTCCCGGCAGGTTTGCATCTTTCTGCCCTGGTTGCGTTCCAGGGCCTGCAGCACTGCCTGGCACTTGATCTCCTCCAGGGTCCTGGGCTCCCCTGGATTCCAGGAATGCTGCGGAGCTTCCGGCCGCAGATAATCCGGCAGGTGCTCCACCTGGATAAACCCCTCGGAGCAAAGGATAAAGCTGTACTCAATCACGTTTTCCAGCTCTCTGATATTGCCGGGAAAGTCGTGGCGCAGCAGGGCTGCCAGGGCATCCTCTGAAATGCCCTGCACATTCTTATCCTGCAAGAGATTAAAGCTGCGGATGAAATGATTGATCAAAAGGGGCAGATCCTCTTTCCTCTTCCTCAGGGCAGGCATATGGATCTGGACCACATTAAGCCTGTAATAGAGGTCCCTGCGGAACTCCCCCTGTTCCACGCTTTGGGAAAGGTCCTTGTTGGTGGCGGCAATTATGCGCACATCCACTTTTTCCGGATGCAAGGCCCCCAAGGGCTCCACGCATTTATCCTGCAGGACCCGCAAGAGCTTGACCTGCAGGGACATGGGCATCTCCCCGATCTCGTCCAGGAAGAGGCTGCCCTGATGCGCCCTTTGGAATCTGCCCGGCTTGTCCTTCTTGGCGTCTGTAAAGGCCCCTGCCTTGTACCCGAAAAGTTCTGACTCCAAGAGATGTTCAGGCAGGGCTGCGCAATTGACCACCACGAATGGTCCTTCCTGCCTGGGGCTCAAGTTGTGCAGGGCCCTGGCTATAAGCTCTTTCCCTGTTCCGGATTCCCCGCTTATCAGCACAGAAGAGGGGCTTTTGGCCACCTGGGGCAAAATGCGGAAAATCTCCTGCATGCGCTGGCTCTTGCCCACAATATCCTCAAATGTGTACTTCTCCTCCATCTTCTGCCGCATGTAATGGATTGCGCTCAAATCCCGGAAGGTCTCCACCCCGCCAATTAATTTGCCCCGGCCGTCATAGAGAGGAGCTGCGCTGATGCTGATAGGAACTTTAGTTCCATCCGGCCGGATAAAAAATACCGATTTGTTGCTTATAGGCCGGGCCTGCCGCATGCAAAAATCCAGGGCGCAGTTGCCGTCGCAGAGGCTGGAGCGGAAAATCTCCCAGCATTTCTGTCCGATAGCCTCACTACGCCTGATATGGGTGATCTGCTCCGCGGCCTGGTTGAAAAAAGTAATGTTCCAGTCCGGGTCTATAGTAAAGACCCCGTCTGCTATACTGTCCAGGATGGCCTCGCAGGGCAGGCTCTGGGCCAGGTCCATCTATTCCGTGCTCCCTTTAGCTTCAAGTCTGGGCTCAATCTTGGTCTGTATCCCTTTCCTGCTCCTTGCCTTTTTCCTCCTGGCTGTCCCTGGCCAGAAAAAACACATAACAGCCCGCCAGCAAGGGAAAAATCAGGATGCCCTCCCCGAAATTGCCCTGGAAAAAGGAATAGGTGCTGTGCGCCAGGCCCAAAAAGATCAGGACCAGGAGCAAAATCGCCAAGTAGCGGTTCATACTGGCTTTCCTTCAAAAGGAAACGCTGTTTTTGCGCATGGATCTGGAATCATGGCGCTGCAGGATCATCTCCGCCTCCACAAAGCACTCTTCACTTGAAGCGTACCTGGTAAGCTGATCAAAGCAGTCCTCTTTCAGCCTGAGCATCAGCCTGGAATCAAGCTCTATCCTGCGCACGGCCTGGACCACAGCCTCAGGGCAGGAAACCAGGATCAGTCCCATTCCGGTTTGCTGGGGATCGCCCTGGAAAAACTCCTGCCTGTCAGTTTCGCTTTCCTGGTGCATGTTCAGGTACAGCTCCAGGCTCCAGCTGCGGCCCAAATCCAGGAGCAAGAAGGGAATGCTCTTTTCCACAAACAGGGCCTGCCTGATCCTGCCCTTGCTCCAGTCCTTGATCTCCCTGGTGGAAAGCCTGCTGTAAAAGGCAAATATATCCAGACTGGGGCCGCTTAGAACTGGCATCTGCCCTTCACTGGGCGGGGAGGAGTCCAGCCTTTGACCTGCTTGATATTGCATAAAACACTTCTTATTCTTCCTGCTTCAGAAAAAGACTATGGTATTCCTCATCTGTGAAGTGGGCCTTAAGCAGCCCATATATCCTGTCCAAAAGCTCCTGCATCTCCTGCTCCGAGAGCCTGGGCACCAAATGTTTCAATAGCTGGTCATCAGAAAACATCTGCAAATAGCAGATCAGGCTGCTCTCATCAATTTCCCTGTCTAGACCAAAGGCTAGGGGACCGTGGTATGTTTCCACAAATTTGTGGCTATGCTTGGACATAAAGGACAACCTTGAATTAAGTTTGTTTATCCAAAACCTCTCTGAGCTTGGCCTCCAGGTCCTGCATCTGGAAAGGCTTGCTCAAAAAGCCTGCAGCCCCTGCCTGCAGAACCTGCTCTGCATTTACGTTAGCTGCGTAGCCGCTGGCAACAAGCACCTTGACTCCAGGATACTTCCGCAGCAATTCCAGCAGGCAATTGTAGCCTCCCATGCCTGGCATGCCTAGATCCAACAGCACCAGATCGATTTCGTCTTGATTCTTTTGATAGCTCTGCAGGGCCTCTTCCCCGCTGGCAGCGCAGATGGCGTTACAGCCTATAGCCTGCAGCATTTCCTGGGTCAATTCCTGGATAGCAGGCTCGTCATCCACCACCAGGATAGTTCCTATGCCTGACTTGTTTTCTTGCTTCTGCAATGCCTTTTTCTCTTCCTGTTCTGTTTCTGGCCTAGCAGGGAGATATATCTGGAAGGTGGTCCCCTGCCCTGGCTTGCTGTAGCAAAGCACATGCCCCTGATGGGCCTTGATTATGCCGTAGACTGAAGCCAGACCCAGTCCGGTGCCCCTGCCCATCTCCTTGGTGGTGAAAAAGGGTTCAAAAACCTTCTCCCTGGTCTCTTCATCCATGCCGCAGCCAGTATCCGAGACAGAAAGCAAAACATATTCCCCAGGCTCCAGCCCTGGATGCAGCCTGGCAAAATCAGCATCCAGGACAACGTTTTTAGTTTCAATCTCCAGAACGCCTCCGTCAGGCATGGCATATCCCGCATTGCTGCCCAGATTGAAAAGAATCTGCTCCAGCTGCACCGCATCTGCATCCACCGGCCACAGCTCTTGATCCAGGTCCAGCCGAATGTCAATCATCCTGGGCAGGCTGCTGCGCAGGATTTCCGCTGACTCTTTCACTTCCTGGTTCAGATCCAGGATCTGCTTTTCCCCTTCCACTTTGCGGCTGAAGGTCAAAAGCTTTTTGACCAGCTCTGACCCATGCCGGCCAGATCTTTGAATCTGCAGCAGTCTCTCCCACTCAGGATCATTGCTGTTTCGCTCCTCAAGCATCAGGTTGGTGTAGCCGTTTATTATCTGCAATATGTTATTGAAATCATGGGCTATACCACCGGCCAGGGTACCCACCGCCTCCATCTTGCGGGCCTGCTGCAGCTGCAGCTCCAGGTTCTTACGTTCGCTAACATCCCTGATGGACTCTATGGCCCCGATCAGATTCCCTGCAGCGTCCCGCAGTTTGCCTGCTGCTCCCCAGAGATGGGCCCCTTTGCCGTTATTGACCACAGAGGCATAGGCCTCTCCATAGATGATCTCTTCCTTCCAGGAAATATACTGGTAATCCTCTTCCAGGCTGGGTCTGTCTTGGGAATCTGTGAGCACTATGTCCACCAGGATGGGACAGCGTTTGCCGTACAAGAGCCTGCCGTACTCATAATCCCCCTTGCCCAGCATATCTTCCTTGGCAGCTCCAGTAAGCTCCTCTATTGCCCTATTCCAGGCAATAACCTTGCCCTGGGTGTCTATCACCAGGATGGCGTCAGGCAAAAATTCAATTATCTCGTCCAATAAGCGCCTGGCCTGCTCCAGGTGCGCCTCCTGCTCCTTACGGGGGCTGACATCCCAGACAAAACCGTCCAGGACAAAATCCTCATCTGTAACGTATTCGCTCACCCTGGCGGTTATGCTCAGCCAACGCATTTGACCGTCATAGCAAAGTGCCTGGTATTCAAATCCCTGCACCTGTCCCTGCTCCCGCAAGGCCCAGATAAAGTTCTCCCGGATCCTGGGCTCAGGATACAGCTGCTTGCCCAAATCCTGGTAATACTCCACAGCCTGTTCTGGGGAGGTAAAGCCCATCATCCTGGCCATGGCAGGATTGGCCTGCAAGAGTTCCCCCCTGGAGGTGGAGCGGAAAATGCCCACAGGCGAATTCTGAAATAGACTGCGGTAGGCTGCTTCGCTTTCCTGCAATCTCTTGTGCATGGCATCTTCCTGGCTGACAACCCTGAAGACCAGCACCACTCCCCTAATCTCCCTTTCTGCCCGGTCCTGGATAGGGGCTGCGCTGTCGGCTATCTGATACTCCCTGCCGTCACGGGCCAAAAGCAGGGTGTTATTGGCCAAGCCCTGAATCCTGCCGCTTTCCAGGACCTTTTGCACCGGATCCTGACACGCTTCCCGGGTGTGGCCATTAACAATCCTGAACACCTGCCCCAGATGAGCGCCCCTGACCTCTGCCAAAGCCCAACCTGTGAGACTCTCTGCCATGGGGTTCATGCGGGTAATCCTGCCCTGTCTATCAGTAACAATAACCCCTTCCCCTATGGAATTCAGGGTCAGGCTCAAGTCCTCCTCTCTTTGCCTCAGCTTTTCCAGCTGCTGACTTAGCTGGGAATAATAGCTTTTGTGCGAGGTCTCCTGCCTCAGACGGG
>JBNJDO010000039.1:0-17999 GCA_051744965.1 Thermodesulfobacteriota bacterium | reverse complement strand
GGGCGAGCTGCACTGCATCGGCGCCACTACTCTGGACGAGTACCGCAAGAATATCGAAAATGATCCTGCCCTGGAGAGGCGCTTTCAGCCGGTGATAGTAGACGAGCCCAGTCTGGAGGACACTATCTCCATCCTGCGTGGTCTACGGGAGAGGTATGAAGTGCACCACGGGGTGCGCATCAGTGACAGCGCCCTGGTCACAGCAGCTACCCTGTCCCATCGCTACATTACTGACCGGCATCTCCCGGACAAGGCCATAGACCTGATAGATGAGGCAGCCTCCATGATCCGGACGGAGATCGATTCCCTGCCTACTGAGCTGGATGAGATCAACCGCAGGATCATGCAGTTGGAGATCGAGCGCGAGGCCCTGAAGCGGGAGAGCGATTCTGCCTCCAAGGAACGTCTGCAGAACCTGGAGAAGGAGCTGGCAGATGCCAAGGAGAACCAGGCCCAGCTTATGGCCCAGTGGGAGAAAGAGAAGAGCTCCATCAAGGATCTGCAGCAGCTAAAGGAAGAGGCGGAAAAGACCAAGCTGGAGATCGAGGAGGCAGAGCGCCAGTACGATCTGAATCGAGTGGCTGAGCTGCGCTATGGCAAGCTGGCTGAGCTGGAGAAGCAGATCGCTGCCAAGGAAGAGGAGCAGTCAGAGGAAGAGGAAAAGCCCAGGTTGCTCAAGGAAGAGGTCGGTCCTGACGATGTGGCTGAGATCATCTCCCGCTGGACAGGTATCCCCTTGTCCAGGCTTATGGAAGGGGAGCGGGAGAAGCTCCTGCGCCTGCCCGAGGTCCTGCACCAGCGCGTGGTGGGCCAGGACGAGGCTGTGGATGCAGTGGCCAATGCTGTAATCCGGGCCAGGTCCGGGCTCAAGGATCCGCAGCGGCCCATAGGCTCCTTTATCTTCCTGGGTCCCACAGGCGTGGGCAAGACAGAGCTGTGCAAGACCCTGGCAGAGAGCCTGTTCGATACAGAGGATAACATGCTCAGGCTGGATATGTCCGAATACATGGAGAAACACACTGTATCCAGGCTGATAGGCGCACCTCCGGGATACGTGGGCTATGACGAGGGCGGCCAGCTAACAGAGGCTGTACGCAGGAAGCCCTATAGCGTGATCCTGCTTGACGAGATTGAAAAGGCCCATCAGGATGTGTTCAATGTGCTTTTGCAGATCATGGACGACGGCAGGCTTACGGACAGCCACGGCAAAGTGGTGGACTTCAAGAACACTATCCTGATCATGACCTCCAATCTGGGCTCCCAGTTTTTGCTGGAGGGCATTACTGCCCAGGGCGAGCTAAAATCCGGGGTCAGGGAGGATGTATTCTCCACGCTGCGCTCCAGCTTCCGGCCGGAGTTCTTGAACCGGGTGGATGAGATCGTGCTCTTCAAGCCCTTATTGCAGGAGGAGATCAAGCAGGTGGTGGACCTGCTGCTTGTGAGAATCAACCAGCGCCTGCAGGAGCGCAAGATAGCGCTGGAGATCACTGAACAGGCCAAGGAGTTCATCTCTCGCGAGGCCTATGATCCAGTATATGGAGCCAGGCCGCTTAGGCGCTATCTGCAGACCCATATAGAGACAGTCCTGGCCAAGAAGATCATAGCTGGAGAGCTAGGCGAGGGCCAGACAGTGGTGGTGGATCTTGAACAGGACGGCCTGGTCTTTAGACCTACTAAACAGGAGAACTAATGTCCATTCTATGCCTGGATATCGGCAGCGGCACCCAGGATGCGCTCTACTTCCAGCCGGGCCAGGAGCTGATGAACTGCCCCAAGTTCATCCTGCCCTCTCCGGCCCGGCTGGTGGCGCAGAGGATCCAGGAGCTGACCAGCAGGGGCAAGGGTATCCATCTCTACGGCCAGACCATGGGCGGAGGCTTTGGCAGGGCCCTGCAGGAACATCTGCAGGCAGGGCTCAAAGCCAGCGCCCAGCCCAGGGCAGCCTACAGCCTGGCTGATGATCTGCAGCGGGTGCGGGCCAAGGGAGTGCGGATTGAAGAGAGTTGTCCCCAGGGTCATACTCCTTTGTATCTAGCTGATTTTGATCCTGGCTTCTGGCGCAGTTTTTTGTCCTTGGCCGGGCTGGAGTATCCGGATCTGATCCTGGCTGCTGCCCAGGATCACGGTTTTCACCCGGATTCCAGCAATCGACAGGGCAGGTTCAGGCTGTGGAAGGAGCTTTTAGACTCTACCCAGGGCAGGATGCAGGATCTTTTGTTTGAGAGCGTGCCAGGCCCCATGACCAGACTACAGGAAATCCAGGCTGCTGCAGGCAATTGCCTGGTCACTGACACTGGCTCTGCAGCAGTGCTAGGGGCCTTGTTCGTGCCAGAGGTGCAGGAGCTTAGCAGAAATAAAGGGGTCTGCGTGCTGAATCTGGGCAACAGCCACACCATAGCCTTTTTGATCTACCAGGATCAGGTTTTTGCCATATATGAGCACCATACAGGCATGTTGGAGCCCAAGGGCCTGCTAAAGGATATGGAGAGATTCAGACAGGGCAGCTTGAGCGAGGAAGAGGTTTTCCAGGCCGGAGGACACGGCTGCTATATCAATCCTGAGCTGCAGGGCCTGCAGGCTGACTTCCAGCCCATGTTCGTGCTGGGGCCTAGAAGGGAGATGCTAAGGGACCAGCCTGTACGTTTTCCTGCCCCGGGTGGGGATATGATGCTGGCTGGCTGCTATGGGCTGCTGCAGGGCTACAAATATAAGTCAGGCAGGGAGGAGCTGTTTGCAGGCCCCGGGCCAGAGGGCAAAGCCCGGGGCTGCGGTTGCGGCTGCAAGTAGGGGACAAAAGACAAAGCCAAGGAGGCCAAATGTCCAGGCCCACCCAGACCAGGAGCTGGCAGGAGCTAAGGAATCATTTCCAGGAGATTCGCGAGCTGCACCTGCGGGAGATGTTTGAAAAGGATCCGGAGCGGTTTTCCAGGTTCTCCCTGCAGGCCGGTCCGGTGTTTCTGGATTACTCCAAGAACAGGATAGATAAGACAGCCCTGGAGCTTTTGTTTGCCTTAGCCAGGGAGATGGGCCTGCAGGAGAGAGTTCAGGCCATGTTCTCCGGGGAGAGGATAAATACTACAGAAGACCGTAGCGTTTTGCATGTGGCCCTGCGGGGCAGGCCCAACCAGCCCATATTCGTTCAGGGCCAGGACGTGATGCCAGAGGTCAACCAGGTTTTGGACAGGATGCAGGCCTTTGTCTCCCAGGTCAGAGATGGGCAATGGAAGGGCTGGACAGGCAAGCCTGTGCATGATGTGGTCAATCTGGGCATAGGCGGCTCAGACTTGGGACCCCGGATGGCTACCAAGGCCCTTTCCGGCTATACCAGGTCAGACCTTAGAGTGCATTTTGTCTCCAATGTGGATCCTGCCCATCTGGAAAACACCCTGTCCAAGCTGGATCCTGAGACCACGCTTTTTATTGTGGCCTCCAAGTCTTTTACCACCCAGGAGACCATGTTCAATGCCGCCAGGGCCAAGCAGTGGTTTCTGCAAAGCGCAAAAGACCAGGACCAGGTGCGCAAGCATTTTGTGGCTGTATCCACGAACACGGCCAAGGTCAGGGAGTTCGGGATCGATCCGGGAAATATGTTCGGCTTCTGGGACTGGGTAGGGGGCAGGTTTTCGTTGTGGTCTGCCATAGGCCTGCCCATAGCCCTGGCCATAGGCATGGAAAGATTCCTGGAGCTCCTGCAGGGCGCCCACGAGATGGACCAGCATTTCAGTCAGGCCCCGTTGGAAGAAAATATGCCAGCTGTCATGGGCCTTTTGGCGATCTGGTACTCTGATTTTTTCCAGGCAGAGAGCCACGCGGTTTTGCCCTACAGCCAATATCTGGAAGATCTGCCTGCCTACCTGCAGCAAGGGGAGATGGAAAGCAACGGCAAGCGCATCACCCTGCAGGGAGAGGTGGTGGATTATGCAACCGGGCCAGTGATCTGGGGAGCCCCTGGCACCAACGGCCAGCATGCGTTTTTCCAGCTTCTGCACCAGGGCACCAGGCTGGTGCCCTGCGACTTTATCGCCTTTGCCAGGCAGTCTGGACACGATGCTTTGCAACACAGGCTGCTTTTGGCCAACTTCTTCGCCCAGACCGAGGCCTTGATGCAGGGCAAGTCTGAATCAGAAGTAAGACAAGAGATGCAGGCCCAGGGCAAAAGCCAGGAAGAGATCCAGGCCCTTTTGCCGCACAGGGTCTTTCCAGGCAACAGGCCTTCCAATTCCATCTTGCTGCCTGAGCTGAGCCCTAAAACCCTAGGGGCCTTGATCGCCTTGTACGAGCACAAGATATTTGTTCAGGGCGCGATCTGGAATATAAACTCCTTTGACCAGTGGGGGGTGGAGCTGGGCAAGCAGCTGGCCAAGGATATAGAGCCGGAGTTGGAGGAATCTTCCAGGACTGAAGGCCACGATGCTTCTACCAGAGGACTTATCAATACCTGGAAAAAGATGTACTGGAGCTAGAACTTGCGGACCAGCAAGGCTCCGCTAAGTAGCAGGATTACCCCGGCCACGCGCCAAAGGTTTATGGACTGCTGGGGATAGCCCATTAGTCCGAAGTGGTCCAAAAGCAGGGAGGCCAGCATCTGGCCAGCCAGAAAGAAGGCGAACATGGTGGTGGCACCCAGCCTGGGCACTGCAGCAATAGTCACTGTGACCAGGAAAGCCCCGCAGAATCCGCCCAGCCAGACCCACCAAGGGCTGCGGCTAATATCTTCCAGAGCGGGCAATGGGCTGCGCAGCAATAGATTGAAGGCCAAAAGCGCTATAGAGCCCACAAAAAAGGAGACCAAAGCAGCCAGGTAGTAGCTGCGCAGATACTGGCTGAGCTGGGAATTGATTCCGGCCTGGGTAGGGGCCATAACCCCGGCCAGGAGCACGAGCAGGATAAATACGAGCTGCATATGCTTTCCCTTGCTTGATTAACTTTTTGCTGGGAAGATGTAACTACCAAAGTCAGAAAGTAGAAAATAATCCCAGATAGAGAGCAGGAAGGCAATCCTGTTCTTCTGTCTTTATGCTTTCTGTTGTCTGTCCTTTGTGATTGCAGGAAGGGCTCTGAAATGGATCCGGTCTTTGCCTTGCTCACGGATTTTGGCCTGCAGGACCCATATGTGGGCCAGATGAAGGCAGTGCTTTTGTCCAGGGCAGGAGAGTGCAGCATCCTGGATATCTCCCACTCGGTCCGGCCCCAGGATGTATTCCAGGCCGGCTTTTTTCTGGCCTCAAGCTGGCCCTATCTGCCTTTGGGATCCATCTGTTTGGCAATAGTGGACCCGGGCGTGGGCACAGAGCGCCGGATTTTGATTCTGGCCAAGCAGGACCGTGTGGTCCTGGCCCCGGACAATGGACTTCTGACCCAGGTCATGGATCTGTCTGGAGAAAACCACTTTTTCCTGCCTAGTGATCTGCCCCAGGCAGAAGGGATCAGCCCCACATTCCACGGCAGGGATGTCTTTGCTCCCCTGGCAGCCAGCCTGGCCCTGGACAATTCTCTGGCAGCACCAGGCGAGCCTTTGCCTGCAAGCCAAGTTATACGCCTGCCCACTGCACAGCCCACTCGGAAGGGAGGGCAGATCACTGCCCATGTGCAGCACGTGGACCGTTTCGGGAATTGTATCCTTACCTTGAATCTGGCTAACTGGTCAACAAGATTGCTGGACTTGCAGGGGCTGTATCTCCTTGAGCCTGCGCAGATCCAAGTATTGCCAGTCCAAAACTACAGCACCCTGCCTAGGGGCAGGGTAGGACTGTTGCCTGGAAGTCAGGGTTTTCTGGAATTGGCTGTCAACCAAGACTCCTGTGCCAGGGCCCTGGGCCTGTCTCCCGGCTCGGAAGTGGTCTTTCAGCTACCTGAATGATTTTCCTCTGGCAGTCCCTGTCCAGGCTGCATGACTTTAGCGGTAAGGCTGGTCTGGTATCCTCCTAAGTTCTGGATCTTCTCCTTAAAAGTGCTGCTTTGCAAAAGCTCCAGCATGGTCTGGATATTTTGCTGCTGCAATGATTCTGCAGGCAAAACCAGATCGTATCTCTCCCTGGCCAGGGGCAGGAAATTCAGCTCCAGGGCCTGGGCTGCGGCCTTAATCCCCAGACCGCAATCAGCGGATTTATTTAGCACATTCACCGCCACTGCCATATGCGTGTATTCCTCCTGCTGGTAGCCCTGGATCTGCCTGGGGTCCAGGCCCTGCTGCCGCAAGTGATGATCCAGAAGAATCCTGGTGCCTGAGCCCCGTTGTCGGTTTATAAAGCGCACATCCTGTCTCAGCAGGTCTTTCAGACCCTGGATGTTCTTGGGATTGCCCTTGGGCAGGATGAATCCCTGCTCTCGAATAGCCAGGTTAATCACTTGTATTTCCCTGTCAGGGAGGTACTTACGCAAAAAAGGGAAGTTGAAGTCCTGGCTCTCAGGGTCAAAGAGGTGCATGCCTGCCATATGCGCGGATTTGTTTTGCAGGGCAGTGATTCCAGCCATGCTGCCCACATGGGTGGAGGCTAGCCTGATGGGCTCGGAAAGGCCCATGAGCTCATTGGCCAAAAGATCCAGGATATTGTCATGGCTGCCCACACAAACCAACACCCTTTGCAGCTCTTGCCAAGGGACCAAGAGTTCTGTGCTTAGCTTTTCCCTGGCAGATACGCCTTCGCAGTCCGCAGGGATCCTGGCTACTCCCTGGGCTCGACATAAAGAGGTGATTAGTCCTGCGCCCCTGGCCAGGGGTGTGCCCATCCATTTGCCTTCCACTTGGCCTATGCTAAGTCGCAGAAACTCCTCCTGGCCTAGTTTGGAGGGCATTTTTCTGGTTAGCTCTACATCCAGTCTGGGCCTTTGCGGGATCTGCAGTCCCCAGACCTGCTGCAAAAGTGGCCGCACCAGCTGCTCAAAACAGACCACTGCACTGACAGGATAGCCCGGGGCTCCCACCAGGAGCTTTTTGCCTGCCAGTCCGAGCAGACTGGGTTTGCCGGGCATAGCGGCTATGCCGTGCACCAGGATCTCTGCAAAGGTTTGCATGGCCTGTCTGGTAAAGTCCCTGCTCCCTGCAGAGGAGCCCGCACCAATAACTATGATGTCTGCCTGGCTGGACAGAGCATCCTGCAAGGCCTGCTCCAGGGCCTGTTGCTCATCAGGCACGGGCCTTTGTCTGCTTACGCTGCAGCCCCAAGACTGAGCCAAGCTGCCCAGGACCTGGGAGTTGCTCTCTACCACCTGCCCCGCCCCAGGTTCTGGCTGGTCCTGGAAATCCAGGACCTCGTCTCCAGTGGGGATAAAGTGGATATGGGGCCTGGCCAGGACTTGAAGCTCCCAGATGCCTGCGCTGAGCAAAGCGCCCAAATCATATGGGCTTAGAAGATGGTTCTGGGGCAGGATTAATTCTGTGGCCACAATGTCCTCGCCTATACGCCGTATATGCTGCCAAGGAAAGGCAGGCTTTTCCAGGGCCACGCTTTGCTCGTCCAGCTGTTCCAGCTCCTCTATGATGACCACTGCGTCCATATCATGGGGTAAGGGATCGCCGGTATTAACCCAGAAAAAGTCCTGGCTTGCCTTGAGGATCACTGGAGCACCTTCCCTGGCCTGGAAGGTGTCCCTGGCCCGCAGGGCGATGCCATCCATGGCAGCGGAGTGAAATGTGGGAGAGGAGTATCTGGCATAGATAGGCTGGGCAGTGATCCTGCCTGCTGCCTGAGTGGTGGGTATTTTTTCCTGGGGCGGATAGGGCAGGGCCTGCTGCAGAGCCTGGCTCGCTTTTTGCAATGCCTGTCCAATAGGCAGGATGCGCAAGTAGATATTCCGAGAGCTGGACATTGTCAATTCCTTGTTTTTGATTTATCAAATTCCCAGAGTGTCAGTACTTTGCTGGTGTTGGTCAAGATGTCTGGAACAGTTTTTAAAGTCAAGTTTTTGTCATGCCCCAGCCATTTTATTTTCCCTTGCAGCAGATCCTGGATCTGAGGAAGATGCAGAAAGAGAAGTCCGCCCTGGAGCTGGCCAAAGAAGAAATGCGCCTGGAAAAACAATCCCAGCAGCTGCAGCAGCTTCGAGGGGAGCTGGTAACGGCAGAGAAGGCCCAAGCAGGCCAAAAAAAGACTTCCTCTAGTGAGCTGTGGCTCTGGCTCAGATATAGGGATCGGATCTTGCAGGATATTGATCAGGTTCAGTCAGAGCTGCAAAAGCAGATGCAAAAGGTCCAGGAGTACAGGGATGATCTGGCTTACAGGAACCAGGAGCTTAAAAAAATGGAGCGCCTCAAGGAGAAGCAGGCCCTGGAACATAAACAAAGGCAAGAGCAAAAGGAGCAAAAGGAACTAGATGAGATGGCTTCATTGCTATATCAGGAAAGGGATATTTAAGCTGCTGACTGCACTTTTGCTCCTGGCAGGCTGTAAGCTGGCCCTGTTTGCTGCCTGGTCAGTGCAGGAGCTGTGGCTGCATACTCCAGGTGGCAGCCAGCAGGCCAGTTTAGAGCAGGAATCCAGTCAGTCTGAAAAAACAGTTTTAGAGGATGCAGGCTTGATATCCGAGAAAAAGCAGGCCTTGGCTGCAGAAGCCCAGGAGCAGGAAGAAGAGGATTTTGGGGCTGGGAGTCTGAGCCAGGAATGGGATAGGGTGCGCAAGAAGCAAAAAGAGCTGCAGAAAAAGGAAGAGGAGCTCACACAGCTGGAGGAAAGAATAGATAAGAAGCTGGCCAGACAAAAGGAACTCAAGCAGGAGCTGGAAGAGATCCTGGACAGGGCCAAGAGTGTACAGCAAGGCAAGATCAAGCACCTGGTGGACGTTTATTCCAACATGGAGCCTGAGCAGGCAGCCAATGTTCTGGAAACCCTGGACCAGGATATTGCGGTCAAGATTCTGTCTGGAATGCGGGGCAGGACAGCAGGGGAGATCCTGTCTTTTGTAGAGGCTGATAAGGCAGCCAGGCTATCAGAGCAACTGACTGACTTTCAGACTCCTTTTGAGGACTGATGCCCAGATTAAAGCTTGAGCTGGCCTATACAGGAGCGGAATTCCACGGCTGGCAGATACAGCCCATGCAGCGCACTGTACAGGGGGTCCTGGAAGAAGCTCTGCAAAGGATCTGCAATACCAGGATACGAGTCCACGGAGCAGGAAGGACTGACGCAGGGGCTCATGCTTTAGGCCAGGTGGTACATGTGGATCTGCCAGGGAACAAGACGCATGTGCCCTGGCAAAAGGCACTGAATGCCCTGCTTCCTGGGGATGTGGCAGTGACCAGGGTCAACTGGTGCGCCCAGGACTTTCACGCCAGGTTTAAAGCTAGGGCTAAGGAGTACACCTACACCATTTGGACGGAAAAGGATTATCTTCTGCCGCAAAGAAGGCCCTTTGTTTGGAAGGTGGGTGAAGTAGACCTGGAGTCCATGCAAAATGCATCCGGAATCCTGCTGGGCAGGCACGATTTCCAAGCTGTGCAAAATGTGGGGACCAAGGTGCAAAGTACTGTGCGTGAAATAAAGCGCATAGATTTCAGTCCAGGCTTTTACTCCCAGGAAACGGTCATACATTTTGTGGCAGACGGATTCTTGAAGCAGATGGCCAGGAATCTGGTTTCCTGTCTGGTGGCTGTAGGCCAGGGCAGAATGGATGCCAGGATTCTACAAAATATCCTGGATTCCAGGCAGCGGGAGCAGGCCCCAGCCACGGCCCCAGCCAGGGGGCTCTGCCTGCAGAAGGTCTGGTATTGAGCCTTGAGCGGAGAAGATTATGCAGATTGTCTCTGAGCCTAAAGAGCTGCAAAGGTTAAGCCTGGAGGCTAGGTGCGCAGGCCAGATTACCGCCCTGGTGCCCACCATGGGTTATTACCATGCAGGACATCTGAGCCTGATGCAGTGGGCTAGGGCAAATTCTGATCTGGTGCTGGTCAGCCTGTTTGTGAACCCGGCCCAATTCGGTCCTGGCGAGGATCTAGAGAGCTACCCCAGGGATTTTGAACGTGATTCTGAACTGGCCAGGCAAGAGGGTGTGGATGTGCTCTTTGCACCCCAGGCAAAACGCATCTATCCGCAGGGATTCGATACCTGGGTGGATGTACAGGAGCTGAGCAGACATTTGTGCGGCAAAAGTAGGCCAGGTCATTTCCAGGGTGTATGTACCGTGGTCTGCAAGCTATTGAATCTGGCATTGCCCAGCCTGGCTGTTTTCGGCCAGAAGGACTGGCAGCAGCTGGCAATCATCCAGAGGATGGCTGAAGATCTTAACCTTCCAGTACAGATCATGGGCAGGCCTATTCTCAGGGAATCGGATGGTCTGGCCATGAGCTCCAGGAATAGCTATCTGGAGCCTGAGCAGCGCAGGCAGGCTGCAGCAATCTATGCCGGGCTGCAAAGGGCCAGGGACTGGGTGGCCAAAGGCTGCAGGAATAGTAGAGAGCTCTTGGCCCGGCTGCAAGAGTTCTATCAAGAGCAAATACCTTCTGGACAAATCGACTATTTAGAGTTAGTGGATCCCCAGAGCTTGACCCCGTTGCAAGAGGTAGATGGAGAGGCCCTGCTGGCAGTGGCCATCCATCTGGGCCGGGCCAGGCTGATAGACAATATTTTGCTGGAAGGTTGAGTATGGGATGGAGATGCTTTTTGCTGGCCAAGATTCACGGGGCTCGGATTACCCAGGCCAACGTGGAGTATATGGGCAGCATCGCTATTTGCCCTGATCTTTTGCAGGCCTCAGGGATTGCACCCAACGAACGGGTGGATGTGTACAATCTGGACAACGGCATGCGTCTGACCACCTATGCTATCCTAGGAGAGCAGGGCCAGGTGGGGCTAAACGGCGCAGCAGCCCTGCAGGGTAAACAAGGCCAGCGGGTGATCATTGCTGCCTACACCTGGCTGGAGCCCAGGGAGGTCCAGGAGCACAGACCCAGAGTAGTTATTGTGGGTCAGGAAAACACAGTGCAGCAAAGCGAGCCTTAGGTCAGCTGATACTGCAGATTGAGAAGCTCCCTGATCCTTTGCATGTTTTCGGCAGCCATTTCCCTGGCTTGGGTGGTGCCCTTCTCCAGGATCTCCCGCACCTGATCTGGATTCTGGTCCAGCCTTTGCCTTTCCCTGCTTATGGGCTGCAGAAAATGCTCCATCTCCTGCACTAAAAGCTTTTTGCAGTCCATGCAGCCCCTCTGGGCCTGGGTGCAGCCCTGGCGCAGCTCTCCTCGATCTTCTTCTGGATTCAGCAGGCGCAGGTAGGGGTAGAGGTTGCATTGATCAGGATCTCCCGGATCTTTGAGCCGCATGCGGTTGGTATCAGTGAGCATGGACATGATCTTTTTGCGGATGCTGGACATGTCCTCGCCCAAATAGATGGCGTTCTCGTAGCTCTTGCTCATCTTTCTGCCATCCAGTCCAGGTAACTTGGCTGAATCTGTGAGCATGGCCTTGGGCTCTGGAAAAAAATCCTCATAGAGGTAGTTAAATCTGCGGGCGATCTCCCTGCACAGCTCCAAGTGGGGCAACTGATCCTCTCCCACAGGTACCATGCTGGCCCTGTACATCAGGATGTCCGCAGACATGAGCACAGGATACCCCAAAAAGCCGAAGGTGTTCAGATCCTTAGCTGTCAGCTCCTGCTTTATCTCCTTGTAGGTGGGGTTGCGCTCCAGCCAGCCCAAGGGTGTAATCATGGACAGCAAAAGATTCAGCTCTGCATGCTCCTTGACCTGGGATTGCAGGAAAAAGATGCTTTTTTCAGGGTCCAGGCCAGAAGCCAGCCAGTCCTTGGTCAGCTCCAGGACGAAGTTCTTTATTCCCTGGGGCTGAGAATATTCGCTGGTCAGCGCGTGCCAGTCCGCAACAAAAAAAAGGCATTCATGCTCTTTCTGCAGTTGGATCCAGTTTTGCAGCACGCCGAAGTAATGGCCCAGGTGCAAGGGGCCGGTGGGCCGCATGCCAGAGACAATTCTTTGCATATCTCGCATATAAATTCCCTGCTGATGATTTATTGCGTATTAGGATCTGTTTTGCTTAAGCTTTTGTGCTGATCAAACTTAGTGCATGTTTATATGGGCAGCAGCCAGGAGGCCAGGGTATAGATAACCGGAAGCACTACCTTTTGTACAACCCCAGTTACTAGCAACAAGATAAGGATAATAAATCCGTACTTGCTGATCTGCATATAGCTCTGGGCCAGTTGCGGCGGCAGGATTCCGGCCAGGATATTGCTGCCATCCAGGGGAGGAACAGGCAAAAGGTTGAAGACTCCTAGACCGATATTGACCAAGACCCCTGCCTGAGCCATGTACAGTACAGGCTGAAAAATGCCTGATGCAGAGGAACTCCCTGCAGAGGGACCCAGCAAGAGCAAGGCGTGGAAGAGCAGAGAAAAAAGTATGGCCAGGATGAAGTTTACAGCCGGTCCTGCCACAGAAACCAGGATCATGCCCTGTCTAGGATTTGAAAAGTAGTTGGGATTTACCGGCACAGGCTTAGCCCAGCCCACCTTGACCAGGAACAGGGCAATGGTGCCTATCGGGTCCAGATGTTTAATAGGGTTCAGGGTCAGGCGACCGGCGTTTTTGGCGGTGGGGTCGCCCAGGAGATAGGCCACGTATCCATGAGCCACTTCGTGGAAGGTTATGGCCATCAGAACAGGCACCGCCAATATGGCCAGCTGTTGGATAAATGCTGTAGGGTCGAACATGGACGTAAGGGCTATCATTATATTCGCCCCGGGGCAAGAAAAATCTAGCAGCAGTCAGAATGCTGCCAAGGAAGGCATATGGGACAGCTTATCCTGCTCAGGCACGGGCAAAGCCTTTGGAATCAGGAAAACAGATTTACAGGCTGGATCGATGTAGGCTTGAGCCTTAACGGAGAGCAAGAGGCGCAAAGGGCTGGGCAAAGGATGCTTAAGGCAGGAATCAGGCCTGGCCATTGCTTTGCCTCCTATCTGAAGCGAGCGGTGAAGACCTTGTGCATTGCCCTGGAAGAGATGGATCTGATGTGGCTGCCTGTAACCAAGTCCTGGAGGCTTAATGAAAGGCATTACGGAGCCCTGCAGGGGATGGACAAGGCCTGGGCTGTGCAGAGGTATGGGCAAGAGCAGGTGCAAAAGTGGCGCAGAGGCTACAGGGCAGTGCCTCCGGCCCTGGAACATAGCGATCCAGGCAACCCGGCTTTGGATCCCAGATATGCAGAACTCCCTGATCCGCCCCTGGCTGAAAGCCTGGAGCTTACTGTGCATAGGGTTTTGCCCTGCTGGGAGCAGCAGATAGCGCCGGTTTTGAGCTCAGGCCAGGATGCATTAGTCTGCGCCCACGGCAATAGTCTGCGGGCTCTGGTAATGCATCTGCAGGGCATATCCGAGGAGGAGATCCCTGGAATCGAGCTGCCCACAGGGGTACCTTTGGTGTTTTTGCTGGATGCGCAGCTAAGGCTGCAGAAGAGCTATTTCTTGCAAGCAGATTAGCTCAACACCGACACTTTCATTATCTGAGCACAGCACCTTTTCCGTCATCCCTGATCCTGGATCAGTTCCAGGACAGGCTTGATCTGGACATTATCCTGGACGCCGATCCGGGATCCAGCTCTTCCTTCGTTCCCAGGGTTTACCCCCGTTCAATTCCCATAGGACAGCGTAGCGTATTGAACTGGAGTTTATCCTGTGGGATCTCTTCCATTTCACCGGGATCCTCCCTGGGAACGGTTTTGATCTTATGGCTCCGGCCATCTTTTGCTGCAGCAAGTAAAGCGCAGGGCTCAAGCCTCGGGGCCTTTCCCAAGTTCCAGGTCAGCCTGCTTGCGCATCTTGGCCTTTTGCCTGCGCCTTTTTTCCTGGTTGCTTTGCACTATGAGCCCAGGCACGATTTGGGGGCTGTCCTTCTCATCCAGTGCTACACAGCAAAAATAGCCACTGGCTACGTGCCTTACATCTGCGCTGTATAGTTGCTCAGCCTCGACTCTGACCCCGATTTCCATGGAAGTGCGGCCCGCATCGTTCAGGCTGGCCAGCAACCAGAGCAGTTCCCCCACATGGGCCTGGGCCTGAAAGTCCACTCCACGCACGCAGGCTGTGACCACCTTGCAGCGGCAATGCCTGATTCCAGTCAGGCCTGCTGAGCTGTCCATGAGGCGCAGGATATGGCCGCCATGCACAAAGCCATACCTATTGGCGTGATGGGTGCGCATGACTCGACACATCTGCATGCTGCTTGCAGCCACTGTTTTGCTTTGCACGACTTTTCCTCTAAAGCCTGTCACATCTAACGTCTGCCAAGGCCTCCTCCCAGGAGCTGTCCAGTTCAGAGGCAAATGCCTGCAGGCTATAGCTTGTTCCGCAGGACCTGCAGAACAGATCTGTTTTATCTCAACCTTTTTTCAAGAGGAGTCTGCAGCCGCAATCTGGGCAGAATAGGGCGCTTTGCCGGGGATTATCAATGGGCCTACGAAGCATGAGCCAGCTCCTTGTGGGCAGGGATTTGTATGACCGCACAATAAAAATGATTCACAGCAATCAATGCGGAAGCTGCAATTTAAGGTCAATATCATGCCGGGTCAAGACCCTCATTGCTGAATAGGGCCAGGCAGCAGGATTTGCCATATTTGCCAGGTTTTGCTATTATTTTTTTATTGACAATTGAGTATAAGCGTGCATCAGGAAATAAATGAAAACAGCAGCTCAAGCATTGGAAAGCTTTTTTTGCAGTCGAGGGGCCGGGGCGAATAATCTGCGCTTAGCCAGGCTGTGGATCAATTGGGGCCAGGTACTGGGTCAGGAACTGGCTGAGCTGGCCAGGCCCTTAGGGCACAAGGACAGGACCCTAATTCTGGGGGCAGAGGACAGTGTGGTCATGCAGGAGCTTTCCTATTACCGGCAGGATATTTTGGATAAAGTAGAGGATTTTTTGGGCTGGAGACCATTTGACAAGATCAAGTTGGAGCTGTTAAACAATAAAGCTTCCTTGGATATGGTCGGCCTGGAGAATACCTGGAAAGCCACTAGCAGGACAGCAGGTCATTTACAGCCGCGAAAGGCAGAGCTGGAATTGGATCCTGAGTCTGCAGTGGGTTCTTGTTACCAGGCCTATAAGAGGATGCTTTCTGAACTTGGTCTACTTAGCACTGATTCAAATGGCTAGGATTCTAAATTCATGAGAATATATTACAGGAGGAGACGATGAGCGATAATGAGAATATCACCCTGGAATCGCTTAATTTGAAAAAGCCCTTGGAGAAGATGACTGCCAAGGAGCTGCGGGAGTTGTGCATTGAGAAGATTCCGCAGATTACTGGCGCCTCTGGCATGAGTAAAGAGGAGCTGCTGCATAATATTAAGGACTTTTTTGGTCTCTTGGATGATGAGCACAAGGGTACTCCGTACAAGGATCAGATATTGTCCATCAAAAGGCAGATCAAAGAGCTCAAGGCCCAGAAACAGGAACTGCCCTCCAATGACAACAAGGAAAAAGAGCGACTGCGCAAGCGTATCAAGCAGCTCAAGCGGCAGACCAGGCGTTTGTCTGCCCAATAGGGCTTAAAAATTGCTCCTTGACAATCCTGCCAGCTTGGCTTAAAAAAAATTTTTGCCTAGCTGGGGGTTGGTCTAGAGGCAAGACGCCGGGTTCTGGCCCCGGTAACAAAGGTTCGAATCCTTTACCCCCAGCCACTTTTTTATTGCGTCCCCATCGTCTAGCCTGGTCCAGGACACCGGCCTTTCACGCCGGCGGCAGGGGTTCAAATCCCCTTGGGGACGCCAATTCTTTTGAGGTTGTTTGCAATTTGTTTGCAATCCCATTAGAGGCTTTCGGCGCTACCATCGCCGGAAGCCTTTTTCATTTTCAGCAACTTGCCTGAATATAGAGGGCTTCTGTTTGTTTTTCAGTTTCTGAAAATTCCACAGCCAGCGTCGAAACTCCATAGATTTTTATGCTGTAGTGGATTCTTGTTCGTAGACAACCTCTCCTTGCCGCATTATCTTCTTCAAAAATCCGCTTGGATCTTTATTTTCCTCGAAAAGGACCGGCTCAATTCTGACATCAATTTCAGTGGCAATTTGATAGAGCTTGGTCAATAGATCCAGGTGATCCCATTCATAGCTTTTCATGACCACAGCTATATCGATGTCACTGTTTTCATCCGGATGGCCGTCTACCCAGGATCCGTAAAGAACAACCCTTTGCAAGGCAATTTCATCAATGACTCTTGAGACGAATTCCTGGGTAATGCTTATAACTTGCTTTTTATCCATTTCAAAAGCTCCGTGGAAGACTCCAGGATCCTTTTGCACCTTTCTTCTGTAGCTGACTTAAACATCTTGTCTTTGTCAGTGGGATACCTGGCTTCAATGTTAAGTGGCTCCAGGGAAACTAGAAATTTTGCTTGCTCTTCGCTTAGATCCTGCATGACATTGCTTTTTTGGGCCAACAGGCGCAAATTATGGGTCCTTGGAGGCTGTGCATCGATATTATTTGTGTAGCAGGCCTTGAGGGCTTTTTCCACTGCCTGGTGGCACATGAAGCCTACATACAGATATCGTTTGGATTCCAGAAGGGCTTTGGCAGTTTCCAGGTCGTAATCAGCAAGCTCTATCCAGTATTTTGGTTTTTCATCCAATGGATTACTCCAAAATGATCTCGGAATTTATGTATTCACGTACTGCCCATAACTCCCTAGTTTTTTTAGGTTCTGAAAAGTCAGAGGAGCCAGAAAGTTTTGTCTTTTCATGCAGATCTCAGATTGAACTGCAGGTCAACAGCATTCTGCTACAGTTTATGCATGGATAAAACTTTCTGCTTGCTGTTTCAGACAACATAGCAATAAACGATTGAAGTGCCAAGTGCAGCTGATAAACGATATGAAGGTAGTGGAGGAGGATCCGGAGCCCATGAACCAGGAGCTGTAGCCGGCCTGATATGCACAGGACTCCGTTTGATCCCCTCGGCTTCCTGGAAGGGGAAATGAAGCTGAAGGTGGAGCTGACATCTCAAGGCAAGATCATCCTGCACGGCATGAGCAGGCTGCATCCCAGGCACAGGAGGCGGGCCAAGTGGGTGCTGGACACCTACGACAGGCTCCTGCGCATGCAGCTGGACGCGCCTAAGAAGGAGATGAGGCCATCGGTGCGTAAGCTGCTGGCTCCCTCAGGGGAAAATTGTGATTCGGGGTGGGAGGTATGTGGTGCCTTGAGTCTGGAGGTGGGTGCTGGTTTTATTGACTTTATTGGTCGGATGAGGCAGAAAATTAAAAATATATGTTTATATGGAAAGCGTGGTAGACATCGGGTAGGGTTAAATGAAATTTGGTATTATATGCAATTTTGCGTATTGATCGGAAACTTTATAATTGCTTGTTATGGCTACAAGCCTAGAAGGATAGATAGTGGACGAGTTTGAATTACTTGTAGATCTGCATAAGGGTGCTAATCGTCAAGGACCCGGAGGCGATGCTGAGACTGAGAAGGCCATTGGACTCGCCGGTATCAATCGAGATGTGCCATTGAAAATTGGCGATATCGGCTGTGGCACTGGTGCCTCTACGCTGACTTTGGCTCGCTTGCTGAATGCAAAGATTACGGCTGTCGACTTCCTTCAGGACTTTATAGATGTTCTGGCAGTCAGAGCACAAAGTGATGGTGTTGAGGACAAAATTACTCCACTTTGTGCTTCAATGGAGCAGCTCCCGTTTGAAGACGAGGAGTTTGACGTTATCTGGTCTGAAGGCGCCATCTACAACATTGGTTTTGAAAAGGGTATCGCAGATTGGAAGCACTACTTAAAGCCAGGCGGGCTGCTTATTACCTCAGAGATTACTTGGCTTACGAATTCTCGCCCTATGGAGCTTCAAGATCACTGGAACAATGAATATCCCGAGATAGATACAGCATCAGCAAAGATCAAGGTGATAGAAGATAGGGGCTATACACCTATCGGATACTTTGTCCTGCCAGAATATTGCTGGCTCGATAATTATTACGAGCCAATGCGCAAGAGTTTTGATGCCTTTCTGAGTCGGAATGTAGATAGCGATGAGGCTCGCGCACTCGTTGAG
>JBNJDO010000038.1:0-18571 GCA_051744965.1 Thermodesulfobacteriota bacterium | reverse complement strand
AAATGAAACATTGCATGCTCTTGGCTTGAAAGATCAAAGACAGAACTTGTGAGACGCGACACTAGGCTCTGGAGTGCAGCCGTACCGCGTCTTGGCCGTCCAGCTCCTGGACCAGGACATCCACCTGCTCATCCCGGGCGGTGTTCACCTTTTTACCCACGTAGTCAGCATGGATGGGCAGCTCCCTATGTCCCCTATCCACCAGGACTAAAAGCTCCACTCGTCTGGGCCGGCCAAAATCCAAAATTGCCTCCAGGGTTGCCCTGATGGTTCTGCCAGTGTAGAGCACGTCGTCCACCAACAATATCTCTTTATCCTGGACCTGGAAGGGCACTTCTGTGCTGTTTATCCTGGGATGGGCAGACAAGGAGGTCCAATCATCCCGGTACAAATTGATGTCCAGCTTGCCCAAGGGTAAATCCGATCCCAGCCTGGAGTCCAGACTCTGCTTGATTCTTTGGGCTAGCTGTACTCCCCTGCGCTGGATGCCGAGCAGACATAACTCCCGGATATGTACATGCCTTTCCAGGATCTCGAAGGTCAGCCGATCCAGGGTCCGGCCTATCTGTTCCCTGTCCATTATCTCTATCTTTTTTTCCATAATAATCTCCCTGCTAAACAAGGATTGCTGATGCATCTGCCCCAGCTAATACAGGGCCGCCTTTTGGGCAGGCCGAACAGATTCACTGCCCAAGTGGACTTGGAGGAGGAATCCCCTGTACTCGCACACTGCCCCAACACCGGTAGCATGCTGGGTTGCAGCCTGCCTGGCCAAACTGTTTGCCTCTCCAGGGCCAACAATCCCAAGCGCAAGCTCTCTTATACCTGGGAAATGATCCAGATGCCCTCTTCCTGGGTGGGTGTGAATACTATGCTAGCCAACAGGATCGTCCTGGAAGCCCTGCAAAACAAAATGATCCAGGAGCTTGCAAGCTATTCCAAAATCAGGCAGGAGGTCAAGACCGCAGCAAACAGCAGGATTGATTTCCTGCTACAGGGAAATAGGCTGCAGCAGTGCTATTTGGAAGTCAAGAGCTGCACCTGGGTCAGGGAGCAGACAGCCAGCTTCCCTGACGCCCCAACCCTCAGGGGCCAAAAGCACCTTGCCCTGCTTCGTGACTTGCAGGCTCAAGGGTTTAACACCGCGATCCTGTACCTGATACAGCGTCAGGATGCCAAGGCGTTTAGCCCTGCCCAGGATATTGATCCCAGATACGCCTTACTGCTGCAAGAAGCCAGAAAGGCTGGAACCAAGATCCTGGCCTATGATGTGCAGTTTGACTCCCAGGAAATATCTTTACACAAAAGGATTCCTTTAGGTTAAGACTAAAAACGATAACCGCAATGATTCTCAATTTACTAATTGACAGATCCTTACTTCTGCCTTATTATTTATATTAGACAAACACAGGAGGAATATATGTTTGAATTGACCGAGGGAGCAAAAGGCTTGTTGGACCAGCATTTCCAAAAGCAGGAGAATGTATCTCCTATCAGGGTCTATATGGCCCCTGGCTGAGGTGGTCCCCAATTGGGACTTGCTCTGGACGAGCAAAAGGACACAGATGATGTCTACGATGTGAAAGGCTATACCTTTCTGGTGGATAAAAGCCTTATGCAGACTGCAGCCCCGATTACGGTGGATGGCAGCCAATTTGGCTTCAAGATATCCTCTCAGCTTAACGCCAGTGAAGCTGGAGGCTGTAGCTCCTGCACTAGCTGTTAAACTTTTCCAGCCCCAAAAAAAACAGAGCAAAAAGCCGAATCCTTGGATTCGGCTTTTTGTTTTTTATGCCCCTGACATAAAGGCCAGATCATATGCCTCCTAGCTGGAGAAGGCCTATCTCGCATCCTGATAATCCAGGAAGGATGCAAATTCACTTTTGTATATAAGCAGCAAAACCAGGGCCAGGCCCAGAAGCAAGGGGCCATACAGGAGTCCAATGATTCCAAAATAAGAAAGCCCGCCCAACAGGGAAAGGAAAAGGAGCAAAACGCTCATTTTTGAGCCTCCGCGCATAAAGAACGGACGCAGCAGTTGATCCACCAGGCCCACTACAAATGTGCACCAGAGCAGTAAAAATACTGCTGGGATTGTACTCCCGGCTGCCAGGAGATATATGCCAGCCGGAACCCAGATTATGCCAGTACCCACTACAGGTATCAGGGAGGAGAAGGCCATCAGCACCCCCCAGAACAGGCCGGGCAAGCCCACAACCCAAAAGGCCAGCCCTCCTGCTGCTCCCTGCACTGCAGCCACCACCAGATTGCCCAGCAGCGCAGATCTAGTAATATCCTTGATCTTGCTGATGATGCTTTGCTTTTGCGAAGCTGACAAAGGAATCAAATGCAGTATATATGCGGAAAACTTCTCCTCATCCCGGATTACAAAATAAAAGATGACTATCATCAAAAAAAACTTGCCCACCAGGGCGGTAATATTGCCCAGGGCCTGTCCTGCTTGCCCCACAAAAAAAGAGCCCAATCCAGCGGATTTTTGCAGTATCAACTGCCTTAAGTCCAAGGTTTCCAGATCCGGAAAATTCTTTTGCAGATCTGGCCAAAGACCTTGGAAATACGGAATCGCCCTCTCCACCAAGGGCAAGGAGTAGAGCTCCTCATACCTGCCTTGGGAAAACCATGTGGATATGGCACCGAAGGAGCTGATCCCTTGCTTGAGCAAAGCAGTAGAAACAAAAACTAGGGGCAGGATCACAATAAAGGTCAGCAGCAAGCAGGAAACCAGCGCAGCCAGATTCTTTCTGCCCCAAAGCCTATTTTCCAGCCTGCGCTGCACAGGGCCCAGCATAATGCCCAGAATGACAGCCACAATAATGGGATCCAAAAAAGGCTTGAGCATGGAATAGCAACCGTAGAATACAGCCAGCAGGAGCAAAAACAAAAACAGGTGACTATGATTCAAATCCAGATGAAAGCCATTTCCCTCCTGGCAGTCATAGGCACTGTCCTGTCCTTCCTGCTCCAAGCCCTTGTGCCCTAAAGGAGCATGGGACTCCTGGTCATGGGTGTTGTCCTGCATAATCCCTTACCAATACTTGGATCTCGTTTTTTGGCCAAAACTGGAAGGTAGGGATTCCCACCCAGATGCCTGTAGTAATTCCAGTGACGTTTTGCTTGCAATGTACTTCAATTATGCATAATCTGATTCCAGGTTTACTTCAGAGCAGGAGCTTCACCCAGCCCCGATCGTTCCCATGTTCCCTGACTGCTTTCCAGACAAGAACGCCCGGAGCAATTTACCTTAACTACCCACATCCAACCATGAAGTATGAATTTGCAGCAATCATCCTCAGCGGCGGACTGAACACAAGGATGCAAGGCCTTAACAAGAGCTTCCTGCAGCTGCAGGGCCAAAGCTTTCTGCAAAGGCTGTTGGGAATCTTAAAGCCCTTGTTTCCAGAGATCATCCTGGTCACCAGGCAGCCTGAACTCTATTCTGAGCCAGGAGTGCAAGTGGTAGAGGATGTATTTCAGATCCGCAGCTCCCTGACAGGAATACATGCAGGACTCTTGCACTGCAGCCACAACCAGGCCTTTGTCACTGCTTGTGATATGCCCTTGCTGCAGCCTGCCCTGATCATAGAGCTGCTAGCAAGCTGGAAACAGGATTGCGAGGTCCTGGTGCCCAAAAAGGACAGTTTCTATGAGCCATTGTGCGCCATATATTCCAGAAGCTGTCTACCCTGGATAGAGGCTTTTCTGCGCCAGGGACAGGTCAAAATCAGCAACCTATATCAGCAGGTCCAGACCAAAGAGATCCCTGAGCAAAACCTAAGGCAGGCAGATCCAGACTTGCTTTCCTTCCTGAACATAAACAGCCACGAAGATCTGCTCCAGGTGCGCACCCTGCTGGCCAGCACAGCCTGCTCTGCATGAATCTAATCTTGGGGGCACTGCCCTCATTTCTGCCCTCTTACTCTGACTGTTCACTGGAATAGATTTCCTGCAATATCTCCTTGCCCCCACTATCCAGAATATCCCTGGCCACCTCCCTGCCCAGGGTCTCAGCCCGATCCAGCCCTGCCTGGGCTTGTCTTCTCAACACTATTTGCCCTTTTAGATCAGCAACCAAAACCTGCAAAAGCAGGCTGGAATCATTCTCTTGCCGGGCTAGCCCCCCAATGGGTACCTGACAGCCACCTTCCAGTTCGTGCAAAAAAGCCCTTTCAGCCGCAAGCGCGAATCTGGTAGGCCCATGCTCCAAAAATGCCAGCTGCTGTTCCAGATCCCTATTGTCCTCTAGATACTCCAAAGCCAAGGCCCCCTGGCCGATGGCAGGCAAAAAGTCAGGGGGCTGCAGTCTGCAGACATAATTGGCCTGCAACCCTAATCTTTGCAGCCCAGCAGATGCCACCACTATAGCAGTGAACTCCCCCTGCTGCAGCTTGCGGATCCTGGTATCCAGGTTGCCTCGCAAGCTCCTGATCTCCAGATCCGGACGCAAGGCCAACAACTGGGCCTGCCTGCGCAGGCTGCTGGTACCCACCACACTACCTTCTGGCAAAGAGTACAAGTCTGGATAGGCGTTGCTTAGCAGGCAGTCAGAAAAATCTTCCCTGCGCGGGACCACACCCAGCTTTAAGCCTTGGGGTAGCTCCGCAGGCACATCCTTCATGCTATGTACAGCTAGATCCGCCTCTCCAGCCAGCAGGGCCTCCTCTATCTCCTTGACAAACAGGGCCTTGCCCCCGATCTTGGCCAAGGGCACATCTTGGATCTTGTCCCCTGAAGTTTTGATGGTCTTTAGCCTGACTTGAAGCATGGGATATTGTGCACGCAACAAGTCAGCCACGTGATTGGCCTGCCACAGGGCCAGCTTGCTGCCCCTGGTGGCTATAACTAATTCCTGCTGCATAGTTTATAAATCGCCTTTTAATCTGGCCGGGCCTGCAGGACTTGGAATCCAGACCCGAGGTGTTGTCCAGTTTGTTCAGCCACTAGCCACAAGAAGCACAGCTGCCTGAGCTGCAGCTGGCGCAGCCTCCACCTGATGCAGGCGCCTCTGCTCCTAGCTCAGCCCCTGCATGACCCCCTATTCTGGACTTGCACCTGGAAAGCATCCTCCTGGTTTCCCTGGATTCGCACTCAGGGCAAGCCACATCCTCCTGCGCTCCTAGAATCAGCTCCTCAAACTCCTTTGCACAATTAGCACAGACATATTCATAAATAGGCATATTAATTCTCCTGTTTTTCTGAACACTGTGCAGGGCCCAAGCCTATGCCTGACAATATACTAAACATAAGGCTCCAGCTCATGCACTGCATCAAATAGATAATAATCCACCAGCCGACAGATCATGTGCCCTGCAGCAATATGGATCTCTTGCACCAAGGGGGTCTCCTGGGATGGTACTCGCAGCAGAAAATCGCATTTTTTCTGCATCTCAGTGGAATCCATTCCGGTTAGCCCTACGCAGACCAGCCCTTTTTCCGCACAGCAGGAAAGGGCCTGCAACACATTGGGGCTCTTTCCAGAAGTAGACAGGGCCAGGAGGACATCTTTCTCCTTAGCCAAGGCCTTGATCTGCTTGCTGAAGATTTGGTCAAAGGAGTCATCATTACCTATTGCTGTCAGGACAGAGCTATCTGTGGTCAATGCCAAAGCAGGCAGGGGAGGTCTTTCCATTTGAAAACGATTCACGAACTCCGCAGCCAGATGCTGCGCGTCAGCCGCGCTGCCTCCATTTCCACACAGCAAGGCCTTGCCCCCGTGCACCAGGCTGATGGCAATCCTCCTGGAAATTTGCAGCAGGTTGTTCTTGTTGACTGCGAAGAACTCCCTGCGTAGATTGATGCCTTGCTCTGCATAATTCTCAACAATGCTAATAGCGTTCTCAGTCATAGGAGCAAACCTTCTTGGCCCTTAATTAATAGGGAATCCATGCATAAGCATCCTTTCTTTGAGCAGGACCCCAAACACTTCTGTTTAACCCTGGTGGGCATGCCAGGGGCTGGCAAAAGCACTTTGGCTATTAGCCTGGCCCGGGCACTGGACTGGGCCTTTGTGGATACGGATCTCCTCCTGCAAGCCTGGTACGGCTTGCCCCTGGAGGAGTTGCGCGAGCGATTGGGCAATGCCGATTTTCTGCAGGCAGAAGAACAGATCGTGCTTGGACTCTGGCTGCAAAGATGCGTAATTGCCACCGGCGGCAGCGTAATCTATAGCCAGCAGGCCATACAAAAGTTAAAAGATATAGGACAAATAATTTATTTGCAAGCAGGCTATGCCACTATATCCAATAGGGTATCTAAATATCCACAACGGGGTATGATCCTGCAGCCGGAACAAAGCCTGCAAGACATCTACCTAGAGAGGACCCCCAAATACGAGGCAGCAGCAGACCTAATCCTGTCTACGGAAGAGAACAGTCTCCAACAATGTATAAAGAAAATCAAGGCTTGGATGCATGACAAACAGCTTCAGCCCTAAGCAGGAAGAGACCCTGGACAAGCTGGCTCAGCTCTATGCTGAGATGGAACAGGCCTATAACCGCATCGCCGGCAAGCTGGGGCTAAGCTGTGCAACTTGTACGCAAAACTGCTGCAGCAGCTACTTCCAGCACCACACCTATCTGGAGTGGGCCTATCTTTGGCGTGGACTGCAGCAATGCCCCCCAGAGAGCAGAAAAACCTTCCAGGAAAGGGCCCAGGAATATGTGCGGCAAAGTCAAAGTCTCTTGCAAAAAGGACTTCGCCCCAATATCATGTGTCCTTTAAATCACCAGGGTTGGTGCAGTCTATACCCTTACCGGCTCATGATCTGCAGGCTGCATGGAGTGCCCAATCAGGTGTTGATGCCCAACAAGCAGCTCAAGCGCTTTCCAGGCTGCCAGCAAAGCCAAAAGCTCACAGCCAGCCTGCAGGACCCTCCGGTCCTGGATCGCACTGCATTCTATACCTCCCTGGCAGAGCTGGAAACAGAACTCCTGTCCACAGTCAGCCACAGGCTGCCCAGGGTCAAACTTACCCTGGCAGAAATGATCTGCCAGGGTCGGCCCCGGATATAACCCTAAACTGAACCTTGGAGTCTGCTATGCAGCTTTTCCCAGTCCCGGCAACTGGCACCAGAATTCTGGCCTGGCTGTCCCTGGCCCTGCTTGTGCTGGGCTCTGCCTGTAGCCATCAGAGTGTGCGCCATCTGGACAAACAAATCTGGGTTCCTGAGACAGAGCAGACCCTGCAGATGAAATACATGGACTTTACCTATCAAGCCCAGAAAGAGAAAAGCAAAATCAGGCTCCAGGGCAGAGCCCAGCCCAGGCAAGAAAGTCTGCCAGAATGGGCTTCCTGGTCCAGGGATATCTGGCTGGGTGCTTATCTATGCGACAGGGAAGGCCTGGTCCTGGCCCAGGATCTAAAGGTGCTCCCGGCCCAAGCAATAGACCAGGATCAGGGTTTTGCATTCGAGTTCTCCCTGGAGCCCCAGAACATGGGGAGTCCAGGACCAGTATTCATAACTTTCGGATACAGACTGGTGCTGACCCCTGAAGAATCTGAGCCTCAAGGCCAGGATGCAGAGGAAAAGGTCTTTTTTGCAAGCGAATCCGCGCTGGCCAGGTTTTAGCTGATCCCCCAACCTGGTTTACTTATACCTGAATACAATCCTGCCCCGGGTCAGATCATAAGGTGACAACTCCACCTTAACCTTGTCCCCGGGCAGAATGCGGATATAGTGCTTGCGCATCTTGCCCGAGATGTGTCCCAGAACTTCATGCCCATTCTCCAGCTCTACCCTGAACATGGCATTGGGCAGGGCTTCCACCACCACTCCCATAACCTCGATTGATTCCTCTTTGGCCATAATCTCCCTTTTGTTTTACTTCCGGATTAGACTCAGCCAGACAACAGCCCAACTCATGGCAGATCAATCCATTGTAGATGCAAATCCGTTCTGCCTTGCCCCTGCAGCAAGACAAAGCCGGCGCTACTCCCTTTGGGCAGGCTAAAGCTCCCGGGATTCAAGAACCTAACTCCTGCTGGGCCTTCAGCCCAGTATCTTCTGTGCGTATGTCCGAAACAGATCAGGTCTGGCTCCTGGGTAAAGCACCGCAATAACGCTTCCTGGCTTGAACCTGTGGAATGCCCGTGCAACAAGCCCACACGTAGCCCCTGCAGCTCCAGAAGCCGCATCCCTGGCAAATCCTGGCTCCAGGAGCCCATGTCCATATTGCCCCGCACTGCATAGAATCCTGGGTGACAGGCCAGATAGGCCCAGACATCATAGGAAGTTATGTCTCCGCAATGCAGCACAAAATCCATATCCTGAAATATTGCTTCCTGGACCTGAAGCAGATTTTTATCCGGCTCTTGCAGGTGAGTATCTGACATTACTGCTATACGCAAGTCTCTACTGCCTCCTTAAAAACTAGCCTTGCTGCACCCTAAAGGCACAATCAATGGTCATCTGTCCCTTTTGCAGATTCTCCAGGCCTGGGAAAGGGGCGATACTCTGCAACAGCTCCTGGACGAAATCAGCCAATGCAGGCGATCCTTCCAGCTTTAGCACCCACAAGGAAATTATCTCTCCCTGAGAGCTAAGCACCAAACGCACTTCCACCCGGCCTTTATCTGGAGGCCTGGCCTTTTGCCACCCGCTAGAGATACGTTCTTTGACACTCTTCAAAGCAGCTTGAAGCCCAGGGTCCTCGAGCTCCCTGGTTAGCACAGTGCCTGGGGCAGGCCTGCCCCTGAACAGGATTTGCTCCTGTCTCTTACTGTCTTTGTCCTGCCGGGCTCCTGTGCGTACCTGGCTGCTTGCTCCCTTGCCCTCAGTCAGAACAGGTCCTGACTTATGTTCACCCTGCAGCTGGCTGTAAATCTCCAGATGCAGCAATTTCTTGTCCTGACCCAGTCCGGGCCTGCCTGTCAAAAGGCCCAAGAACAACAAATGCATAGCCAGGGCCAGGCCCAGGGCAAAGATCAAAATCAGGTATTCCTTCACAGGATCCTCGCAGCGCGAATAAGCATTAATTCCGCAGCCTGCGCAGCCCTTGCAGATGCAGCAGGACTCAACCCTGTCTGAACTGGCCCTGCTTGTGCTCCCTGCCGTTGGCCCTGGACCACCAACTGCTGCTGGCGCTTTTAAACCACCAATCTGTATGGTCCCTTTGCAGAATCGCTCCTGCCAGTTCCTTGCCCCAGGAGGTGCGAAGGCGCTTTTGGGCGTGATACAGCCATTTAGGGGCGTATGGGTTGCCCAGATCCTGCTCCTGCTTCAGACTCAGAATCAGGTCCAACTGATCAGCATCCTGGGCCAGGGCCGCCTCCTGACTGGCCACCTTTTCCAATTCCTGCTGCAGGCTCAATATCTCTTCCTGCAGCCCTGTGCCTTGAAGGGCATCACTTAAGGCCTGCTCAGCCTGGCTGGAATTGTACATTCGGTTCACATAATTGAAATCCCCGGTACGAGCCTCGTGCAGATCATGGAACAGGCACATGCAGACCACCCTGGACCAGTCCAGACCGCTTAACTTGGCCAACGCCAAGCCAATCACAGCGGTGCGGTAGGAATGCTCAGCCACGCTCTCCTGGCCGCTGCCCAGGAACTGGAAACCGCTGCGCTGGGTACGCCGCAACATGCCCACCTCAAAAAAAAGGTCAGCCAGTCTTTGCCAGGGAACCTCTATGTTTTCTGTCTTCTCCATGCATTTGCCTCTTTAGGATCTGTAGGCAGAATTTATGCGCACATATTCCAGGCTCAAGTCAGAGGTCAGCAACTGATATTCAGCACTGCCTGCTGCCAGATCCACATCCACCTGGATCTCCTGTCTGTGCATGCATTGGGCCAACAAAGCATCCAGATCCTCTTCAGTCTGGCAACCCTCCTGGAATACCTGGCGGCCTTGAATGGAGACCCGGATCTGGCTTGGGACAAATTCAGCCTTGCTACGGCCCAAAGCAGCCACGATCCTGCCCCAGTTGGGATCCTGGCCGAAAAATGCGCATTTGACCAAAGGAGAATGGGCAATGCTCCGGGCGGCAGATTCAGCCTGCTGCCCATTTAATGCTCCCTTGAGGTTGATGCGCACCACCTTGCTCCCTCCCTCTGCATCCTGGACTATAAGGTAGGCCAAATCTTGACAGACCTCCTGCAGGGCCTGGGCTAGCCAATCCTTGACCTTGCCACTTCCTGCCTCCACCTGGCTGGCCCCATTAGCCAGGGCCAAAACACAGTCATTGGTGCTGGTGTCCCCATCCACGCTGATCCGGTTGAAGCTCTGATCAGTCGCTTGCTGCAGCATCTCCTGCCAGGCCCCTGCCTGAACGTTGGCATCAGTGATCACAAAAGCCAGCATGGTGGCCATATCCGGACAGATCATCCCTGCTCCCTTGGCCATGCCCAGAACATTGAACTCTCCATTGCTGGTCTGCACCTTGCGCCAGGCTGTCTTGGGATAGGAGTCAGTGGTCAATATAGCTCGGGAGACCTGCAAAGGGCCGGCATGCTTCAGGCTAGAGAGAAGATCCTGCTGGCAGGCCTGCCAGCGATCCAGATCCAGGGACTGGCCAATGACCCCGGTGGAGGCTGGCAGAATTGACTCCGGATCAATACCCAAACACTTTCCTGTCAAGCGCAGGCTCTGCAGGCAATCCCCATGGCCCCTTTCACCGGTGCAGGCGTTGGCCTGGCCGGAGTTAACCACTATGGCCCGAATCTGATGTGCATTGGAGGAAAGCCTTTGTCTGGCTATCTGCACCGGAGCGGCCTGGAATCGATTCCTGGTGAAAACCCCTGCGCCTTGGGCTGGAGAATGGCTCAGTATGAGCCCCAGATCTTCCCGCCCCTGATACTTGAAACCTGCCCTGGCACTAGCAAAGCTAAACCCCTTGGGTACAGACAGCATGCACTTTCCCTATCTGTTTAGAAGATGGATCTGCAAAGATTTGATTGAAATCGATAGGTAACAATAAATTCCAGCTCACTGATTCTTCTGTCCTTTGTCTTCAGTCATCTATCCTCTATCCGCTGTCTTCAGGCCTCTGTCCTCTGTCCTCAGGACCCGCAGCACTTCTTATATTTGCTGCCACTGCCGCAGGGACAGGGATCATTGCGGCCCACCTTGGGGTCCTTGCGCTTATAGGGCTGCTTGCCAGCAGGCTCTGCCTGCTGGCCTCCAGAAAGCTGCAGCTCCTGGGACTGATCCTCATGCTGCAGCTGTTCCTGGGAAACCTCCCGCAGCCGAATGTGACAGAGCCCTTTCAGAGTATTTTCTTTGATAAGGTATAAAAGCTCCTGGAACAGCTCGAACCCCTCCCGCTTGTACTCCTGCTTGGGATCCTTCTGGCCGTAGCCCCTGAGGCCGATGCCTTCCTTAAGGTGATCCATGTTCAGCAGGTGCTCTTTCCAATACCTGTCCAGGCTCTCCAGCAGGAAAAAGCGCAATATCTCCTGGTAATGCTCCCCTGCCTTGTCCTTGAGATCGCTCAAAACAGAAAGCACCGCCTGCTTGGCCTGTTCCTTTTCCGGCAGCTCTTCCTGCAGATCCAGGATACGATGTAAGCCAAAGACCTCTTCCAGCCTGGCCTTCAAGATGCCCTGGGCTTGAGATCGATCCTCAGGGTCCTTGCCTGCACGCTCCAGACCGGAATAGATCTCCTCCAGGACATCCTCCAGGAAACCGAACACGGTGTCCTCTAGGTCTTCCTGGACCATGACCTCCCTGCGCCTGGTATAGATAACCTCCCTTTGCTGGTTGAGGACATCATCGAATTCCAGAAGCTGCTTACGAATATCGAAATTATGCTGTTCCACCCTGCGCTGGGCATTTTCAATTGCCCTGCTGATCAGGTTGTTCTCAATGGCCTGACCCTCTTCCACTCCTACCTTGTCCATAAGGTTGGAGATGCGCTCTGAGCCAAACAGTCGCAACAAATCATCATCCAGGGCCAGATAGAACCTGGAGCTTCCAGGATCACCCTGTCTGCCAGATCTGCCCCTTAGCTGGTTGTCTATTCTCCTGCTTTCATGCCTTTCTGTACCCAGGATATGCAGACCGCCAAGTTCGCGCACCCCTTCACCCAGAACAATATCTGTACCTCTGCCAGCCATATTAGTGGCTATGGTCACCCTGGACTTGTGTCCAGCCTGGGCAATGATCTCCGCCTCTTTTTCATGGTGCTTGGCGTTTAGCACCTCGTGGGGCACTTGCAGTTTGTTTAGACGCTCGGAGATAAACTCGGACTTGTCAATGGAAGTGGTACCCACCAGCACTGGCTGGCCCTTGCGATACAGATCCCTGATGGCCTGCACAATGGCCTCGTATTTCTCTTTTTGGCTCATGTAGATAGCATCTGGATAGTCCTCCCGAATCATGGGCTTATGGGTAGGAACCACCACGACTTCCAGATTGTAGATCTCCTTGAACTCTACAGCCTCGGTATCTGCAGTGCCGGTCATACCAGCCAGCTTGTCGTAGAGCCGAAAAAAATTCTGGAAAGTAATGCTGGCCAGGGTCTGATTCTCTGCCTTGATCTGCACCCCTTCCTTGGCCTCCAGGGCCTGGTGCAGTCCGTCGCTATATCTGCGACCGGGCATGATTCTGCCAGTGAACTCATCCACAATTATTACCTGGCCATCCCGAACTAGATAGTCCGCATCCCTGTGGAATAGATTATGTGCCTTCAGGGCCTGCAGAATGTGATGCTGGTAATTTATATTCTTGGGGTCAAACAGATTGTCCAGCCCCAAGATCTCCTCGCAGCGCTGCACTCCTTCGTCTGTCAAGGTTACTGATCTGGCTTTTTCATCCACATTAAAGTCCCGATCCATAACCAGCCTGGGCACGATGGAATTGATCTTCTTGTACAGTGCAGTAGAGTCTTGGGCAGGTCCGGAAATGATAAGGGGGGTCCTGGCCTCGTCAACCAGCACCGAGTCCACCTCGTCCACTATGGCATAATGCAGATCCCTTTGCACCAGCTGCTCTGGATAAAACTTCATGTGGTCCCGCAGATAATCAAAGCCGAACTCGTTATTGGTACCGTAGACCACATCGCAGGCATAGGCCTCTTTGCGGGCTTGATCCTGCATGCCATGCTCTATATGCCCCACGCTAAGCCCCAAGAAATTGTAGATCTGGCCCATCCATTCCGCGTCCCTGCGGGCCAGGTAATCATTAACAGTAATCAGGTGCACCCCCTTGCCAGACAAGGAGTTGAGCACCACAGGCATGGTCGCAGCCAGGGTTTTGCCCTCGCCTGTCTTCATCTCTGCGATTTTTCCCTGGTGCAGGACAATACCGCCCAATAGCTGCACATCAAATGGCCTCTCACCCAGTGTGCGTAAAGACGCCTCCCTGACCAGGGCAAAGACCTCTGGCAGAAAAGAATCCAAATCCTTGCCCTGTTGCACCTCTTGGGCCAGGGCTGCAATGCGCTGGGGGAACTCGCTGTCAGCCAGGGCCTGCACCTCGGGCTCTAAAGAATTTATCCTTTCCACCAAGGGCTGCAGGCCCCGTAAATAACGCTCGTTCTTGGAGCCGAACATCTTTTTTGCCAAAAAACTAAACATAACAAACCCTTATACCGAAACAGCCTCCCCGAGTTTATTTTGGGAAGCCGCAATCCTTACTTTATTTGATCCTTACTTATAATCCTTCATCTCCCTGGCCATATCCAGGGCCATTGCCCTGCGCTTTAGCTCCTCCCTTTGATCCTGTACCTTCCTGCCCCGGGCCAGGGCCAGCTCAACCTTGGCCTTGGAGTTTTTCAGATAAACCCTGGTAGGAACTAAAGTCAGCCCTTTTTGCTCCACTTTGCCCCGCAGGTTGTCTATTTCCCTGCGGTGCAAAAGAAGCTTGCGGTCCCGGTCTGGCACATGCCAAGTATAGCCTGCGTTTTCGTATTGCCCAATGTGCAGGCCGGTCAAAAAGGCCTCCTGGGCCTTGAAATGTACATAGCAGTCCTTGAAGCTCACCTTGCCAGCTCGGATGGACTTGATCTCCGTGCCAGTAAGCACCATCCCTGCCTCTATGCTCTCCAGCAGGTCATAGAGCCTTCTGACCTTACGGTTCACAGCCACCACTTTGATATTCTCGCCTTTTTTGCCCATAATCCTGTTTAGCCTGGCTACTCCTCTTCCTTTTCCAACAACGAGGAATAAAACATGAGCTCTTCTGGGAACTGTCTAAAGATGTTCTCCCGCACCAGCCTGTTGTTTTCCCGTACTGAGTCGCTTTCCAGTATCTGATTTAGCAGCTGACAACAATCTTCTATGCTGAGCTTGCGCAACACCCGCTTTATGCCTGGTATGGACTGTGGATTCAAGCTCAGGCTGTCCACGTGCATGCCCATGAGCACTGGCAGGCAGTAAGGGTCAGAAGCCATTTCCCCGCACATGCTCACCTGTATTCCAGCCCTGTGTCCTGCCTCCACCACATACTTGATGCTCCTGAGCAAAGCCGGGTGCAGGGGCTGGTACAGATGGGATACATGCTTGTTTGTCCTGTCTATGCCCAGGGAATACTGGATCAGGTCATTGGTGCCTATACTGAAAAAATCCACCTCCCTGGCCAGGATATCTGCCACCATAACTGCAGAGGGAAGCTCTATCATAATCCCCACAGGCATATCTGGATCAAACTTTTGACCTTCCTGCTCCAGCTCCATTCTGGCCTGCTCCAGGACCTGCAGCACCTCCTTGAGCTCGCCATGGCCGGAAATCATAGGGAACATCAGGGCTACATTGCCCAGCCTGCTGGCCTGGAGAATAGCCCGCAGCTGAGTCTTGAAAATATCTTGATGCTTTAGGCAAAAGCGAACCGCCCTCAGGCCCAGGACTGGATTGGATTCCTCCAGATGCGCAAAGCCCTTGCCTACTTTGTCTCCGCCTGAATCCAGGGTCCTGATCACCACCTGTTGCGGATGCAGTATCGAGGCCAGGTCAGAATATTCCTCCACCAGCTCTTTTTCCGAAGGCAGGCTGCTGCGATGTAGATAGCTGTACTCTGTGCGATACAACCCTACTCCATCACCGGAATAATCTATAACAGCGCTAACCTCCTCAAAAAGCTCAATATTGGCAGCCAGGCTGACCTGGAATCCGTCAAATGTCTCCCCAGGCAGAAACCGCTCCTGCATAACCTCTTTTTGATAGGCCTCGAATTGATACTTCAAATCCGCATACTTGGCCAGCTCAGTTTCCTCAGGCTCAATCACTATCTGCCCCCGAAAGGCGTCCACTACTATAAAGTCATCATCCTGGATACTATCCTCCAGCTCCTCCACCCCTACCACAGCAGGAATTTCCATGGTGCGCGCCATAATGGCCACATGGGAGGTCTTGCCCCCCTGGGCAGTGGCAAAGGCCATGATCTTGCTTACATCCAGCTCCACTGTGTCTGCTGGAGTCAAATCATGGGCCACCAGGATCACCCTGGAAGTGATAGGCTTGACCTCGTCATGATTGCCCAGGAGCTGATTCATCACCCTTTGGGCCAGGACTCTTATCTCATGCATGCGCTCCTTGAAGTACTCGTCCTGCATGGACTTAAAGCCCTGCTCTATTTCATCTATACCCTTTTCCAGGGCCCATTCCGCATTCAAATGCATATCCTGGATGAATCTCTCGGTTGAATCCCGCAACTTGGGATCCTGCAAGATCATGATATGATAGTCCAAGATGGCCAGGTGTTCAGTCTGGTCTCTAGGGATCTCCTGCTTTATCCTCTCCAGCCCTTGCAAGGTGCTCTCAAAAGCCCTCCTCAGACGATCTACTTCCTGTTCTACCAGCTCCTGGGAGATATTCTGCACCGGAGCTAGACAGTAATGTCCCCTGTTTAACAGATAGGCCCTGCCTATGGAGATCCCGGAAGATACAGGAATACCCTGCAATACTTTCCTGGCCATGCTCAGCCTTCCCCAAATCCATCCTGGAAGAACTTTTCCAGATGAGTAACCGCATTTTCAGCATCAGGACCAAATGCGCGCAACAATACGCTCTTACCTTGAGCCGCTGCCAGACTTAGAATATCCAGCACGCTTTTGGCATCCACTTCCATGCCGTCCACAACCAGATTGATGTGGGAAGTAAATCTGCCCGCCTCCTGGGCCAACTGTGCCGCAGGTCTAGCGTGCAGGCCCAGCTCATTGCGCACAAATACCTCTTTTTCAGCTTCACCATGCTCCATGGCATTAACCTGTTTTAAGTATTACCAAAAATCAAAATTTAGCTCCAAGGCAGACTGCCTGGATTATTCAAAAACTCCATCGTAAGCAGCCAAGCACAAACCAGCAAAAACAACAAAACTTCCCGGAACAATATCCTCCTGTAGACCAGAAACACTAGCCCACCTGCCAAGGCTGTGACCAGCAAAAAAAGGGGTCCTTCCCTGGACAAAGGGTAAATATTATACCAGAGCAAGACAATGAGTCCTGCATTCAAAAGCTTCACCCTTTGGCCCCAATTTATTAAATTAAGCCCTTTTAGCTGTTGCAAAAATGTCAGTCCCCGCAACCAGCCCAACCAGAAAGTAAGAAGCCTGAAAGCTTGCAATAGCAAAAAGCAAAACACAAACCAGAGCAATGCCAGCCAATACCAGCCCTGAATCAAGACAATGCAGCACACCAGAGACCAAAGCACCAAAACTGAGCCCCCGAAAAAGGAGTCCCCTATCGCGGACAAGGTATAGGCAGTGGTGTTCTTGACCTTGTTCATGGCCTGGGCTGGCAACAGCCCCTTGGCTATCCTGGACTCCAGAAACAGGAAATAGCCCACCAAAAGGGGTACCCAATAAGGGTGGCTGTTAAAAAGGCTCAGATATCTTTTCCTGGCCTGTTTCAGCTCTGCAGGCCCTGGATAGAGCATTTTCAGCCCCGGATCCATGGCATAGGCCAGGCCCAGATTCTGCAGCCCCCTCGTATTGAAGTTGGCGCCTATAAAATAGGTACGCCAAAAACAATGCAGCAAGGTCTTCAGCTTAAGAGACAAAAAAAACACCCCCTGTGGGACAAGACCTAATCTAGGCCAGCATCTTCAGCCTGATCCTGGGACCTGATCTGCAGCAAAAGCCTGTATACCTCTTTGCTGCTCCAGCCCTGGACCTGCCTGCTAACCTCTTTGGCCAGCCCTTTGGCGCTGAATTCGCTGCCTTGCTTTTGCCGCAGGATCCTTTTGACCTCGTTGTTCGGGGTCCTTCTCTCCTCTGCAGCATCCGGAGCCAGGACCACTGTAAACTCCCCCCGCAGGACCTGGGGCATTCTATCCCACTGGCCCAAAACCAGGGAAATGACTTCCTCGTGCTCCTTGGTCAGCTCCCTGGCCAGACAGGCCTCACGGGGCCCCAATACATTATAGGCCAATTTCAGGCTCTCAACAAGCCTGGACTTGCGCTGGAAAAAAACAAGTGTGGTGGGCACCTGGGAAAAGCTATGCAGAAGCCTTTTTATGTCTCCAGGCTTGCGGGGCAAAAAACCCAGAAAAGTAAAGGGCTGTACAGGCAACCCGCAACAGCTCAAGGCAGTAGTTACTGCGCTGGGGCCTGGTGCAGGACTGACCCGATGGCCTGCCTCCCTGCAGGCCCGGACCAGCAAATACCCGGGATCTGAAATTACCGGCTCACCAGCACTGGAGACCAAAGCCAAGGTCTTGCCCTGCTGCAGCAATGACAATACCTGGGGAATCCTTTTTTGTTCATTATGGGCATGCAGGCTCAAAAATGGCTTGTGTCCCAGCTCCAGCCTTTGCAGCAACTGGCCGCTGACTCTGGTATCCTCCGCCAGCAACAGGTCTGCCTGCTGCAAGACCTGTTTGGCCCGGCAGGATATATCACCAAGGTTGCCAATGGGTGTGGACACCACCCAGAGCCTGGGGGTACTGGATGACATCGTGCATGTGCTCCAGGGTGCATTGAAAGCGGGAGATATATATGGAGATCAAATCAAACCTGCAGGGATAATGCCATAGATCATGCTTAGTAAGATATGCCCTGGCAGCCTTGAGCAATCTACTGCGCTTCTTCTGGTCCAGGGCCTCTCCTGGCTCACCCCTGTCCTTGCTGGTTCTGGTCTTGACCTCTACAAAGACCAAACGCTCATCCTTGCTGCAGACCAGATCCAGCTCCCCCTGCCTAACTCTCCAATTGCTGTGCAGCACCTGGTAGCCCTTGCTCTGCAAAAACTCACGAGCCAGATTCTCGCCTGTAAAACCCCGCCTTAGATGCTTGGCAAGCACAGCCACTTCTCCCTGCTCTGAGAAAGAGGCTTAAAGGTCATCCTGTGCAAGGGGCAGGGCCCCAGACGCTGCAGATTTTCCAGATGCAGCCTGGTTCCGTAGCCTTTGTGCCTGGCGAATCCATAGCCTGGATACCTCCTGTCCAGACTCTGCATGAGCCGATCCCTGAAAGTCTTGGCCAGGATAGAGGCCGCAGAGATACAGGGGTACAAGGCATCCCCATGCACAATGCACCGAGTCTTGATCCTGGTTTCCGGGGCCTGCCTGCCGTCCACCAAAGCCAAGCCAGGGGTGGAACGCAGGCCATGTAAGGCCTTGCCCATGGCCAAAAGGGTGGCCTGCAGAATATTAATCCTCTCTATCTGCCTGGGCCAGACCAGA
>JBNJDO010000037.1:0-18689 GCA_051744965.1 Thermodesulfobacteriota bacterium | reverse complement strand
ATTTCCATTGTAGTACTCCGAACCTGGTTTATGAAAACATTTAAAGGAGTTGCTACGGATAAATCCTCTACTGGATACGATGACTTTCCCTGGGGGACTCATGTCCAGGTAGTCAAGTCCATCAGTCCGAATGTTAACGGACGCATCAGATTCAGGGGTACCCAATGGGATGCCAGTGCAGACGAGGAGATCGAAGCAGGCGAGATGGCAGAGATAGTGAGTTTTGCCGGTAATTCCCGCCAAATATATTTTGTACGTAAAATTTCAAACACTTAGGAGTATCATATGAGCCCTACCCTTATCTTTGCCCTTGTTCTAACCGTCTTGATTGTCGTCCTTATCCTGAAAACAGCAGTCATTGTGCCTCAAAAAAAGGAATATATCGTAGAGAGGCTGGGTAAATACAACAAGACCCTGGGAGCAGGATTTCATTTCCTGGTCCCCTTTCTGGACAAAGTGGCTTACAAATATTCCATGAAAGAGGAAGTATTTGATATCCCCAGCCAGACTTGTATCACCAAGGACAATGTCACAGTGGAAGTGGACGGCCTGATCTATTTGCAGGTCATGGACAGTAAGCAGACAGCCTATGGGATTAATGATTACAGGATGGCTTCTTCCCAATTGGCCCAAACCACTTTGCGTTCCACAATCGGTAAAATCGATCTGGACAAGACTTTTGAGGAGCGGGAATCCATCAACGCCCAGGTTGTTGACTCCATTGATCAGGCTGCTCAGGCATGGGGGGTCAAAGTCCTGCGCTATGAAGTCAAGGATATCTTGCCTCCAGAATCAGTCAAAAACGCCATGGAGGCCCAGATGACTGCAGAACGGGAAAAGCGGGCCACCATCGCCAAATCCGAAGGGGAGCGGCAGTCCATTATCAACAGATCCGAAGGGGATAGGCAGGAGGCTATCCTACGTTCTGAAGGAGAGAAGCAAAAACGCATTAACGAAGCCGAGGGTCAGGCCCAGGAGATTTTATCCATAGCCAAGGCCACTGGGGAAGGACTCAAAATCATTGCTGACCAGCTCAATGCACCCGGAGGGCAAGCTGCGGCCAATCTGCGGGTAGCAGAGCAGTATGTTACCCAATTCGGCCATCTGGCCAAGGAGTCCAATACTCTTGTTCTTCCCAGTAATGTGGCAGACGTGGCTGGAATGGTGGGCACAGCAATGAGTACCTTGAACAAGATGCAAACTGAACCAAAGGCATAGCCTGTGCTCTAATTTAGGTCTTTTACAGGATCGCTCAAGTTGAAGGTTTCGTAACCCCTCTCGGCTCCATGGCGCTTTCGATTGTCCCCAGAATACTCAAAACTCAAGCAAGGTATATTCATTTATGGCTATGATCAGCGATGCAGTGCTGGAAGGGCTGCAAGAGGAGGAGCTGGTGCCCGGGACCATGACCCAGTGCCTGGGCTACTTCCCGGAGATCTTCGAATACCTTAAGCAAAGGCAGCAGGATATGGGCAAGGCCAGGCCTATAGTCACCTATGCCACCGCTGCTACGGTCTGGGCCTTTCAGAACAGCGGCCAGCCCCAGAGGGAGCTGCCCTCAGGTATCCTGCAGCATATCTGGAGCAAGCTGGTCCAGGGCAGGGGCGGGGATCACCTTTCCAGATTCCTGGAGCAGTGCGAGCCTGGGATGTGGAATTATTTCGTCAGGCTTACTCAGGCAGCAGCCAAAAGAGAGGACTGGGACGAGAACCTTATTGCTGCTGCGGCCCTGGTCTATGCCCCAATACTCACCGGGTGCATTTATGTCTTCTGGCCCCAGGAAGATCTGGAGGATCTGGACAGGAACATATTCCAATAGGCAGTAGGAGTATAGAAAGGTATGTCCAGAATGGCTGTGGTTAGCGAGCAGGGCATGCGCTGGCGTATGGAGGATGCCCATGTTTTGCGACATGCCCTGGTTGATGCCTCAGATGTCTTCGGCGGTGTTTATGACGGACATAGTGGAGACTATGCATCTGTGCTGGCCTCACGGACCCTGCATGTCAGGTTTGCCCACCATTTGCATCAGGGCTTGGACACAAGACAGGCCTTTATCCAAAGCTACCAGGATGTCTCCCAGGAGCTGAGTCGGGTCCAATCCGGAACCACGGCAACAAACTTCTATCTCCTGGGCAGGAAGCTTAGCGTGGCCAATGCTGGAGACTCCCGGGTGGTTGTAGTCAGCCAGGAGGGGGTCAGGCAGCTGAGCCAGGACCATCGCCTGGATGATCCCCAGGAGCTGGACAGGATCCAGGCCTGGGGAGGACAGATCAGCTATCCTTATGTGCTGCATGAAGGCCAGGGGCTGATGCCCACACGAAGCCTGGGAGACTCCTTTTTTGAGCAGGTGGGGGTGATACCTGATCCCCATGTGCAGGAGGAAAGGCTGCAAAAAGAGGATCTTTGGCTTATTGCTGCCTGCGATGGTCTGTTCGATATGCTGGACCACCAGGAGGTAGCTGAGATTGCCCGCAACCAGCAGGATGCAAGGGGGGTGGCTGACGCACTTGCCCAGGAGGTGCTTATTCAGCGCATGGGTACGGATAATCTGACAATAATTGTGCTGGCCCTGCAGCAAAGTGCTTAGATACGCACCTCCACCCTGGCCCCCAGATACTCCTTGACGGCTTTGATGGGCACTTCCCTGCGGTGGAAAATGCCTGCCGCCAAGGCGGCTTCTGCATCAGTGTTGCTGAAGACCTGCAGGAAATGCGCTGCGCTGCCTGCCCCGCTGGAGGCGATGACCGGTATCCCTACTGCATGGCTTACCGCCTGGATCAGTTCCAGGTCGAATCCAGAGTTGGTCCCATCTTGATCTATGCTGTTCAGCAATATCTCTCCTGCGCCCAGCTCCTCGCAGGCCTTGGCCAAAGTGACTGCATCCAGATCCCTGCCCTCCCTGCCGCCTTTTACAGTGCACTGGAACCAGCAGTAGCCCTGGCCCTCAGGGCCTGGTTTTTGGGTGGGCAGTGTCATGTGGGTGCTTTCCTGGGGAGAAAAAACGTACTTGCGCCTGGGGTCAATAGAGATCACCACTGCCTGGTTGCCGTAGACAGCAGAGATTTTCTCAATGGCGCTTGCTCCGGTCTTTTGGCCTGTTTCTAGGTAATTTTGCACAATATCCACTGCCTCGCTGCCCAGGGAGATCTTGTCCGCACCTGAGCGAAAATACTGTGCAGCTACTTCCAGGGCGGAGTAGCTCTTGCCCTGGGAGTCAATGTAGTCCCGGATCCCGCCGCCTATGGTCAGGGGGACGAATACCCTGCGCGAGGTCTGTCTCAAGACTTCCAGCATGGGCAGGTCAAGCAGGGGGAAGTCCCTGAAGCCAGTGATGTTCAGAAAGACAATCTCGTCAGCGCCTTCCTGGTAATAGCGCTCTGCCAGCTGTACAGGCTTGCCCAGATTGCGCACTTCACCCTTTTCCCGCACATCGTACTGATCCCCTTTGGTGACCACCAGGTCCGCTTGGTCGTTGGCCCTGACATCCAGGCAGGCAATGATGCGCTTGGCCAGCCTGGTAGGGGAGGGGAATTTCCGGGGTCTGCAGGGCCGGGAATCAGGATCCAGGAAGTTCCTGAATATGGCCAGTCCAGTGTTGCCACTCTTCTCCGGGTGGAACTGGGTAGCCAGGACATTGTCTGTCTGGATGCTGCTTACAAAAGGGTAGCCATAATCTGTGTAACTGAGCACCACCTCTGTATTCTGGGGCACTACATGGTAAGAATGTACGAAGTAGACTTTCTCCTGGCCGGCAAAGTCCTGGAATAGCCTGGAAGGCTTTTGTACCCGCAGGCTGTTCCAGCCAATATGGGGAACTGACAGGTCTGTCTGGAAGCGCTGCACCCAGCCCTGCAAAAAGCCCAGTCCAGGCACTCCAGGTGCCTCGTCACTGCCCTGGAACAGGGCCTGCAAGCCGAGGCAGATACCCAGGAAGGGTCTTCCGGAGTGCAAATATTCCAGCAGGGGCTGGATGTAGTCCTTTCCCTGCAGGGTACGCATCATGCTGCCAAAGGAGCCCACCCCTGGAAAGACCAAAGTTTGGGCCTGCCGGATATCTTCCGCCCCCTGGGCCACATGTACTGTGTGGCCCAGGTTGGTTATGGCGTTGTGTACACTGCGCACATTCCCTGCGCCGTAGTCCAGGAGAGTAACCATTTCTTTTTCCAATACAAAAAATATTTTCTAGCGCATGGAGTCAGAAATAAAACAGCAATCCTGCACTGTGCAGGATTGCTGTCTGTTTTTTCTGACCTCTGATCTTTAACTTCTGATCTTTGACTTCTGTCCTCAGTCCTCTGTCTTAGAGCCTGGGATCAATATTGCCCGGGCCGCCGCAGTCAGGAGTGTAACAGGTCACATTCAAGAATTCGCATTTCTTGCCGCATTGGGAGCAAACTTCAGGGGGTGTGGGCGCGGTGAGCAGAAAGCCGCATTCAGAGCACTTCCAATAGGTTAGTCCGCATTGGGGGCAGATGTCTTCAGAAAACCTGCCGTCTGAGGTGTAACCGCACTGGGAGCATTGGAATCCTTCTGTCTGGGACATAAGCACCTTCCTTGGTTCAAGTTTTTGAGTCAGATGGGAATTTGGCCCGCCTGATCCTATGATCTAGGGGGATTCCTCCTGTTCTTGACTGCCTGGGCCAGCCTGGATTTGACCTGTTCCCACTCAGCCTTGCTGAATCTGCCTTCTTGGTACATGCGGGTCAGCTCAGAGCGCAGGGAGTCCAGATCATAGCTGCGATCCGAAAGCCCCCTTTGCTGGGCCCATTTGGTTAGATACAGAACGCTTTTATCCCCGGCCTTTTTGCCCCATTTCTGGGCTGCAGCCTGGGCTGTGGCCTGCAGGGCGCGCATGAAGATCCTTCCGGACATAAGTCACCTTTTTGGGGGCATCAATCGAATAAAGCTCCAGCTTATGGTGTTCTTTGCTATAGGTGTCAACAACGCCATTTTCTTTTGTAGCAGTTAATGTTTGTGAATATTTTTGATTTCTGCATTCAACTCCTGTCCATTCCAGCTCAAAATCGCATAGCCGCCTTGGGGCAGGGTACCAGGGTTAAGCACCAGGGTGTCGTGCAAGGAGTCCTTGGCCACAGCTTCATGGATGTGGCCGGTGATACAAAGATCCAGATTGCTCTGCTGCAGAAAGTCCCGCACAGCTGAACTGCCCACATGCTGGCCGTTTTCCAGCCTGTCCGTGGCAGTATGCAAAGGCGGGGTATGGGATATGAGCACCTTGTGTCTGGCCTGACTGATTTGGGCATAGCCCTGCTGCAGCCAGCCTGCCAGCCTTTCCTCTGAGACTTCACTGGGGGTGCCGAATGGGGTGTAGTTGGAGTATCCTACACCAAAGGCCCCTAGATCCTGATCCAGCATAAAGCCTTGGCAGTTGATATTCAAGCCTAATTTTTGCAACCCTTCCTCCACGTCAGGGTGGTCCATGTTTCCGATCTGGGCATAGACCAATGGATTTGACCTTTGCACCTCTTCTAATATCTGTCTGGCCCGGGGCCAGTGGCCGGCATTGGTCAAGTCCCCGCTGATAATTATGGCTTCGGCTCTTTGCACCGCAGGGATATAGTGGATGTTGGCGCTTTGTTCATGGATATCTCCGACAATGATCCAGAACTTACCTTTTGTAGTCATATCTGCTGGAACCTCCTTGGCTTTGCGAAGTGAAGCTTTTTCTAACTAGAGGCTCTGGATATTCTAACCCAGAGTCAATGCTTGTAAAGTCTTGCTGCTACTAAGGCTGGAGCATGGGTTGAAAAGAATACTGTTTTAATATAAAAAGCATGCCTATGTCTTATATCTGCTGCAGCCTGGGGCTGCGCAAAGTATCTGCCGGGCTTGGGCTACCAGAAACAAAAACCTCTAAACAAGCGATGGGCTGATATGCAGGAGAAATTCAAGGAGCTGGAGGACCGTCTGTCCCGGATCGAGCAGGGAGGGGGCCAGAAGCAGATCCAAAAGCAGCATGGGAAAGGCAAGTTCACCGCCAGGGAGAGGCTGGGGCTTTTGCTGGATGAAGGCTCCTTTAAAGAGCTGGATAAGTTCGTGCACCACAGGCGTACTGAGCTGGGCATGGACAAACAACACACACCAGGTGATGGGGTGGTTACTGGCTACGGAACTGTCAATGGCAGGCTGGTTTACGTTTTTGCCCAGGATTTCACTGTGATGGGCGGCACCCTGGGCGAGATGCATGCCCAGAAGATATGCCGGGTGCAGGATCTGGCTATAAAGATGGGGGCGCCCTTGATCGGGATAAACGACTCCGGCGGAGCCAGGATCCAGGAGGGTGTGGCAGCCCTGAGTGGCTACGGGCATATCTTTTTCCGCAATACTCTGGCCTCTGGGGTTATCCCCCAGCTATCAGTGATCATGGGGCCCTGTGCAGGAGGAGCTGTGTATTCCCCGGCTCTGACAGACTTCATCTTTATGGTGGAGGGCACCAGTCAAATGTTCATAACCGGTCCCCAAGTGATCAAGGCTGTGACCGGGGAAGAGGTCAGCGCTGAGGAACTGGGAGGGGGGCGCTCCCAGAACGAGGTCAGCGGCGTGGCCCATTTCCTGTCCCAAAACGAGGAGCAGTGTCTGCAGCAGGTGCAGGAGCTGCTTAGCTATTTGCCAGCCAATAATCTGCAGGATCCGCCCAGGCTGGAGTGCAGGGACGATCCCAATAGACTTTGTCCAGCCTTGGAGGAAATCATCCCGGAGAGCCCCAACCAGGCCTACGACATGTTGGATGTTGTGCAGGAGCTGGTGGATGATGGGGATTTTCTGCAGACCCACGCTTATTATGCCAGAAATATTCTGACCATTTTTGCCAGACTGAATGGTAAAAGCGTAGGCATAATCGCCAACCAGCCCAATCACCTGGCTGGCTGCCTGGATATCAATGCCTCGGACAAGGCTGCCAGGTTCATCAGATTCTGTGATGCCTTCAATATCCCTATTGTCACCCTGATGGACATCCCTGGATTCCTGCCTGGGACCAATCAGGAGTTTGGGGGCATTATCCGGCACGGGGCCAAGATGCTCTATGCCTATTCCGAGGCCACTGTGCCCAAAATGACCCTGATCACCAGAAAAGGCTACGGTGGAGGATATCTGGCCATGTGCAGCACGGAGCTGGGAGCGGATCTAGTCTATGCCTGGCCTGCTGCAGAGATAGCAGTCATGGGTCCTGAGGGCGCAGCCAACATCATCTACAAGCGGGAGATTGAAGCTGCCACAGAGCCGGACCAGCTGCGTCTGGAAAAGATAGAGGAGTACCGCAGGGAGTTCGCCAATCCATACAGGGCAGGGGAACTGGGCTATATAGCTGATGTGCTGCGCCCTTCCCACAGCAGGCAGGTTTTGATCTCTGGCCTGGAGATGCTGGAGGACAAGAGGGAGTCCAGGCCGGCAAAAAAGCACGGCAATATCCCATTATAAAACTCCTCAGAGCAAGGAGGCTGTCTTGGACAATCTGATTACAGGCATACAGATTACCCTGCTGGGGATGGCCAGCGTGTTTTTGATCCTCTTGGTGCTGTACCTTGCATTGCATGCAATGCGCTTTGCATTTCACACCCAGCAGGAGGAATCCACAAAGAGCAGATCCCAGCCTGCAGCCCAGGAGTCTGAAGCAGACACTCAGGAGCAGGGGGGAACTGAAGTGGATCCCAAGGTGTTAGCCGCAATAGCCGGGGCACTGGCTGCATACCAGGAGGGGGCTAGTCCTGCTGGGCTGCTGCAGATCAGACAGAAGGCTGGGCCGGCAAACCTGGCCTGGAGGCAGGCAGCCAGGCTGGAGACTACGCATAGGTGGAGGCATTAAGCCTGAAAACAGCTATACTTATACAGGAAGGTTATGAAAACCTATAAGATTACCATACAAGGCCAGACATACGAGGTCCAGGTCCAGGAGGTCCACTCCACAATGCCAGAAGCGGAAGAGGCTAAGCAGCCCAGGCCAGCTTCCAGGGTGCAGGAGACACCAAGGCAGGAAAAGCCCCCTGCAGCAGCCCGGAAAACAGCTGCCGCAGAGCAGGAAAGTCCAGGCGGAAAAGGCCAGGTAACTGCGCCCATGCCTGGCATGGTCCTGGAGGTCAAGGTGGAGCAGGGGCAGCAGGTTCAAGATGGGGAAGTCCTGCTTTTGTTGGAGGCCATGAAGATGGAGAATGCGATAAAGGCTAATAGCACAGGCCAGGTAAAAGAGATCAGGGTTCAGGAGGGAGACTCTGTGAACACCGGGGATTTGTTGCTGATAGTGGAATAGACCATCAGGGCTAAGCAACAGCTCTGTAGCCTTGCACCTGAAATAAGTCTGCAGAACCCAAGGATTAAGCGAGAAGGGCCAGCCCATGTTTGAAAAACTGTTGATGTTTGTGAATTCCACAGGCCTGGTACATTTTACTCCAGGGCACGGAGTAATGCTGTTGATAGCCCTGGGCCTATTATACCTGGGTATTTCCAAGAAGTACGAGCCGTTGTTGCTGGTGCCCATCGGCTTCGGCATGCTGCTCATCAATCTGCCCATGACCGGGCTTATGGAAAAGTCAGTCCTTAGTATCGGGCAGGACAGCATAGAATTCGAAAAGATCGGTGGATTGCTGCACTACCTCTACCAAGGCAACAAATTGGGCATCTTCCCACCCCTTATATTTATGGGCGTGGGAGCCATGACAGATTTCGGTCCCCTGATCGCCAACCCCAAGAGCGTGCTTTTGGGTGCGGCTGCGCAGTTCGGGATATTCGCCACATTTCTAGGTGCATTGTTTTTGGGCTTCACCGGCCAGGAAGCAGCCTCCATAGGCATCATTGGCGGGGCAGACGGGCCGACCACCATTTTTCTGACTTCTATGCTGGCCCCGCATATGCTGGCTGCCACCGCGGTTGCCGCCTATTCCTATATGGCTTTGGTGCCCATTATTCAGCCACCGATTATGAAGGCTTTGACCACCAAGCAGGAAAGGCGAATCGTAATGGAGCAGCTGCGCACCGTGTCCAAAAGGGAAAAGATAGTCTTCCCCATTATGGTCACTATATTGGTCCTTTTATTTCTGCCTGCTGCAGCCCCTTTGATTGGGATGCTCATGCTGGGCAATCTATTCAAGGAGTGTTTGGTCACGGACAGATTGGCACATACTGCCCAACACGCCCTGATCAATATAGTGACCATCTTCTTGGGAGTCACAGTCGGGGCTAGTGCTGCTGCTGAAACCTTTTTGAACTTCAAGACCTTGGGCATTATGCTGCTGGGTATAGTGGCCTTTTGCTTCGGCACTGCCTCTGGCATTCTCTTGGCCAAGGGATTGAACATGTTTGTCCGGGAGAAGATCAATCCTTTGATCGGCTCAGCAGGTGTCTCAGCAGTGCCCATGGCGGCCCGGGTCTCCCAGGTGGTGGGCTCCCAGGAGCGCTCGGACAATTTTCTGCTTATGCATGCCATGGGTCCGAACGTGGCCGGAGTAATAGGCTCTGCAGTGGCAGCCGGGCTTTTGCTCTCTATCTTTGGGCAGTGATATAGAAAAGCCAAAAGGAAAATAAAAGGAGGCCAAGGATATGGGCCAGAAAGCAATCATTTACGGCAAGGCTGGTTGACCTTATACTGATAAGGCCAGGCAGGCCTATAAGGATCACGAGTACTTTGATGTCAAAAAGGACAAAGACAGACTGCAGGAGATGCTGGATCTTTCCCAAGGCCAGCGCAAGGTGCCGGTGATCGTGCAGGGGGAAGAGGTGAGCATAGGCTACGGGGGCACCTGAGGGGTCTAGAAGCTTTTGCGCTGGCAGCGCAAAAAGGTTCAGGGCCAGGCAGTCCTGGCCCTGGGGCCTAAAGCCTTTCCTCTACAGAGCGGACTTTGCTGCGCAGTGGGTCTTTGCTGTCCTGGCGGCAGTCCATTTTCAGGGTCAGGTAGATCCTTTGGCAATCTTTTTCCAATTCTTGGTAGCACTCCTGCACAGTCTGCATAACCTCTGCAAAATCTCCTTGCAGGCAGGTGCCCATAGGGCCCAGTTGATACTCCAGCCCGCTTCTTTTGATCACTTCCAAGACCCGGGCCACATAAGGCCCCAGACTAACCCCTTTGTCCAGAGGGAAGATAGAGAGTTCTGCCAGGGTGGTCATAGGTTCTCCTTTTTGTAGTTTAGGTCTGCTTGGACTGCTCCTGCTCTTTTAGCTTACGGCGCAGGACCTTGCCCACAGGAGATACAGGCAGCTCTGATCTGAACTCAACATTGCGGGGGCGTTTGTAGCCGGCCAGCCTCTCCTTGCAAAAGTCCAGGATTTCCTTTTCTGTGGCCTCCTGTCCCTCCTGGAGCTGGACAAAGGCCTTGACCCGTTCCCCGCTATTGTGGTCAGGCACGCCGATAACCGCGGCTTGGGCTACCTTGGGGTGGGCAAAGAGGACTTCCTCCACCTCCCTGGGATAACAATTGAACCCGCCCACCAGGATGACATCCTTCTTGCGGTCCGTGATAACTATATAGCCTTCCTGGTCTATGTGTCCAATATCCCCGGTCAGGAAATACTTGGCCCCATCGATTTCCTGGAAGACCTCTGCGTTGGCTTGGGGCTTGCGCCAGTAGCCCTGCATGACCTGGGGGCCGCTGACAGCCAGTTCGCCGTCCTCTCCCTGGGCCAATACATTTTGTCCAGTCTCAATATCCACGATCTTGAAGTCGGTGTTGGGCATGGGAAAGCCCACAGAGCCGAAACGTCGCAAGCTTGGATCACTGGGATTGGCGGCCACCACAGGTGCTGTTTCGCTCAGTCCATATCCTTCAAAGATTACTGCTCCGGTCTTTTCCTCAAAGCGCTTGGCCAGCTCCACAGCCAGGGGAGCGCCCCCTGAGGCGCAGACCATAATGGAGCTTAGATCGTATTTTTGTAAGTGGGGATGATTGACAAAGGCGGAAAATATAGTGGGCACTCCCACCAGCATGGTGGTTTTTTCTTTTTGTACAGTCTTCAGGACCTCGGTGAAAGGGGGATTGCCAGCCCTGGGATCAGGCACGCAGACCAGTTTGTTGCCGCTGGCACAAGCACCTAGCAGGCAGACTGTCATGCCGAAGCTGTGGTACCAGGGCAGTACTCCCAGGTAGCTATGAAAGCCGCCATGTCTGATCTTTTCTGGTTCTTTCCCTGGCTGTTGTATGATTCGTACCCATTCATCCAGGGCCATGACGTCAAACACAAAGTTGGAATGGGTCAATGCAGCACCCTTGGGGACTCCAGTGGTGCCGCCGGTATAGATGATCAGGGCCAGATCCTGGCTGGGATCTATCTCTGTCTCAGGTGGGGTGGCGCTATATTGGGCTAGAATCTGATCAAACAGCAGATGTTCTGGTTCATGCTTCTTGGCTTGGGGCAGCTTGCCCAGAAGGCTGCCGATGATCTGTTTGGCCTTGGGCAGATAGGATTTGATATTGCAGATGATGACATTTTGCACTTCTGTGTCCTGGATTGCCCGCACAGCTTCTGGATAGAATAGTTGGTGGTCCATGCAAAACACATACTTGGCCCCGGAATCCTGGAGTTGATATTGGAGCTCGCTGGCAGTGTACAGGGGATTGCAGGTCACCCCTACTGCACCGGACTTGAGTATGCCGAAAAATACTTCCGGATACTGGGGCAGATTGGGCAGGAATATGGCTACTCTATCTCCTTTCTGGATGCCCTGGGAATGCAGGAAATTGGCTACTTTATTGGCTGCCTCCTGGACCTGGGAGAAAGTGCGTCCTGCGCCATTGAATCTGGTATAGTGCTTATCCGGGAAGCGCTGGGCTGCTTCATCCAAGAGGGCAAATAAAGGCTTTTCATAGCCGCTGATTTCCCTGGAGACATCTTGGGGCCAGTATTCTGTGGGCCAGGGTGTGGTGTGCATATAAGGGTTTCTCCTTGAAATGTTTGGGGCTTAGCCCTGTTGTTTGGCTATGTATTTGAGCATCTGTGCCACCACCATGGATATAATTTCCTGGGGCAGGAAATCCCGAGGCATTTTTTTGTCCAACTCCCGGGTGATCTCTTGGGTGCTTTGTTCCACATCCCGAGTACGCTGGTAGCTCTCCTCCAGGAGTTTCCTGGTCTCTTGGGCGGATTGCAGCGAGCGCTGCAGGAAGTCCCGGGCATCCTGTCCGGTCCTGGCCCCAAAGTGCGCAGCCAAGTGGATATCCACATCCAAATTGGCCATGCGCTGCAGGCCTTGCTGGTAGAGATCGAAGTTGGAGTTGGCAGCCGTGAATACATCCCTGCCCATGGGGATGCCTGTGGAATCCGAGGCGAAGAGGGCCTTTTCCTGGGGCATGTACAGGGCGATGGAGCAGGAGGAGTGCCCTGGCACTTCCAGGACCTGCAGCTCAAAGTCTGCTTCCTGGAGGACGTCGTTATCTGCAAGGGTCTGCTGTATCTCCAGGCCGGGAAACTCCAGGCCCAATTCCCGGGCTTTGTCCTGTAGGTTCTGCCTTTCCAGCAGGAGCTGATTCATGGATTGGATGGTCTGGATCACTTCTGGCTTGGAAAGCAGCTTCTGGGCCTGTGGGGAAGCCAGGACCTGAACCTGGGGCAGGTGCTTTTGCAGATAGGGTACAATGCCTATATGGTCAAAATGGGAATGCAGGATAATGATCTTGGCGATTTTCTTCAGGTCTATGTCCCATTTTTCAAGCTGCTGCAGGACCTGGGGGGCTATGTGGATCATCCCACCGCCCAGCAGCAAATGCTCCTGCTCCCCTTGCACCAGGTAGACGCAGGATTCCCTGCTGCCCAGCAGGAGAATCCTCTCCGAGACTTTGCCGGGCTGGTCTATAATCATGCCTGCCTCCTTGTAAACGGTCGGAAAGTAGATACACTGTTAACAAGCAAATGGCTTTAAAAGCAGTAAACCCATACTTTCCCGGACTGTAGGTTGCATACAGGAAATATATAGGGTAAGCTTATCCTGAGCCTGCTGAGCTGTCAATATCAATGGGGATTGAAATGAGGTCCTTGCAGGAGAATATTTCGAAATGCGCGAGCACACCTTCCAGCTTGCTGTGCGGACAGTAATAAGGTCTCAATTAGTAGTGCAGACTTGTAATGGCTGTACTTGCCCGGAGATGTAACAAGTGGACTTTTTGTGGCTATGCTGATGCGCAGCAGCCTGAGCCTATCAAGGAAGTGGGGATGCCAGAGCTGGATTCAGATTTAGACCAGCAGCAGTTGGGACGTGCCCAAAAGGTCCTGGAGCTGGCCTTACCTAAGGATAAGCCCAAGCAAAAGCTCCGTCTGCAGCGTTTTTTCATGGCCCTGGCCTCATATATCATATTCTTGGGCTTGACCTTGTTTTGCTATTGGCAGGGTTATTTTCTGGCCTCCTGGTGGGTAATGCTGCTGTTCGTGGTTTTGATCCTGGTTTTGAATCTTGGACTTTACCTGCTCTTTATCCTGGAGCTTAACCTGGGCTTCAGGGATGCCAGTCTGACTTTGCCCCAGATGCTGGTTGCAATCCTAGTTTTTATGGCCTCGCTGTACTTTTATACTGAGGAAGTACGCGGGGCCTTGCTGATCCTATGCTATGTGATCTTCATGTTCGGAGTGCTCAGGTTAAAGGTCAGACAGTTCGTGCAGCTCACAGTGCTGGTTTTGGTTTTGTATGGCCTGATTATTGCTTTGCTGGCCTATTTTGAGCCCCAGCGGGTGGATTTCCAGCTTTCCCTGCTGTATTTGGTGATAACCGCCCTGGGGCTTTTCTGGTTCTCCCTAATGGGCGGATATATCAGCCAGTTGCGCTCCAGGCTGGCAAACACCAACGACCAGCTGCACGCAGCACTGGAAAAGATCGAAGAGTTGGCCAGCGTGGACCATCTGACAGGGGTCTACAACCGCAGAAAAATGATGCAGGCCCTGGAATATGAAAAGAGGCTTGCTGACCGCATGCTGGGCACATTCAGTATCCTGCTCTTGGATCTGGACCACTTTAAGGAAGTTAATGACCTTTATGGGCATTTGGCAGGGGACAGTGTGCTGCAGACCTTTGTTCAGGAAATATCCGCATCATTACGCGAAGTTGATCTACTGGCCAGATACGGAGGGGAAGAGTTCCTGGTGCTTTTACCCAGGACTGAGCTTCAGCAGGCCCTGCAGTGTGCGGAGAGACTGCGGCAGAAGACCATGCACATCACCTTTCCTGGGATGCCTAAGGGCTTCAGTCTGCAGATCTCTATAGGTGTGGCTGAGTATCACCTGGTGGAATCCCTGGAATCCACCCTGCATCGAATGGATCAGGCCTTGTATCTGGCCAAGGAAAGGGGCAGGAACAGGGTGGAGGTTCTGCAGCGCTATACCCAAAGCTCCGGGCCTAGACAAGGGCCTGAAGAGCAGGCCTGAGAGCTCTTACTCTTCTGGGCTGCGGCAGCAGGTGTGGTTAAGCTGCAGTCTTTGCAACAGGTTTTGCATCTTTTCCAGATGGGAGCCCTGCCAGTAAATCCTGCCGCAGCCCGGGCAGATGCAAAATTCCTGGTAATACTTCTTAGTTTTGGGCAAAAGCAGGTGCTGGATGCTTTGCTTGTCAACTTCCTGCAATTCACTGTTGCAGCGCAGGCAGCGGGTGAAGATCCTCAGGCCATTGCCCAGGCCAAAGAAGTGCAGCACCTCCTGCAGCTGCTCCAAGGGCTGATTGCTGCGCAAAAGCCTGCCAAACTCCACCTTCTTGCGCTTTAAAAGCCCTTTGTCCCTGCTGAGCACAATCCTGCCCTCCTCCCAGGCCAGCTCTGCGATATATGCATCCTCCCAGCAGGGATCAAAGGCTGTATCCAGGCCCAGCATGCGCAGCAGCCTGGCCAGCTTGCCCACGTTCACATCCACCAGGAATCTAGGCTCCTGCAAGGGCCTGGGCCTGAGCAGGGTAGCTTGCTTGATGTCTACCGGGGGTTTAGGAGCATGGACATGGAGGACCTGCCCTGGCTGGGGGATGTATTCAAAACCCACTTCCTGGCCCAGATGGATGATGCAGCCCACCTCTGTATGGGGCACGCCCAGGCTCTCAATAATGTCCTTGATAGAGGCCCTGCGGGCAGGATCAGAGCTGGTCACTCCGCTTGCCTGGTGCTTTGCAGGCAACAGGGTCTTTAGCTCGGCATGGAAGATGATTCTGGATGCAGGGAGCATTTGTTTTTTCTAGGTCTTGGAGGGTCATAATCTCTGCTTGGCTAAGACAAATCTTCCAGCAGGTTTCTTAAGCATAACTGATCAGGGCAATAGGAGCAAATCCAGGCCGGGAGGGAATGCTTTTGCCAAAAGGAAATGTTAAAATAGTTTGATCCGCATCAAATACAAGCCGGGTAGGAAGAATGCTATAAGGTGCTGAGTGATTGTACCAACATCTTTCTGCAGCTGCTCTGCAGCAAGGAGCTATGATATGCCTAAATCCATGCCTAAGATTTTCCTGATAATTGGCCTGATCTGTTTGATCCTTGGGGCTTTGTTCCTGGTAAAGCAAAAGAAACAGGAGCTGAGCCAGGCCCCGGAATACGGGGAAAGACCCAGACCAGTGACAGTCAGCCAGGCAGAGGAGGGTGACTTGAGTCTGGAGCAGGAATATCTGGCTGTGGTCAGGCCTGGCCAGGAGGCCCGCATTTCATCCAGGGTGCAGGCAGAGGTGCAGGAGGTCCTGGTGGACGAGGGGGACCAGGTAGAGGCAGGAGAGGTCTTGCTGCGCCTGAACTCTAAAGAGATCAGGCACCGTCTGCAGGAAGTCAGGGCCAGAACGAAACAGTCCAAGTCTGAGCTGGAGGGCAAAAGGGCCACTATCCTATATTTGGAGAGCTCCCTGGCTTACTGGCAAAAAGAAAAGCAGCGTCGGCAAAGACTAGCAAAACAAAAAGCCACCTCACTTTCAGAGGCGGAAAAGACAGCGGAAAAGGCTGCAGAGGTCCAGGGCAGGCTGCAGGCCGCCAGGAATGAGGCAGAAGCCCTCCAGCACGGTATTCAGGCCTTGAAGCAACAAGAGCAGGAGGTGCAGACCAGGGTGGGTTATTATACTCTGCGCGGCCCAGGCCCTGGGACAATCTCAGAGCGCAGTGTTGAACCTGGGGACATGGCTTCTCCATCCCAAGTTCTGTTGCGGCTGCAGAACAATGAACAGCTGAAGATAGCCTTTGATGTGCCCCAGAAAGATCTGCCCCGGATCAGGGAAGGATTGGAGTGCACATTTTCTGTAAATGGGGAGGTACGCAAATCCAGAATCGATCTGCTGCACCCTGCCCTGGACCAGGCCAGAATGCTGCGGGCAGAGGTTTGGCTGCAGGGTAATCAACGCCAGGGCTTAAGCCCAGGTGCCTACTTGCCTGTTAGCGTAAGCATAAAGGAGCTGCACGGGGTTACCCTGGTGCCGCGCAGTGCCTTGATCCCATCTCCTGCAGGTAGTGAGCACGTCTTTGTGGTGCACAAAAACAGGCTGCAGGCCAGAGAAGTGCAAGTCCTGGGCTCCAGTCAGGACAGGATGGCAGTAAAAGGCATATCCCCAGGGGAGCAGGTAGTGCAGAACACCTATCTGGGCTGGGCCAGGCTCTCTTCAGGCCAAAGGGTAGAGGTGGTGCAATGAATCCAGCCCAGGCAGCACTCAAGCATCCTTACCTGATCCTGGCCCTGGCCTTTTTGGTGGCAGCCGTGGGCTTGATCGGATTCATGCGAACCCCTGTGGACCTGTTCCCTGAGACTTCCCCGCCCCAGGTCTTGGTCATTACTGAGCAGCCAGGCGCGAGCGCTAGGGACGTAGAGGACAAGATCACCCAGATCCTGGAAAAAGAGGTCAGTACAGTCAATGGCCTGGAGAACATCCGCAGCAGCAGTAGGGACCAGGTCTCCTCTGTGACTGTGGAGTTCAGATACGGCAAGGATCCAGGCCAGGCTGTCCTGGAAGTGCAAAACTCCATAGCCCGCATCCAGTCCAACCTCCCTGAAGGGGTCAGGGATCCCAGCATCTACAGCCTTAGCGAGTCCTCCTCCAGGCCCCTGCTGACCCTGGCCCTGACTGCCAAGGACCCAGAGGACAAGGACCTCAAGGAGATCCGTCTGTTGGCAGAGAACCAGATCCAGAATCAATTGCTCAGGCTGCAGGGCGTGGCTGATGTGGATGTATTTGGCGGGCACAGGCCAGAAGTTGAGGTCAGGATCGACCGGGATAAACTAGCTGCCCACAAGGTCAGCCTGGGAGAGGTCCTGGCTGCCTTGGAAAAACAAAATATCTCCACACCTGCCGGGAATATCTATACCCAGGACAGTGAGTACCTGGTCCGGGTGGCAGGTGAGTTCCAGGATCTGCAACAGATCCGGGACCTGCCTTTACGCAGGCCAGGGTTGGGGCTATTGCGCATCTCTGATCTGGGCAAAGTGGAGCTTGCTACTCAGGAAGCGCGCTCCCTGTATCACGGCAATACAAAAGAGGCCATTGCCCTGGGCGTGATCAGGGAGGAGCAAGGGGCCACAGTAGAGACCATAGAGAGGGTCAAGGGCTATCTGCCGGAGCTTGAGGCCAGGTTTCCGGATATCTCCTTTGAGATCACCCAGGATCAGCAGCCCTTAATTGACGTGAATATGCAGGGCATGCTCAGCTCTATAGCAATTGCTATCCTGCTGACCATGGGGGTGATATTTTTATTCCTGGCTGATACCAGGGCAGCCTTGGTGGTGGGCCTGAGCCTGCCCCTGTCCTTTTTGTTCTCCCTGGGTGTGATCTGGCTCTTGCCCTATACCTTGAACATGATCACTCTAACCGGATTGATAGTGGCCACCGGCCTGGTGGTGGACTCCTCTGTAGTGGTTTTGGAGAATATCTACCGCAGGCACAGGAGCCAAGCAGGAGCAAATGCCAAAGATTCTGCAGAGCGCGGCACCAGCCAGATCGCTTTGGCCAATACCGCAGGCACCCTAACCACGGTGGCGGTACTGCTGCCGATTATCTTTATCGGTGGCTACGCCCAGCAGACCATGGGCAAGCTGAGCCTGACCATCTCCAGCACATTGGTGGCCTCCTTGCTGGTCTCCTTGTCCCTGGTACCTTTGATCTGCTCCCGTGTTTTGTCCAGGCAGGTCAAAAGGCCCAACTTTTTGGAGCGCTGGGCTGCTTATACGGACTTGGCCCTGGAGCAGGTGCGCAGATTCTATCTGTTTTTGCTGCGAAAGGCGCTTCGCTGGCGGGTAGCCACCCTGCTTCTGGCTATAGGATTTTTCTTGCTAAGCGCTCGCATTGTGCCGCCCCTGATAGGAGGGGAGCTCATGCCGCCCATGGATACTGGCATTGTCAACCTGGAGTTCGAGATCCCGGCAACTGACTCTTTGGACAGGATGCGCAGCACCCTGCAGCAGGTGGAGGGCATAGTCTCCGAGCAGCCTGGAGTGGAAACGATTTCCTCTGTGGTGGGCTCAGAGCCCGGAGCCATCAGCTTTGGCAGTGGCGGTTCCATTGCCCAGTCAGCACTTTTGACTGTGCATCTTGTGGATCGGACCCAGCGGGAGGAGACCATCTGGCAGATCCAGCAGAAATGGCGGGAGGAGCTGAGGCAAATCCCAGGTATCAAGGCCTTCAGGATCGGTGAATACGGGGCGGTGCCTGTATCCACCACCAAGGCCCCTTTGAATATCATTCTCAGTGGACCAGAGACCAAGGTGCTGGACAGGCTGGCAGAGACTTGTCTGCAAAGGCTGCAAGGGCTGCCTGGGT
>JBNJDO010000036.1:0-19291 GCA_051744965.1 Thermodesulfobacteriota bacterium | reverse complement strand
ACGGAGGAGATCCATGTCTGGACTGGAAGACAGGCTAGGGGAAAATGAGCTGCGGGAGCTGGTGCGCTCCCTGCTTTGGCAGTACCGGGTGGCTGACGCCTTCTGGTTCCTGCGCACTGAAGAGCGCTTCGGCCAACAGGTGGCAGAGGAGCTGAATGCAGAGGTCTGGGCCAAGGCAGGCCAGCTTGCTGCCCGGGACATTCGGAAAAGATTCCCTGTGGCCAGGGCAGGCCTGGAGGGCTTTGTGCAGGCCCTGGAGTACTACCCCTGGAAGATGATGGACAGCTTCCAGGTGGAGCATCAGGGGGAACAGGTCCTGATCTGGTCCACAGACTGTCCGCCCCAGGTCAGCCGCCTGAAGCACGGTCTGCAGGAGTACTCCTGCAAGGAGATGCACCGCAGGGAGTTCGAGGGCTTTGCCTCTGAGATCGACCCTGGGATCAAGGTGCATTGCGAGTTCGCTCCCCCTGATCCCCACCCGGAAGACATGTTCTGCAAGTGGCGCATCTATATCAGTCCTCAAGACTAGTGCAGCGTGATATGTGCACTGTCTGGGCTTTGATGCCCAAGCTTTGCTGCTCAGCCCTCTCTCTCCTGCTGGCCGGATTCCCCCTGCTGTGCTTCCGGGCCGGGGCTGGTGCTACCATCTTCAGCCTGCTGCGGAATGTCGAAGGGCAGCAGCACAAAGACAGTGGTGCCCTGCCCTTCCTGGCTCTCCAAAAATACATGCCCCTGCATCAAGTCTGCAATCAGCTTGACCAGGGAAAGCCCCAGACCTACACCTCCATGCTTTCTGGCGTAAACCGAGGTGCCCTGCTCCCCTTGGGTAAACAGGGAAAATATCTCCTCCTGCAAGGCTTCTGGAATACCGCAGCCAGTATCTGTGATCGTGAACTGGATTCGGCATCTGGAGCCCTGCCTCAATTTGAGCTTGGCCTCCAGGTGTATTGAGCCTTGGTCAGTAAACTTGAGCGCATTGCCCACCAGGTTGCACAGCAGCTGGGTCAGACGGATGCTGTCCCCAAAAAGCACCTCCGGTATCCCAGCATCCAGCTCCCATTGATAGTCCAGGCCCTTTTGCCTGATCTCGTAGGCAAACATGTCCTGAATAGACTGCAAAACATCCAGCAGCCCAAAGTCTTGCGGTATGACCTCCATCAGGCCTGTCTCCAGCCGGGACCGGTCCAGGATATTGGCCAAGAGGTTGTCCAGGCGCCTTGCTGCCTGGTAACATATATCTAAGATCTCTTGCTCTTCCTGGTTCAGGTTGATCTCCTGCAGAAACTGCATCCCACCCAGGATGCCGTTTAATGGAGTACGCAGCTCATGGCTCATATTGGCCAAAAACTCGGACTTGATCCTGCTGGCTGCTTCAGCCTGTTCCTTGGCTGAAACCAGCTCTTCCTCGTATTTTTTACGCTGGATGGCTAAAGCGAAGAGCGTGCCCAGCTGCTGCAACACCTCCAGATCCCGCTCCGCATAGCCCCGGTCATTGTTGGCCAGGGCTATCTGGCCCACTGTGTGGTCCTGCAGCACAACTGGAATGGACAGAAAGTTCTTCAAGCTGATATGCCCCTCAGGCAGACCCGAGGACCTGTGATCCTCGCTTGGGCTGTTGCTGAGCAGCGGGGCCTGATTTTCCAGTACCCAGCCCCACAGCCCACTGTAATGCTTAAACACAATATCCTGGTTTGAGACCTGGCATTTGCTCCAAATGCTCTTGGTCAAGGTGTGGGCCACAAAGTTGCCTGTCTGCGGATCCAGGGTGCCCACAAAGCCATGCTGGCTGCTGGTTATCTCCTGCCCGGCACCAAGCACCAGCCCGGATATCTCCTGGATGGACATGCTGGTCAGCAGGGCCTGGGCCAGCTGTCTTAACCTGGCTTCTACAAGCTGTTGCTGCTCCCTGGCCTGTTCAGCCAGCCTGCGCTCAGTAACATCAGTCACAAAGCCCAGGTTGTAGGCTATGCCCTTGATTGCCACCCTTCCGGTATTAAAGTCCGCATATATGATCTGCCCATCCTTGCGCAGGCAGGGAACATCGCAAGCAAGGTCCTTCCAGTCCCGGCTCTGGGCTTCAAACTCGGACAACACATCCTCCAGCGCGCTGCTGGGATGTATATCCTGGACCTTCCTGCCTTGCAGCTCTACCTGGGTATAGCCCAGCATATTGGCCAGGGCAGGATTGACATAATGGATGGTTTTGGACTCTGTTTCCACCATAATTATGCCTTCTGCAGCATTCTCCAGCAAAGCCTGATAGCCTGCCAGGCTTTGCTGCAAAGCTTCCTCAGACTGTTTTCTGGCCAGGAGCTCCTGCTCCAGCTCCTGTACCCGCTGCTGCAAATCCTTATAACTGGGCTTGGATGCATGCATAAAAGCTACCTTATCTACTTCGGATTACAGGGCATTGATAAAAAGTGCATGAAAACTGCAAGCCTGGCTCAAAGGGCAGCAGACTAGCTCAGCTAATAATTATTATCAATCTATATTCAAAACTAGATATTGTATAGAGTATCACTTTAATCAGCCTGAAGATACACTCTGCCGCAAATGCCGCCACCATAGCCAGGAGATGGACTGGCCCGCCTGGAGCCAGGCATAAGTCCTTGTTGCATAAAAAGCAACAATATGTTTACATGTAGGACAGCAGGCTAAGCCCTGCACAGGAACTCCAGCACTCAGCTCAGGAGCAGAGCCATGCCACAGGATGGATTCCGGTCTTTCATGCAGCGCCTGACAGAGACTACCAGCCTGCGCACCCAGGCAGACCTGGCCTCTTTCCTGGGCCTGCATCGCTCTTCGATCAGCAGGGCCAAGCAAAGGGACAAGGTGCCCCAGGCCTGGATATCCAGCATCTGCCAGGCCTTTGATCTGGATCCCTGCTGGCTGGCTCTGGGCGAACCAGTCTCCCCCAATCTTTGCCTGGTGCCCAAGGTCCAGGCCAGACTGGGTGCAGGCGGCGGATCCTATCTAGTGGACAGCGAGCCAGAGGGCCAGTTCGCCTTCCGCAGGGACTGGCTGCGCAAGAAGGGCCCTCCGGAGCAGATGCTGCTCATGGAGGTTTTAGGGGACAGCATGGAGCCGCTGATCAAAGAGGGGGACACCGTGCTCATAGACCGCTCCCAGCAGGAGATCTCTTCCGGAGGGATTTACGCCCTGGGAGTGGAGGAGACAATCCTGGTCAAACGCCTGGAGAGGCGGCCTAATGGACTGATCCTGATCAGCGCAAACCCTGCGTATACGCCCATTCACCTCCAGGGCGAGGAGATGCAGGCCGTGCGCCTCATCGGCAGGATAGTAGGCATGTGGCGGGAATTCTGCTGAACATAACAAAACAGAATATCATCCATGAGAGAACCTGATCTGCAGGACAGCTGCCTGTCCAGCACAGGCTTTTCCAACGCAGGAGAGGATTTCCGGGGCACCAGGCTCAATCTGCAGAGCCTTTTGCTGCATAACCCGGCCTCCACCTTTTTCCTGCGCTGCGGAGTGGATACCAGCCTGGGCGGAGGCATCCACCAGGGGGACATCCTGGTGGTGGACCGAGCCCTGGAGGCCTTGCACCGCAGCCTGGTGGTGGCGGTAATCCATGGCGAGATGCTCCTGCGGGAGGTCGACATATCCCGGGACAGGATCAGGCTGTTGCCCGAGCCCCCGGCCCAGGCCTGGGAGCTGGGGCAGCAGGAAAATACAGAGATCTGGGGAGTGGTTGCCTATGTCATCCATCCGCTGTGCCCAAGATAAGCCCTTGTTCGCCTTAGTGGACTGCAACAACTTCTATGTCTCCTGCGAGCAGGTCTTCCAGCCCCATCTGGAAGGAAAGCCCGTGGTGGTGCTCTCCAACAACGACGGCTGCGTGGTGGCCAGGTCAGAGCAGGTCAAGCGCCTGGGGCTGCCCATGGGCGCCCCGGCCTTCAAATGGCGGGGATTCATGCGCAGGTACGGGGTCCAGGAGTTCTCCTCCAACTACGCCCTGTACTCGGACATGTCCGAGCGGGTCATGCGCAGCCTGGCCCTTTTTGCCCCGCAGCTGGAGATCTACTCCCATGACGAGGCCTTTTTGTACTTCAGCGGCAGCTGGCATCTGGACCTGGAAGAATATGCCAGATATATTCTGAGGCAAATCAAAAAATGGACCGGGATCCCGGCCTGCATTGGACTGGGCAGGACCAAGACCCGGGCCAAGCTGGCCACCAAGCTGGCCAAGAAAAACTCTGAGCTGCAAGGGGTCCTGCACCTGGAGAAGCAGCCTGAGCAAAAACAGCTGCTGCAGGAGATCCCGGCAAAGGACATCTGGGGCATAGGCCCCAAGCACGCCAGGCTGCTGCAGCGCTGCGGGATCCGCACCGCCCTGGATCTGCAGCAGGCAGATCCGCACTGGGTGAGAAAGAATCTAAGCGTCTGCGGCCTGCATGTCCTGCTGGAGCTGCAGGGCAAACCCTGCTTCAGCCTGGAGGAGATGCCCCCGCCAGCCAAGAGCATTTTGCGCTCCCGCTCCTTTGGCCGCAGGGTAACCAGCCTAGCGGAGCTTAGGGAGGCGCTTAGTCTGCATGTGCAGAGGGCAGCTGCCAGGCTGCGGGCCTCCGGCCAGGTGGCTGGCTGCGTGCAGATCATCCTGCAGACAGACCGCTTCCGCACTGACGGCCGCTATCTGGCCTGCAAATCCAGGGCCCTGCCCTTAAGCAGCAGCTATACCCCGGATCTGCTGCAGCCTGCCCTGGAGCTGCTGCAGGAGATATTCAAGCCTGGATACGAATACAAAAAGACCGGGGTCCTGCTCAGCTGCCTGGAGCCGGAAAAAGCCCGCAGACTCAGCTTCTGGGAGCCAGATCCCAAGGAGAAGAACCGCAGGCAGAACCTGATGCAGACCCTGGACAGGATCAATACCAAGTACGGCAGGGATGCCCTGCGCTTTGCCTGCAGCGGAGCCGGGGGAAGGGACTGGGAGATGCGGCGCAGCAAGATCTCCCCGGAGTTCACCACCAAATGGAGTGAGATACCTTTAGTCAGGGTCTAAAACCCGAAAGGAAAAAAGCTATGTCCCCCAAGACAATTGCATGTCTGCTGGCGGCCTCTTTGCTTAGCCTGCTGTTGCTCCCTGGCTGCGCAGGCTATGGCAAGACCCGCTATCTGCCTTCTGAAAAAGGCCAGGAGACCTTGAACGTACTTCTGGAAGATTTCCAGGACTTTCATGTCTACTACACCGGCCTCTCCCAGGCCTACCCCTCTGGGCTGATATTCGATCCCAAGCAGGACACCAGAAGCATAGCCCAGAAAAAATGGACCAAGGTAGAGAGCCCAGAGACCGCCAGGAAGCTGGTCAAAAACCTGGAGCGCTACCTGAACTACCCGCCCAGGCTGTATACCCTGTATGGGGAAGAGGGAGAAAAATACGGCTACATCTACACCGGATACCCGCATGTCTCCATCAGGCAGCTGCAGGAGGACAGGATCCATGTCCTGGAGATGTTCGAGCCGCCCCATCTCAAGTTCGATCCCAACGGCCCTGCCTACGACCCCAGCTGAGCTGGAGCAGGGCTAAGACTCTATCTGCGCCGCCCCTGCCTTGCCTTGGACAGCAATCTGATTTATATCTGGCCCTACCCTTTAAAAAGGAGCAAAGATCATGCGGATACTGATAATCGGCGGGGACGCTGCAGGCATGAGTGCGGCCAGCCAGATCAAGCGCAAAAAGCCGGACTGGGAGGTGCTGGTCCTGGAAAAGACCCAGGATGTGTCCTTTAGCGCCTGAGCCATGCCTTATGTTTTGACTGCTCCCGGGAGGAGCATGCAGGAGCTGGTGGTCCGGCCTGCCCAAGTGTTCCGGGAAAAGCTGGGCCTGGACATTAGACTCGGTCACAGGGCAGAAAGGATCGATCCCGAGGCCAGACAGGTAAGCGGCCTGAATCAGGAGGGCAGAGAGTTCACGCTTGACTATGACAAGCTGCTCCTGGCCACAGGGGCGGACGCAATCCAACTGGATCTGCCAGGAGTAGACCAGGAAGGCGTGTTTGTACTCAAGCACCTGGAACACGGCAGGAAGATCCAGGACTATCTGGACTCCAAACAGCCCAAGCAGGCCGCGATACTGGGCATGGGCTACGTGGCCCTGGAGATGGCAGAAGCCCTGCGGGCCAGGGATATCCAGGTCAGCCTGCTCAAGCCCAGGCCTGAGCTTCTGCCCTGGCTGCACCCTGAGCTCTCCAGGATGGTGCAGCAGGAGCTTGAGGAGCATAGTGTAGAGCTGTACCCGGGTTACAGGCCTGTAGAGATCCAGGGCCAAGGGCAGGGTCTGCGCATCAAGTGCTCCCCTGAGCTCAGCCTGGATGCGGACCTGGTCCTGGCAGCGGTTGGGGTAGCTCCGAACAGCAAGCTGGCTGCAGACGCAGCTCTGGAGCTGGGCCCGAACCAGGCCATAGCAGTGGATGAACGGATGCAGACTAGCGACCCGAATATCTTTGCTGCAGGGGACTGCGCTGATGCCTTTCATGTGGTCAGCGGGCAAAGGACCTGGATCCCCCTGGCCCTGCGGGCCAACCGCTCCGGCAGGGCAGCGGCCCAGAACATCATGGGCGGCCAGGTCAGGCTAAGAGGAGTAGCAGGCAGCGCTGTATTCAAGGTATTCGGCCTGGAGGTGGCCCGCACCGGGCTCAGCCAGCAGGAGGCTGAGCAGGCTGGATTCAACCCGGTCTCCATGCAGATAGAGGCCCCCAGCCGGGGTCACGGCTATCCGGGCGCCAGCCCCTTGCGAGTCTGCCTGCTGGCAGATCAGGGTTCTGGACAGCTGCTGGGCGGTCAGATCACGGGCCACGAAGGGGCAGTGCACCGCATCAACATCCTGGCAGTGGCTCTGCACAATCAGATGTCTGCAGAGGAGTTTGCCCAGAGCGATTTGGGCTATGCTCCGCCCTTCGGCCCGACCTGGGATCCACTTTTGACTGCTGCCAATCAGCTCCTGAAGAGACTTTAAGCCCAGGGCAGAACCCAGCCAACCCATCTGGCAGTGCTTTTTTTACCGGTGAGGAGAGGGAATAATGAGTAGCCGGAAGATCAAAACCATCTGCTTTGAATGCCACAGCAGATGCGGGGTGGAGCTGCGGATAGAAAACAAACGGCTGACCGGTATTAAAGGCGACAAGCAGCACCCTATCAGCAGGGGCTTCCTCTGCCCCAAAGGAGCTGCAGCAGCAGAGATCATCTATCACCCGGAGCGCATCACCAAACCATTGGTCAAGTCAGGCAGCGGCTTCAAATCCGCCGGCTGGCAGCAAGCCCTGGACCTGATAGCGGAAAACATGCTTGCTGCTAAGGAAAGACACGGGGCAGAGTCTATAGTCCTGGGCACTGGCACCACCAGGGGGCTGGCCCCTTATTTGAACCGTTTTCTGACTAAGCTCGGCTCCCCCAACTTCATGGCCCCCTCCAATATGAGCGGTGGTCCTATTGTCATGGGCAGCCTGGCCACCAGCGGATTCGGGCTCTCTGACCCTGATTTCAGCCAGAGCAGCTGCATCCTGCTTTGGGCCCACAATCCGGAAAAGTCCTGGCCAGGACTGTACATGAACGATATCAGGGACGGCCTAAAAAAAGGGGCCAAGCTCATTGTGGTGGATCCCAGGAAAACCCGCCTGGCCAGCAAGGCTGATCTCTGGCTGCAGATCCGGCCGGGCACTGATGTAGCCCTGGCATTGGGTCTGATCAACCATATCCTGGAAAACCAGCTCCAGGACCAGGAGTTCATCCAGAGCTGGACCCAGGGGCTGGAAGCCTTGCGTGAGCACGCTGCCTGGTTCAACCTGCAAAGGACCTCAGAGATCACCTGGGTGCCTGTGGAAAAGATCCAAGCGGCAGCCCGGATTTGGGCCACCACCCGGCCTGGTGCCATCGGCGCGGGCATGGGCGGGGTCTGCCAGGCCAATGACGCCTTTGACTTGAGCCGGGCTCTGACCATCCTGAGTGCCCTGGCCGGAAACCTGGAAGTACCCGGAGGGAATCTGCGCTGTCCCTCACCGCTCAGCAAGCGCAGCTGCTACGGCCCAAACCATGATCCCTTCTTCAACCTGCCCAGGGACCAGGCCAGGAAAAAGCTGGGGCTGGAGCGCTTTCCCCTTCTGGAGTTCATCCCCATCCCCTGCCCGCCCCAGGTGGTCTGGCCGGCTATAGAAGAGGATCAGCCCTATCCTGTCCGGGTCCTGGGCCTATTTGCCAACAACAGCGTCTGCGCCTACCCCAACTCCAATCGAGTCAGGAATGCTTTGCAGAAGCTGGATTTTTTGTTCGCAGCGGACTATTTCCAGACCCCCACCACAGAGCTGGCTGATGTGATCCTGCCTCCGGCGCACTGGAGCGAGCGCGACGATGTGGAGGACCTGCTTATGAAGAGCCATGTCTTCTGCCAGCCCAAGGCCCTGGATCCAGTGCCTGAATGCAGGGATGAGAAACAGATATTGATCGATCTGGCCCAGAAGATGGGTCTACATGGATATTTTGGCACAATACAAGAGATGCTGAACCATCGCCTGGAATATGCCGGGCTAGATTTTGCCCAGCTCAAGCAAAAAGGCTGGCACTTCGGGGGCTTCAAGTATAAGAGCTACCAGGAAAAGGGCAAGTTCCGCACCCCCACCGGCAAGGTGGCCCTGCATGCGGACTATTTACAGGCCCTGGGAATCTCAGGCCTGCCAGAGTTCAGGGAACCGCCAGAGAGCCCGGTCAGCAGGCCGGATCTAAAACAGGACTATCCCCTGATCCTGACCACCGGGGCAAGAATGCTGGTTTATTACCACTCCTCGCACCGCAATATCCCTTCCCTGCGCAAGAAGGCTCCGGACCCTGAGCTAGAGATCCATCCGAACACTGCCCGGAATCTGGGAGTCCAGGATGAAGAGTGGGTCTACCTGGCCTCCCCCAGGGGGCGGATAGAAATCAAGGCCCGCCTCACCCCGGACATAGATCCCAGGGTGGTGCACTCCCCGCACGGCTTCTGGTACGGAATAGAAAACGGCTGGCAGAGACTGAACATCAATATGCTCACTGATGATCAGCAGCTTTGTCCTGTGAGCGGCTCAATCTCCATCAAGGCCCTGCTCTGCAGGGTGGAGAAGATGGGTAGATAGCTACATCAGAGATCTTGCCCTTGTTCCCAGGCTGGAGCCTGGGAACAAAGCCAAAGGCTTCCGCATCAGTAGTCCTGCTGCTCCTTGACCTTGAGGAAGCTGATCCCGGGCCAATCCTCCTGGGTCTTGTCCAACCTCCACCTGGAGGTGAAGTATAGAGCGGGATGCCCCTGGGAGTCTTCCAGGAGGCTGTTTTGGCATTTGGCCTTGATCTCTTTTAATTGCTTCTGATCCTGGGAATCTATCCAGCGCACAGCGTGCACATCCCAGGGCTCGAATTTGGCCTGAACTCCGTACTCCGCAGCCAGCCTGGCTGCGGTGACCTCGAACTGCAGAGCCCCTACCGCGCCCAGGATATAATCCCTGCCCTGCACCGGCCGGAAGACCTGGATCACTCCTTCCTCAGCCAGCTGGAACAGGCCTTTTCCCAGCTGCTTGGCCCGGAAGGGGTCAGCCAGGACCACCCTGCGGAAGAACTCCGGGGCAAAGCTGGGGATGCCCAGAAACTGCAAAGGCTCCTTGCTGGTCAAGGTATCCCCTATCTTCAGGGTACCATGATTGTGGATGCCCACAATATCTCCAGGCCAGGCAGTTTCAGCCCCGGCTCGATCCCGGGCCATAAAGACTATGGCCTTAGAGATATTCATGTTCTTCTGCAGGCGGTGATGCCTGACCTGCATGCCCTGCTGGAATTTCCCGGAGCAGATGCGCAGAAAGGCGATCCTGTCCCGGTGCTCTGGATCCATATTGGCCTGGATCTTAAAAACTACGCCGGAAAAGCCATCTTCATACGGAGAGACCTCCCTGGTCTGGGCCTGGCGATTACCAGGGGGCGGAGCATAGTGCACAAAATTTTCCAGAAGCTCCTGCACCCCAAAGTTGTTCACCGCGCTGCCGAAAAAGACCGGGGTCTGTCTGCCCTCCAAATAGGCCTGCGGATCAAAGGAATACCCAGCCCCCTGCAGCAGATCCACCTCCTGACGCAGCTCATCTGCAGCCTGGCTGCCTATCAGCCTGTCCAGCTCTGGATCTTCCAGGTCCTGAAGGACCATCTTCTCCTGGGGCCGCTTGTTCTTGCCTTCTTGCTGATGGAAGAAACGGATCTCACCGTGCACCAGATCATAGATGCCCAGGAAGTTCTTACCCCTGCCTATGGGCCAGGTCATTGCTGCAGACTGGATGCCCAGAGTCTGCTCTATGTCGTCCAGTAGCTCAAAGGGATCCCTGCCCTCCCGGTCCAGCTTGTTGATAAAGGTCATGATCGGAGTGGAGCGCATGCGGCAGACCTGCATCAGCTTTTCTGTCTGGCTCTCTACGCCTTTAGCACTGTCAATGACCATAAGCGCAGAGTCCACAGCTGTAAGCACCCGGTAGGTATCCTCGGAAAAATCCTGGTGCCCAGGGGTATCCAGGAGATTGATCTCCAAGCCCTGGTACTCGAATTTCATCACCGAGGAAGTCACTGAAATTCCCCGCTCCTGCTCCACCTTCATCCAATCCGACCTGGCATGCCTGACTGCCTTCCTGGCCTTGACCGTGCCAGCACTGGCAATTGCCCCGCCAAAAAGCAACAGCTTCTCTGTAAGGGTAGTCTTGCCTGCATCCGGATGGCTGATAATACCGAAAGTGCGCCTTTTCTGCACCTCCCGCCTGATCTGGCTTTTGGGTTTGTCCTGGGTTATATCCTCTGTATACATTCTAATGACTCCAGCCTTAGTGTATCTTACTTTGCCTGCCCTGAAACAACTCCGAAGGAGTTCCTGAAGGGGTTTCACCAGGGACTGCCCTGATACGCCAGGAACCCCAGGGAAGCTTAACCGGGGGCTTTTGTAGTTGCAGAATCAGGCCCTGAACAGATATCTGCGCAGAACCGGATTACTTTCCGGATCTATTCTTCTTGTTGCCCTTCTTGGTGTGCACGCAATAGATGCCCTCCCCATTCAGGATGGGCTTGAAGCACTTATTGTCAGAGATGCAGGCTGCCGGGGTTTTGTCCCCTGACTGCCAGCGCTGGATCAAATCCGGCTCCCTGACCAGGGGCCTGGCCATGGAAATCAGGTCTGCCTGGCCCTGGGAGACCAGATTCTCTGCCACTTCCGGGGACCTTACTCCCCCCACCAGGATCAGGGGCAGATCCACTGCCTGCTTGAACTGCTTAGCCTCCTTAAAGTAATAGACCTCGTCCTCGGCAGACTTTATGGGATGTGTCCTGGAAGGTATATACTCTCCGGATATCCTGGTACCGCCGCTTAGCTCCACTGCATCTATGCCCTCCTCCTGCAGCATCTTGGAGACTTCCAGCATATCCTGCACAGAAAATCCTGGAGAGAGAAAATCCTGGGCATTCAGCTTGATCAAAACCGGATACTCGGTCCCAGCCCCGATCTTGATGGCCTGCAGCACTTCGCGCACTATCTTGGACCTGCCCTCAATATCCCCGCCGTACTCATCATCCCGCTGATTGAAATAAGGGGAGAGGAACTGGCTCAGCAAATAGCCGTGGGCGGCATGGATCTGCACCGCGTCAAAGCCTGCCTTCTTGGCCCGCATGGCAGCCAGGGCAAAGGACCTGGCCAAAGCCTGGATCTCCTCCTTTTCCAGCCCGCGGCACCAGGAGCCGTCCTCCAATTCCCTGTCACAGGGGCCCACAGGCTGTTTCCCGCTCAGATTGCTTGCTGCTGCGCAGCCTGCATGGGCCAGCTGGGCTGCGATCTTGCCCCCGGCCTGGTGCACCTTGCCCGCCAGGTCTTTCAAACCCCGCAGTAGATCGTCGCTGTATAGACCCAGCTGCCAGGGCCCGGCCTGGCCTTCCTTGCTGACATAGGCGTGGCTGCTGATTATCAGCCCCACTCCCCCTTGGGCCAGACTGACATAAAGATCTGCCAGGGCCTGGGTGCAGGAACCGTCATCCTTGGCCATACCCTCCCAAGTGGCAGAACGCACGAATCTGTTGGGCAACTCCAGCTTGCCCAAATTAACTGGACTATACACAGTGGCCATATACTCCCTCCTGTATTTTGTACCCTGGCTCCCAGAGTATTGCGACAAGCAATCCGCACATACTAGCCTTTGTGCGCGCTGCTTGTAAAGCATTGACTAAACCAGATCATTTGTTTTTGCAAAGCAGCAAAAAACTTTTCCCTCCTGTTTCAGTCGGAAAATTTACCTTGATTTCTGCAGGTTGCCAATTTTGAGCAAAACATGCTAACCTTCTTATGCAAAAGATTTAACGCATTCCTTACCTTTCCCAACCATGGAGACTCGCCCATGTCACAAGCACGAATCATGGCAGTCATCTGCGATTGCCTGGGACAAATCTCGGAACATCTGGATACCCAGCAGCTAGAAAAAAGCCTGCAGGAAATGCAGGATGTGATCCTGGTCAAGCAAGTAGGGGCCTTGTGCAGCAAAAAAGAGACTGCCACCCTGCTCTCCGACCTGGCTGAATCCAAGGCAGACCGCCTGCTGTTTGTGGGCTGCTCTCCCCGCTCTTCACTTCGCTTTGCAGAAGAACACATCCAGGCCTTGCTGCGCAGTGCCGGAATCCCGGAATCCATGCTGGAAGTGGCCAATATCCGGGAACAGTGCGCCTGGCTGCACGAACCCGGCCCAGGCTGCCAGGCCAAAGCCCTGGATGAGATAAGGATGGCCCATGCCAGGCTGCTTTGGGCTACGCCCCCTGGAGAGGATGTGCCTATTGTACCCAGGGCCCTGGTAGCGGGCGCAGGCCCTGCAGGTCTGTCCACTGCCAAGGAGCTGGCCAAGCTGGGCCAGGAAGTGACCCTGGTGGAGAGGTCCAGCTACCTGGGGGGCAGGATGTGCCAGATAAGAATCCTTTTTCAAAGCGAGCACTGGAACGGCCGCTGCATAAATCTCTGCGTGGGCCCGCTGCAAGCCCTGGAGACCTCCTTGCAGCCCCGGGTATCTGCCTATCTGCAGGCTGGTGTGCAGCACATAGAGAAGAAGAATGGCAACTTCAGAGCCAAGCTCAAGGCCGCGGCTCCATTTGTGGATCCTGACCTTTGTGTTGCCTGCGGAAAGTGTGCAGAGGTCTGTCCAGAGTTTGCCCGCAGCGAGTTCGATCAGGGGCTTTTCCTGCGCAAGGCCATAGACAAGGACTTTCCCAGGGCTGTGCCTGACTCCTACAATATCATGCAGGAGTCTTGCACCAAATGCGGAGAATGCGTAGCTGTCTGCCCTGCAGAAGCCATAAACCTGGAGGCAGAGCCCTTTGCATGGGAAGAGGACTTTGGAGCGGTCTTTCTGAATACCGGATTCGACACCTATGACCGTACCAAAGTTCAGGGTCTGGATGCCCCTTCCAAGGATATTGTCACTGGCCTGCAGTTCGAGCGCATCCTGGACCACGGCATCAAGAGGCCCTCAGACCAGGAGCCGCCTGAGCATATTGTGTTTGTGCTCTGCGCAGGATCCAGGGCCACCCAGGAGAAGCAGGGCCGGGGCCTGGCCTACTGCTCCAAGACCTGCTGCGGAGTGACCATGCGCCAGGCCCAGCTGGTGGCAGCCAGCATGCCTGAGACTGCTGTAACCATAATCTACTACTACGATATCCGCACCTATGAGCGCACCTTTGAAGACCTCTACGACACAGCCAAGAAGATGGGCATAGAGTTCCTGCAGGGGGATATCCAGTCCATCCAGGAAAACGATCAGGGCAGCCTGTACTTGGAGCTCGCCCAATTGGGCGAGCAAACCACATCCTCCATGGGGGAGTTCGAGTTTAAACAGGGTCGTTTAAGCCTGGAGGCGGATCTGGTGGTCCTGGCCTCTGCCCAGACCCCTAAGCAGGAGTCCCAGGAACTGCTGCGGCAGCTAGGAGTAACTGCAGATATCTACGGCTTTCCCATGGAGGACCAGCCCCGCTTGTTCCGGCCTACTGAGACCTTTGTGCACAGGGTATATGCAGCAGGGGCCTCCAGCGGCCCCCAGGTGGTGCAGCAGGCTGTGGAGCAGGGCAAGGCAGCAGCCTTGGATTTCCATTCCCAGCTGCACCAGGGCGGCAGGCAGCAGGTCAGGCATGTCAGCCGCATAGATACGGAAAAATGCATCCAGTGCCGCTTCTGCCAGACTGTCTGCCCCCACGGGGCGATCAGGCTTACAGAGCAAGGCATGTATGCAGACCCGGGCTTCTGCCAGGGCTGCGGCCTGTGCGCTGCAGCCTGTCCCAGCCATGCTGCCCAGCTGGTCAACTTCTCGGACCAAGTCCTCCTGGATCAAGTGGATGTGGCCTTCAGTGGACTCTCCCCTGAAGAGCCCAGGATTTTGGGTCTGCTATGCTATTGGTGCGCTTACAGCAGCGCGGACATGGCAGGTCTGCACAACCTGCGCATGCCCACCAACTTCCGCTGCATGCGCATCCGCTGCTCCTCTTCTGTCAGCACTTCCCTGCTTCTGGAAATGTTCAGGCGAGGGGTGGACGGGATCTTTATCGGCGGCTGCCCTCCAAACAGCTGCCATCACATCCACGGCAACTACCTGGCTGACAAGCGGGTCAGCCTGTTCTCCAATTTCATGCAGCAAATGGGGCTGGAGGGCCGCCTTACTTTCGATTATGTCGGGGTGCCCCATTATCAGAGACTGACGGATTCCATCCAGGCCATGGACAAAAAATTGCGCGAGCTTGGTCCCAACCCGATTGCCACCCAGAACCAAGCCTTGCAGGAGGAAGTCTGATGCCCAAGATAAAGATAGCCATGAACTGGGCCGGGGCCTGCGGAGGCTGCGACGTTTCCCTTTTGGATCTGGAGCAGGGATTTCTGGATCTGGCTGAAATCGCTGATATTGTCTATTGGCCGGTGGCCCTGGACTTCAAGAGGAAAGATCTGCAGGCAATGCCGGACAACAGCCTGGATATCGGGCTTTTCAACGGAGTGCTGCGCACCTCTGAGCAGGAGGAGGATGCCCTGCTCATGCGCAGCAAATGCAAGGTGCTCATCGCCTATGGCTCCTGCTCCTGCTTCGGCGGCATCCCAGGCCTGGCCAACCTCTCGGGCAAAGAAGAAATCCTGGCAACTGCCTATCAACAGACCAGCTCCACCACCAACCCGGAGCAGATCCTGCCCCAGCCCGAGAGCACGGTAAATGGCCAGACCCTGACCTTGCCTGCCTTCTCCCAGAGGGTGCGCACCCTGCAGGACCTGGCAAGGGTGGACTATTTTCTGCCTGGCTGCCCTCCTGCCCAGGAGAGTCTGGAGCAGGCGCTGCAGGTGATTTCCGACTATGCCCAAGGCAAGGAGCTTCCCCCTGCCGGATCCTTTCTGGCCCAGGATCACGCCTTGTGCCAGGATTGCCCCCGCAGGGAGAGCAAAAAGGCCAACCGTATCAGGCAAGTGCTGCGGCCGCATCAAATCCAGGCTGACCCAGAGCTCTGCTTCCTGGAGCAGGGCCTGATCTGTATGGGGCCCTTTACCCGCAGCGGCTGCGGGGGGCTCTGCATCCAGGCCAACCAGCCCTGCAGGGGCTGCTACGGTCCTGCCCCTGGGCAGCTGGATCCAGGGGCAGAGGCCATGTCCTCCTTGGGAACAGTGGTAGGCCCCAACGGAGAGGACTTCATGACCCGGGGGGAAATGAAAAGGGAAACAGGACGAATCCTGGACCCTGCAGGCAGCTTTTACCGCTTCACCCTGCCCTCGGCCATAATCTACCGCAGCTTCAGGCCGGACAAAGAGAATAAGGGATAGCTTACCCTAATTTAAAAGATTTTTGAAAACATCCACCGGAGTCAAAAAACATGAGCGAGCGCATCACCATCTCTCCCATCACCAGGCTGGAGGGGCACGGCAAGATAGACATATTTGTGGACGAATCAGGCCAGGTCCAGGACTGCTACTTCCAGGTGGTGGAGCTGCGGGGCTTTGAGCGCTTCTGCCAGGGCAGGCCTGTGGAGGAGCTGCCCAGGATCATGCCCAAGATCTGCGGGGTCTGTCCAGGCGCCCACCACATGGCCTCCTCCAAGGCAGCTGATGCGGTCTACGACCTGCGGATCCCGCCTACAGCAGAGAAGCTGCGCAGGCTGTTCTACAACGCCCATATCTCCCACAGCCATCTCCTGCACTTTTACGCCCTGGCTGCACCTGACCTTCTGCCCGGACCTGACTCCGGTCCTGCCAACCGCAATATCCTGGGCCTGATCAATGCCCTGGGCCAGGACGCAGGCCAGGAGGTGGTGGCCAACCGGGGCTATGCCCAAAAGATCCAGGGCAGTATCGCAGGCCACCCCATCCATCCGGTGAGCTCTCTGCCCGGCGGAATGAGCAAGCCCCTGCAGGAGGAGCAGCGCAGGGAGATAGAGGAAATGGCCAGCTCCATGCTGGAGTTTGCCCAGAAATCCATGCAGACCTTTGAAAAGCTGGTTTTGGAACGCAGACAGAACCGGGATCTGCTAACCAAGGACCTCTACTCCCACCGCACCTATTATATGGGCCAGGTGGACGAAGACGGCTCCCCGGACTTCTATCACGGAGACCTGAGAGTGGTAGCCCCGGACGGCTCCAGATTCTCCCAATTCCCTGCCCAGGACTACCTGGAGCATATCCAGGAGCACGTGGAGCCCTGGACCTATCTCAAGTTTCCATTCCTCAAGGCAGTGGGCTGGCAGGGCCTTACAGATGGAGAGCACAGCGGGGTCTACCGGGTGAACTCCCTGGCCAGGCTGAATGTGGCTGACCAGATGGCCACGCCCCTGGCCCAGCAGGAGTTCGAAAAGATGTTCGACTTCTTCGGCAGCAAGCCGGTGCACCAGACCATGGCCTTCCACTGGGCCAGGCTGATAGAGAACCTGCAGGCCTGTGAGCAGATTCTGCAGCTGGCTAGGGATCCGGAGATCACCAGCCAGGATGTGCGCAGCATGCCGGGCCAGGCTACTGGGGAAGGCATAGGTGCTGTGGAGGCTGCCCGGGGCACCCTCTTCCACCACTACCAGACCAACTCCCAGGGCCTGGTCCAGGATGTGAATCTTATAGTAGCCACAGTACAGAACAACGCAGCCATGAACCTCTCTGTAAAAAAGGCTGCCCAGCGCCTGATCGAGACCCAGGCCCCGGACGAGGCCATACTGGATCGAATAGAGATGGCTTTCAGGGCCTATGATCCCTGCCTGGCCTGCGCCAGCCATCATCTGCCAGGCAAAATGCCCCTGCAGGTCAATCTGATTGAGCCTGGCGGAGAGGTGCGCACCTTGAGCAGGAACTTGCCTCAGTAGCCTGGGCTCATAGTTCTACTGGCCTACTGCAAAGGATTTAATACACAAAAAGCTTTCTCCTTTGCCAGCCTTGAGCGATGCCGCAGGCTTACACCCCAAGCTGCATTAGACTCCTTGATTTTATGAGAATGAATGTTATTTTCATTATATCTAACTCTTGACTTTCTGAGCCAAACCCCAAAAAAACCCTGGAGTCTATATGCAACAGCAAGAAAGCCCCCAAGCCAATCGCCTGGCCCAGGAGCAAAGCCCTTATCTCCTGCAGCACGCCTATAACCCGGTACAATGGATGCCCTGGGGTCAGGAAGCCTGGGACAGGGCCCAGCAGGAAGACAAACCTGTATTTTTATCCATAGGCTATGCCACCTGCCACTGGTGCCATGTCATGGCCCATGAGTCCTTTGAGGACCAGCAAGTGGCAGATCTCATCAATCAAGCCTTTATCCCCATTAAAGTGGACCGGGAGGAGCGGCCGGACATAGATGCGGTCTACATGAAGGCCTGCCAGATAGTCTCCGGCCGGGGAGGCTGGCCTTTGAGCATCTTTCTGACCCCTGAGAAAAAGCCATTCCTGGCTGCCACCTATATCCCCAAAGAGTCCCGCCCGCCCCAGCAGGGCCTTTTGGAACTGCTTCCCGTGCTGCAGGATCTCTGGCAAAATCAAAGAGAAAAGGTCTTTCAGGCAGCAGATTCTATTACCCAGGCCCTGCAACAGTCTGAGCAGGATACTAGAGGAGAGCTTCCGGATCAAAGCCTGCTGCAGCAGGCAGCGCAGGAGATGCAGAAAAGCTTTGACCAGACACACGGCGGCTTTGGCCAGGCTCCAAAGTTCCCTGCCCCGCACAACCTGCTCTTTTTGCTGGGCAGGTATGAGCGCACCCAAAGCCAGGAGCTTTTGGCCATGGTGGAAAAGACCCTGCAGGCTATGCGCCAGGGTGGCCTCTTTGACCACCTGGGATTCGGCTTTCACCGCTACTCTACAGACAAGATGTGGCTACTGCCCCATTTCGAGAAGATGCTCTACGACCAGGCCCTGCTTATCCTGGTTTATCTGCAGGCCTTCCAGATTACAGGGCAGGATTTCTATGCTGCAACAGCCAGGCAAACCCTGGAGTATGTGCAGAACAACCTGCAAAGCCCGGAAGGCGTATTCTATTCTGGCGAGGACGCGGACAGCGAGGGAGTGGAAGGCAAGTTCTACCTCTGGAGCCAAGAGCAGATCAAGGAAGCCCTCTCCCCTGCTGAGGCAGAGCTGGCCCTAAGGGCCTTTGCCGTGCAGGAAAAGGGCAACTTCCTGGACGAGGCTACCCAGGAGTATACAGGACAGAACATCCTGCACCGCTTGTCCATTTCTGACTCTGAGCTGGCAGCAGCCTTCAGCCTAAATCCAGAGGATCTGTCTCAAAAAATGCAGGGGATACGGCAAAAGCTGCTAACTGCCAGGCAACAACGAGTTCGGCCCCAGCTGGACGACAAGGTGCTCACGGACTGGAATGGACTCATGCTGGCAGCACTGGCCTCTGCAGGCAGGATACTGCAGGATGAATCCTATACCCAGGCTGCAAACCAGACTGCTGACTTTCTGCTCACTCATATGCTGGACTCCCAGGGCAGGCTGCTGCACCGCTACAAGGATGGCCAGGCAGGTATCCCCGCCTTTCTGGATGATTACGCCTTCCTGATTTGGGGCCTGTTGGAGCTTTACCAGAGCACTGCAGACGACTCCCGCCTGCAGCAGGCCAGCAGGCTGAGCCGAATAGTGCAGGAGCATTTCCAGGATCAACAGCAAGGCGGACACTACTTGAATGCTGAAGATTCTGAGTATATTCTGTATAGGCCCAAGGAGATATTTGACGGGGCCATACCTTCTGGAAACTCTGCCATGCTCTGCAATCTGCTTAGGCTGGACTCCCTGCGCCAGGCTCAAGAGTTCCAGAACCAGGTTACTGAC
>JBNJDO010000035.1:0-19745 GCA_051744965.1 Thermodesulfobacteriota bacterium | reverse complement strand
GGCGCTGGAAGCCTGCTCGATGCCTGCTGGGTCATCCTCTGGCCCTACAATCACAAAGTCGTTGTACATGATGTAGTAGCGCTGGGTGCCGTAGCCTTCCTGCACGAAACTCTCCTCAAGCTGGGGTTCGTGCACGAAGACAATGTCGCAGTTGCCGTCCATGCCGTCGCGCAGGGCAGCTCCAGTGCCTTTGGCCATGACCCGTACAGTGATGCCGGTATCCTCTTCGAACTTGGGCAGCAGGTACTCCAGAAGCCCAGAGGCCTCGGTGCTGGTAGTGGTGCTCATGGTCAAAACCTGGTCCTGGGCCTGGGTTTGTCCGGGCAGCAGTGCCAGCAAAAGGAGTGTGCAAGACAAAAGGAGCATCTTGGAGTAGCTGACCATTTTCTTCCTCCTTGTGTTTGGGCTGATTTGCAAGGCAAGCCCAGGGCCTTAATGGGTCAGTGCAGTATGCGGATTAAGTTATTGCTTGTCAACATAAAGCCATGATAGATGTTTTTTCGTAATAAAATGACTTATAAGAACTAAAGCTAACAGCTAGGCTGAATTGGCCGTGTAGCTATAGAACTATTTAAGTACCCAATATCGTGGCTTGAATTTAAAGCTGGCAAGCAGTAGTTGGCAATAAGGTGGAAATGTTGGTGAGGAAAGGCCACCAGTGAGCTAAAACAGGCGATCCCTGTCCTGTAGAGTTCAGAAGGAAGGGGCTAGCGAATAAAGAGGGAAGCAGGAGCGCCCAGCTGCAGATAAAAGGCAGCCTAATTGCTGGGCTGCATAGATTTCCTGGAGCAGAAGGAGGTTAGTCGTTTAGCTAAAACAAGGTTTGGGCAGACTTGCTAGGCGAGTTAAAAAATATTTTGCCTGTAATACCCGTGCTGGTCATATAACTGGGCATTTGCTGTTCTGGAGTCAGTCATCTTGGTACTGATAAAGGACTTGTAGGGCCTGTCCTGGATATCCAGGATCTCATAGCCTATATGTCCTCTTTTGGCCAGCTCTCCCACAGTCTCAGCAACAGCCTGTCTTTCTTCTGTATTCAAGCCCAGATATCCGTGTAGACGCTTTCTGCTGCTCAAGTCAAAGAAGCTGTCCGCAGCATCAAAGACCTTTACCTGATCCAGGCCGGCTTTTGACTTGACCTCCTGCTGCAGCTTGTCTGCAGTTTTGCTGGCCTGGCTCTGCTGCCCAGGTTCCTGCGCAGTCTGGGCAGAAACGCTGGGCAAGGGGCTAAGCGCAGGCATATTGAACATAAGATCCCCTAGTTCTGCAGGTTCATTCTGCAGCATATGCTTTAGGAGGCCAGCTCTGGAGAAGCGGGCTTCAGGCTGGGATGGGAGTTGTGCTTGTTCCGACTGTTGTCTGGACCTTGGGTGTCTTCCGACTCCATCCTTTGCAAAAGCTCATTTACAACCCTGTCTACTTCGAAATTGTAATCAGCTGCAAGATGGCTGATCAGGGACCAGATAGAATTGGTTCTCATGGGCTTGCTCCTTGTGCTTTATGCAGATTCAAGCCGGAAGCCTGATCTGCTGCTTGTCCTTCCAGCTGGACAGTATCTGCATTACTGAGAGAAGCTATCCAGCTGTACCTATCAGATTCGGACAGCAGCCAAATTTCTTTAGGCCAAGAAAAGGCTGTTGCAAAATCTTTTCAAAAGGGCCAATGCCAGCCTTCCAGAAAGAGCTTGAGAAGGGCAAGCCTGATAAGCTCCTGCATGGAGCGAAGACACATCAGATCCTGATCCAAAAGCCGCCGGGACTGCAGTTGATCCAAATAAGGATCCAGATCCCCAGCTTTTTTGATTCCAAACAAAGGAGCCCTGCTCTTGCGCAGGATCTTCAGCCGCCTTCTGTCCTCTGGCCCCTGCAAATCATGCCCTGATCTCATTCCAGGTTTCCACTGATAGCTTGCCTCATGCTCAGGTTGAGGCTAGGAGTAGCAGGGCCCGATCTTGACAAGCTGTACTAAAATCCATGAAGATTTGTAAATCAGGGTGCTAAAGAAGCAAGCAGGCAGTGAAATTTGTGCTGCCTAACGGACATTTTTTAAATCCAAGACTAGCTCCAAAGCAGGAGGATTTGCTATGCAGGGCAAAAAAGCCATGGTCATGATCGAGGAAATGTACAACGATTACGAGTTTATCTACCCTTACTACAGGCTGCAGGAAGCAGGTCTGGAGGTGAATGTGGTGGGGCCTGAGGCAGGAAAGACCTATACCGGGAAATCAGGGACCAAGGCCAGCAGCACCCTGGGAGCTGCCCAGGCTGATGCGGAAGATTTCCAGGTTTTGGTCATCCCAGGCGGATATGCCCCGGACCATATGCGCAGGCACCAGAGCATGGTAGATCTGGTCAAAAACATGGTGGAAAAGGACAGGGTGGTGGCCGCAATATGCCATGCGGGATGGATGCTGGCCTCTGCCAAGGTCCTGCAGGGCAGAAGGGTGACCTCCTTTTTCGCTATCAAGGACGATTTGATCCATGCCGGAGCAAAGTGGACGGATCAGGAAGTGGTGGTGGACGGCAAACTGGTTACCAGCCGCAAGCCTGACGATCTGCCAGCCTTCATGCGCTATGTATTGGGGCTTGTGTAGGTAAGGCGGGCAGGGATTGTCTGTTATGGACATTCAAGGCCAGTCGGGGTTCTGCAGTCAGCGTCTAGACTTCTAATCATATCCTGCACCCAGCTTGATAGCACAGGCAATGCCTTTTTTGTGGATATTGAGACCAGCATGGTGCATATTTTCCAGATAAGCTTTCTGAAAAAGGAGAAGGCATGGCTGTTGTAGCTGAAGAGCTGGTGGACGCACTGCATGAGCTGGGGGTGCAGTATGTGTTTGGCGTGCCCAGCGGAAATTGGGTGGATTATTGCGAGGCCCTTCGCAGCAAGGCAGGCATTGAGTTCATTCTGGTCAGCAATGAGGCCAGCGCAGGCTTCATGGCTGATATCTGTTGGCGGCTGACCGGCAAGCTGGCTGCCTGCTTCGGGACCCACGGGCCCGGGGCCTGTAATTTGAGTACCGGGGTCTGCTGCGGTTTTCTGGACCGATCTCCCATGCTGGCTCTTGCGGATGAGTCCAGCGATAAGATGTTGCACAGGGTAACCCAGATGAATATTGACCAGCAGAGCCTTTTTAAGCCCATCTCCAAGCTCCAGGCCAGGCTGAGACCGGACACGGTCAAAGGTATCCTTTATCAGGCTGCGCAGCTGGCCCTGAGCCATAGGCCTGGTCCGGCCTACATCGGGCTTCCTGCAGGGCTGGGCTTGGAGCAGGCTGCAAGTCAAGAGCTGCAGATGCAGGCGCCGGAAGCACTACCCTCAGCAGAACCAGCAGCCCTGGACAGTATGCTTAGGCTCTTTGAGGCTTCTCACAGGCCCCTTATGGCACTGGGAATTGGTGCCAGCAGATCCGGATCCAGGGCTTTGATTTTAAAGATCGCGGAAAAGTTCCGGGTACCTGTGGTGCTCACCCCCATGGCCAAAGGCATGCTTCCGGAGGACCATCCCTGCTATGCTGGAGTTCTGGCCCATGCCCTGGCAGATCAGGTGGCCCTGACCCACCAGCAGGCTGATCTGGTCCTGGGCGTTGGCTATGATCCGGTGGAGATCAATTATGAGGAATGGATTCCTGATGTGCCCCTGGTGCATATTGATCCTCTGCCAGCTGATGTGGACAGGGAGCAGATCCGCCTGGGCTGCGAGGTCCTGGGCAGCCTGGAACAATGCCTGCAGCATCTGGACTTAGCCCAGTGCCCCGGAAAGGATTGGGATCTGCAGGCCTTGGCTAGGCGGCGGACAGAGATGTTCAGGCAGCTGGAGCCGGTTCAGGGCAGGTTTGAGGCCAGGGGCGTGCTGTCTGAGCTGCGCAGGAGCTTGCCTGGAAATGGCATTATGACCTGTGATGTGGGGGCACATCTGCATTTGATAGGCCAGCAGTGGAAGACTCCGGAGCCAGGCTTGCAGTTGATGACCAACGGCTGCTCCAGCATGGGCTTCGGCATCCCGGCTGCCATTGCTGCTAAGCTTTGCTGTCCGGATCGCGAGGTCTGCTGTGTAACTGGTGACGGGGGATTCTTGATGATGGCCGGCGAGATGGCCACTGCTGCCAGGCTGAATACAAAGGTGGTGTTTGTGGTCATGCTGGACAGGGAGCTGGCCCTGATCAGCATCAAGCAGGATCGCAAGAGCTATAGGCCCTATGCCACAGGACTGCACAGCCAGGGCTATGAGCCGGACAAAAGCGTTTTCGGGGTCCCTGTTCTTGAGGCCCATGACCAGCAGCAGTATCAGGCTGCCCTGGATCAGGCCTTTGCAGAGTCAGGTCCGGTGATTGTGCAGGCCTTTGTGAACAAGGATGATTATCAGGATCTGATCCTAAAAGGGAACAAGTGATGAAGGCTGTAAAAATCGTAATGTGCGGCGTCGGACGGGTGGGCAGTGAGTTTATCCGTCTCTTGGCTGATCGCTCCCATGCGCTGCAGGAGGATTACTGCTTGAGGCCTGTGCTCAGCGCAGTTGTAGATATTGGCGGCGCAGCCATTACAAGATCTGATAATGGACTGGATGCCGCACAGCTGCTGGACCATCTGGGGCAGGGCGGGAGCGTGCAGGACTTCGGGTCTTACGGCCAGCCAGGGCTGACAGGGGAACAGGCCATTGATCAGGCCCAGGCCCAGGTTCTGGTAGAGGCCACTCCCACTAACCTGGAGCATGGCCAGCCCGGCAAGGGCCATGTCCTGAGCGCCATCTCCAGGGGCATGCAGGTGGTAAGCGCTAACAAGGGGCCTTTTGTCCTCTTTTATCAGGAGCTGCACGATATGGCCAGGAGGAACAATTGCGGACTGTATATCAGCGCAGCTGCTGCGGCTGCCTTGCCCACCCTTGATGTGGGGCGGATCTGCCTGGCAGGAGCTGAAGTACAGTCTGTGCAGGGCATTCTGAATGGGACCACGAATTATATCCTGACCCAGATGCGGGATAAAGGCACAGACTTTGAACAGGCCCTCAGGCAGGCCCAGGAAATGGGGATTGCGGAAACAGATCCCAGCTATGATCTTCAGGGGCAGGATACAGCCAATAAGATGATCCTGATCTGTAACCGGATCTTGGGTACTGCCTTTGGGCTTGGTGATATCAGTATCCAAGGCATCACCAGTATCAGTGCTGGAGATATAGCCAAGGCCACTGAGCAGGGCTGTGTGCTGAAGCTTGTGGGCAGCGCTGTGAAAAGGGCCGGAAGAATCGAGCTGGCTGTGGCCCCAAAGCTGCTGGATGAAGGGCATCCCCTGGCAAGTGTCAATGGTTCAGAGAAGGCCATTAGCTATCAAACCGATACCATGGGCGAGATCACCCTAAGTGGGGGCAGGAGCTCTCCAGTAGGCGCCGCAGCCGCGCTGCTCAAGGATCTGATCAATGCCTACAGATGATTTCCCATTTCCATGCATTCCCGGGAGGTAGATATGCGCTGTGTCAAGGCCAAGACCATGTATGCCGGAAAGGACAAGCTCCAGGATGTCTGCCTGCTCTGGGATGATGAGCGCATAGCAGGCATCTCCAGCCAGGAGCAGGGCCAAGTGCTGCAGGAATGCCAGGTGCTGACCCCGGCCTTTATTGATGTGCACAGCCATATAGGCATGGTCAGGTCAGGGGAGCCAGCTGCAGAGGCTGAATCCAATGAAAAGCAGGATTCCTTTACTGTCCTGGCTGACCCTTTGGACTCCCTGCAGATGGATGATCCAGCCCTGCAGGACGCGGTGCAGTCCGGGGTGCTCTATTCATGCCTGCTGCCTGGCAGTGGGAATATCATAGGCGGCAGTTCTGCGGTGATCCGCAACTATGCCCAGGACAGCAGCCAGGCCTTGATTGCCAGGGCTGGCATCAAGGCTGCCTTTGGCTACAATCCCATGTCCACCACATCCTGGTCAGGCACCAGGCCCAGCACCAGGATGGGGGCCCTGGCCCAGCTGCGGAGCAGGCTGGACAGCGTGTCCCGCAAGCAGAAGCGCTTCCAGGCCGCTGATGAGGAGAAGAGAAAGGAAATCAGCTTTACAGCAGAGGAAGAGACCCTGCTTCAGATCCTGCAGGGCAAGCTCGGGCTCAGGGTGCATGTGCACAAGCTGGACGATATCTCTGCCCTGCTCAGGCTGGTGGAGGAGTTTGATCTATGGGTCAGTGTGGAGCACGCCCTGGCAGTGGACAAGCCACATATTTTCCAGGAGCTGAAGGAACATGGCATTCCTGTATCTTACGGCCCCTTGGATGCCTTTGCCTACAAGGTGGAGCTGCAGCATGAGAATTGGCGCAATGTGAGGCATCTTCTGGATTCTGGGGTGGAGTTCGGGCTCATGTCTGACCATCCTGTGACCCTGGCCCGCCAGCTCCTGCTGCAGACCAGATGGTTCCTGCGGCATGGCTATTCCAAGCAGCAGGCCCTGGAGATAATTACCAGGCAAAATGCTGCAATACTGGGCCTGGAGCAGGAGCTGGGGACCTTGGAGCAGGGCAAGTGGGCCTCTTTTGTCTGCTGGAACGGTGATCCCTTTGACCTGGCCAGCTATCCAGTGGCTGTGTATGGGGAAGGACAGCTGCTTTACAGCCTGGAAGGCTAGGCATATTTGATGAACCCTTAAGGGAGAGGCCAGGGAGATCGTGATAAAGTATCGAAACTGATTGCCGGGGAGGGGGATGATGACTGAACTTCTATTGCTGCCCCTGCCTGTTGCACTTTAAGCGCAACAGGCAGGGCAGAGAAGGGGGAGATTGCCGGCTATTTTCCAGAACCGATCAAGGGCAGCTCTTTGTCTATTCGGAAATAGACCAGGAAAGAGTCGCCCTGCTCCATGTTTTCGTCCTTGTAGACGCGCCTGCGCAAGGCATCGATCTTTTCCTGGTCCTGCTCCTCCGCGATCTTGCTCAGGAAGAAGCGCTTACCCTGGTATCCAGGGCCTTTCTCCAGGAAAAGGTAGGCGGCTTTGGGATTGGACTCCAGGTTCTTGTGGCTGAGCCGATCCCGCATGATCAGGGCCAGGCTGCCGTCCTCCATGACATGGGGCCTGGCGTAGATGGCACTGTTCACATTGCCTTCACTGTCAGCAGTGGAAAGTACTCCCAAGCCTGAAGTATTTTCGAAATACTGGTGCAGATCCATACATTTTCTCCTTGCGTTGTTTTAAAAATAAGTAATAATTATTAATTAATTGACCTGGATTGGCAAGGAGAATTTTTAGCCTGTTTTCCTGCCTGCCAGGATATATAAGGGATCGCTACTCCAGAGCCAGCCGTACCACTTGTCATGCTTAGGCCGCCACCAATTGCGGATAGTGGTGGTCCGCAAGTCCTTAAAGCCGCCTGTCCTGAGGGCTATCTCCAAAACCAGCCCCAAGCGCTCGAACTCCTGCAGCCTGGTCCAAAGCCTGGTAACCTTGGGCGGGAACCAGCGGTTGGAGAAGCTGATAAGCAGTACGCCTCCAGGAGCCAGCACCCGCTGCATTTCCTGCATCAGGCTAAGGGGCCTGGTCGCATATTCTATGGACAGGCTGCAGATCAGGGCATGGAATGAATTGCTGTCAAAGGGCAGCTCAGGTTCTAGGTTGATGTCCTGGATAACATGCCTGTTCAGCCTGGGGTTGGCCTGCAGCTCCTCCAGGTTCAGGCCCAGACCGGTGACCTCTAGGTCCATATCCCGGGGCAGGTGGGACTGCAGGCTGCTCATCAGGTCCAGGACCCGCATGCCTGGCTGGAGAAAGCGGGAGTACTCCTGCTGCAGGTGTTCGCTGGCCTGCTGGTCAATGTGGCCTATAAACCTGGGCCGGGAATAAAACTTTTGGTCCGGGCTCTGGTCCTCCCTGTCCAGAGGCTCGGCAAGCTCGAAGTCAGTAGGCTGGCCCTGGTATCTGGCCTGCAGGCCCGGGCCCTGGTCGCTTGTCTCCTCTGCCCATACAGAGCATCTGCCGCCCACATCGCTGTCCTTGGGCGCGGTGTTGTGCACCAGCACCTCCAGACTCAAGGGGTAAAGCGCCAGGGGGTGGTTCAGATCAGCTGAGAACTCTACATCGTCCACTCCCAGCATCCGAAATGGGTCTGTGTTCTGGGGGTAAATGCCTACCAGATCGTGGAGGAATCCCTTGGGATAGAAGCGTCCGAATCTGGGCAGCATGGGCTGCAGGCCCTGGGGCGGACGGAAGCAGGACCAAGGCAGCTGGCGCACTTGACTGGGCCTGTATCCAGGGACCATGTGCCCGGGATCGTAATCCTGCCTGAGCCTATCCCCTGGCTTTTTGCCTATCAGGGTCTCCTCCAGGCCTGGAGGGAATATATCCCGCCAAATGTTCACCTTCCGGGCCAGGAAGCGCTCCTGGTGCAAGGCGCATGCACTCTCCCACTGCAGATCGAACTCCAGGGTGGCAAAAAAATCCCTGTCCAAGGGCAGCATATCCTCTCCTTAGGCTTGGCCGGTTTGAGGCTCTACAGCCAGCAGGGTCATTCCCAGCTTTTTCTCCATTTCCTGCAGCTTTTGCACCTGCTCGGCAGTAAGCTGTGCAGGCGGGGTCTGCTGGCAGCTCAAGGCCAGCACAGGCCTGTCCAGCTCCTGCTCCAGGTTCTGTAGAGCTGAAAGATCCTGTTCGGTTAATTTTGGGGATATTGCGCAGAGCATAGTCTACCTCCTTTTTATGGTTTGGGGTTTGTCCAATCTTCGTTACTTAGGAGTATAGGCGCTTTAAGCCTGGCTGGGAACCAGGGTTGAGCTGGAGGTAAACGGTAGGTGTTTGCTACCGTTGGTCCAGGGACTGCAGGTAGGTGTAGAGGCTGGTGGAGCTGGACTTCAGGCCCAGCTTGCGGCGCAGGTTCTTGCGGTGGAACTGTACAGCGTGCTCGCTGCATTGCAGGATGTGGGCTATTTCCTTGCTGCTTTGACCTTGCTGGATAAGGGAGGCTATCTTCAGCTCCTGGGGAGTCAGGGAGGCATAATGCCGGGACAGGCTCCGGACAAAAGGCGAGGCCAGATCCAGAAGGCTCTTCTCCAGACCCTGGACAAGGCTTTGCTGGATCTGGTCCAGCCTGGTCTGCTCCAGGTCCCGCAGCCAGGGCAGGACCTGGTTCTTGACATTTTCCAGGATATTTGCTTCCAGCTCTTCGCGGTCCTGATCCCTTTGCCGCAGCAGGGCCCTTAATGCGGCATTGCTCTCCTGCAGCTCCTGTTCCTTGCGTTTCAGCTCCTCTTCAGCGGATTTGAGGGGGGTGATGTTTTCGTGGCTGACTACCACCCGCAAGGGGCCAGGCCCCTGCAGGCGCCTGGCCCGCATGTAGAACCAGCGCTTATGCTGGGGAGAATGGCAGGGATAGTCCAGCAGGAACTCCTGGATATCCCCGGCAATAACCCTTCTTATGCCCTGGGCAACCTCCTGGGCGTGCTCTGCTGATTCCCCTTTGGCTTGGTCGCAGATTTCCAGGTAATTGACCTGCAGCTCCTCTGGCCGAATCTGCAGCTCATTGGCCTGGGCGAACTCCTTCCAGGCCTGGTTGGTTTTAAGTATTAACCCTTGACTGTCCAGGATGGCGATATGCGCGGAAAGCGAGTCCAGCACAGTCTCTGCCAGTGCTTCCGCGGTCTTGCCCCGGGCTGCCTCCTGCTCCAGCAGGGCAATTCTGTCCTGCAGCTCCTGGTCAAGGGTATGCTTTGTGCTTGGCATTTATAGGGATTCCTCCAGGCCGCTTAATAGGGCCAGGATGTTTTCTCCCAATACATTGTGGTTGTAGCCCCCTTCCAAAAGAGCAAATACCCTGCCGGGGCAGAGCTTTTTGCTCAAAGCACCCACTTGCCTGCCGATCTCCTGATAATCATCTGTGCTGAGCTCGCCCCCCCAGTCTTCAAGATGCCTGTCAAAGCCTGCAGAGAGGCCGATGATGTCGCACTTTTGTATGTCCTGCAGCACAGAGGGCAGCTCCTGCATGGGCCCCAGGTGGTGGTAGGTTACATCCTGCCTGCCCCGGAAGAAGGCATTGGTTCCGTCCCCGAAGTGCAGGTCAAAGTCCAGGATAAAGGCTGAATTGATTTTGCCTTCCTGGATCAGCTTTTCTACTGCGATGGCCATGTTGTTGAACCAGCAAAAGCCCCAGCAGGAATCCGGGCTGGCGTGGTGTCCCGGAGGCCGGATCAGGCCGAAGGCTGGCTCCCCCTGCATGGCGGTTTCTGAAGCCAGGATGGCTCCGCCTGTGGCCAGCAGGGCCGCGCTGAACAGGTGTCCGCGCTGGGCTATTCTGTCCAGATGTCCAGGGGTATGCACCAGCAAAACATCATCTTCTGTTGCTGACTCCGGCTGCAGGAATTCGTATTTCTGCTGCAGGAGATCCCTGGCCTGGTCCAGCCTGCCCACTGCTGCTGCAGGATCAGAGGCATAGCTTTCCCGGTAGCGCTCATGGAATACTATTTTCATCTTGTCTACCCCCTTTAAGGACTTTTGTTTCTAGGCCTGATAAAGGCATTAAAAGAGAGACGCCTGTTTTGAAGGGATTTCTATTGTTTGCAATTTAGTACAGCAGGGGCAGTATGGCAAGGCTGAGATTGGGTATATCCTGGGCAAGCAAGAAATTGAGCCAGCTCAAAGCCACTGGTATACCCTGATCCCTGCTATGCTCTGCGTACTAAGCATAGCACACGCTTGACACTGTGGGTATATAATATTCTGAAAATTAAGGATAATTTTATTTAACAACCCTCCCCTAATCCCTCCCTGGACAGGGAGGGGCCAGGGGAGGGTCGTCATGGGACCAACTTCCTTATCCCTCGGTTTACCCGGTTAAATAGACCATAGGTCTAAGGCAAAGCCGTATTTAACTGGGTGTCAAGTGTGTATATAAATGGTTTGGTAGGTTGAATGTAGAAGTTTTGTCCCGGGCTGATCAGGGCTTTGTTTTGGAAATTTTGTCTATCTTTTTGGTAAGTTGCATTATAAAATCACTTCTTGACTTCCAATAGACGATAGGCAACATATAAAGAATTTTTCGGTTATTTTTTTCGAAATTAAGACCAGATATGAATAGGGTGCACAAATGGATGAACTATTGTCAAAGATTGATGAACTGAGCCCTTTTGAACAGAAAATACTGCAGATTTCTGCTTTGGCAGCGCCAATTCTCAGCTTGCACACCATGTATATTCTCCTGCAAGCTTCTGACGCTATCCTGCCCAAAAGCTTGAAAAATACTCCCGGAAGATTAAAGCATTATCTGCTCAAGCTACAGGAAGAAGGTTTTTTGGACTCTGAGCTGTCCTGTGCTGCGGGTATCCGGGAGGTCATGGCCAGGAAGGCCTCCAGGGAGGCTGACTTCAAATGGATAGCTATGTCAATAAAGGATAATTGGCCTCTCAGGTATCAAATAGATGCCTATTCAATGCGGGAGTACAGGCAGGAGTTGATTGCCAGGGACATCCGCCTGGATATCCTGACTGGTGATACTGATGCATTTATTACTGATCTAAGGTACTTTTATCAAAGATCTTTTTTTGAAACTTACCAGGAAAGCCCTCTGCTGCCCATCTGCGCCGATCCTTTTGATATCCAGTGGATGCAGTCTTTACCGACAATGATTCAGGACAACATGCTGGAGGATATTTTGAATGTTTTTATCAAAAGAGGCATTAATCCGGGCAGTGAAGTAGTGCATTATGCTTCTGACTACCTGCAACAAAAAGCTATTTTCTCTTTTTCCGCCTTGAAGCTCAAGTTCTTTCAGTGCTCTATTCATTTAATGGCCGTGAAGTTGGACAAGGCCGCAGAGTTGATCCCTGCTTTGAATTTTGACCGATTAGAAGCCATGGGTAGAGGTTGGCTCTGTTTTTTGAAGGGGGAGGATGACAAGGCAATCACCCTGTTCACTAATGCCCTCAAAGATCTGCGCAAGGGATACAAAACCAGGAAAGTTTTCTTTAGCGATGTTTCGGGGCAGGTTTATCTGCTTAGCCTTTTGAGAAAAAAGAGTCCGGAAAGCCTGAAGAAACTGCATACTCTGCTCTCTGATCTGGACCACCCTATTAACAAGGATGTCTGGTTAAATTTAAGGTCTGCCTTAAAAGGACTGCGAGCCATTTTGCACTATATGGACATGGAACAGGAGCTAGCCCTGGAAAAGCTGAAAAATATGGCTCCCCATCCTGATCTGCTCGCAGGTTTTATCTGTAACCTGGCCTGTTTCTGGATTAAACAGAAGCTTAGCCCCACGCAGAAGAAAGAATTGAGATCAATTCTGGATAGGGCAATGGACTGTGGCTTTGACTGGATTAGCATTGAAGCCGGCTCTCTGCTCCTGGCTTCTGACCCCAAAGGGCTGAGCCAGGAGGAGCGAGATTATATCCAGGGCCTGCAAAGAGATACCGGGATCAAGCCCATGTCGGATCTTGTGCAGCCTGTTGAAAAATGGAAAATGGCCCTGGAAGCCCTGCAAAAGGCGGCGGTTCAGTCTGGAGATGCAGCAGAGAGCAGAACACAACGGGTTGTATGGCTGGTTGATCTGGCTGCAGGGCAGCTGACACGGCTGCAGCCCAAACTGCAGAACCTGAGCAAGAAGGGGGCTTGGAGCAAGGGACGCAACATTGCCTTGAAAGTGCTTTTTCATCATATGCATTCCCTGGACTACTTGCACAGTAATGACCAGAGGGTCTTGACCACCCTCAAGAAATATTCCGATGGATATCGCTCCTACTGGTATGACTTTGATCTGGAAAGGGCCCTTCCCCTCCTGGTGGGTCATCCAAGGGTTTTTTGGGAATATGACCTGCAGACACCGGTGGAGTTTGTCCAGGGCGAGCCGGAAATAAGCGTGATTAAATCAGGAAAAGGCTATAAGCTATCCATGAGTCCTGATCTCAGGTTTTATTCACAGGTGGCTATACAGGAAACCCCTTACAGGTACCGGGTGGTGCAGGCCTCCGATGCCCATAAGCGTCTGGCCAACATCCTGGGCAACGAAGGTATCAAAGTGCCCAGCCAGGGTCGGGATGATCTGTTGAAGACCATATCCACTCTTTCCGGGATGGCCACCATACATTCGGACCTCTCGGAGCAAAATGCAGATATCCCCGAAGTAACCGGGGATATAGTCCCTTGTGTCAGGATCTATCCCGCAGGGTCTGGCTTCAAGGTGGACATGGTCCTGAGGCCTTTTGTGAATGCCGGGCCCTTTGTCAAACCTGGGGAGGGCCGGGCCACTCTTATGGCTGAAGTCCGGGGCAAAAGGATGTTGGCTAGACGGGATCTGGAGATGGAGAACTCCAGGGCTGCGGAGGTGGAAGCCTTGTGCCTAAGCCTGGAGAATTTTGAGGGTCAGGATCATTCATGGGTCATTGACGATCCGGCCGGATGCTTGGATCTCCTCTCGGAATTAAGAGAGCTTCAGGAACAGGACTTGGTTCGTCTCTTGTGGCCTGAAGGCGAAAAGCTGCGCATTGCCCGCAATGTCAACCTGGACAATCTGGAGCTGGAGTTGAGCAGCCGGCAGGACTGGTTTGAGGTGGATGGACAGATATCCGTGGATCAGGAGACTGTCTTAAAATTAAAAGACCTAATTAAGTCGCTTGCAGAGCAGGATGTCCGTTATGTTGCCCTGGATGACAAAAGTTATGTGGCCTTGACTGGCAAGCTGCGCAGAAGGCTGCGGGAAATTGGACATCTCTCCGAGATCAGAAAGGATGACATCAGGCTGCCCAGGCACAGTGTCCTGGCCCTGGAAGATCTGGACCGCGAGGCAGGAAGCTTTAAAGGGGACAAGGCCTGGTCCAATCGCAAGAATGAGGTACGCGAAGCCCTGTCAGCCAAACCTGAACCTCCCTCCACGCTCAGAGCGGATCTGCGGCCCTACCAGGTAGAAGGCTATCAATGGCTTTCCAGGATGGCCAGGTTGGGTCTGGGGGCCTGTCTGGCAGATGATATGGGCCTGGGCAAGACCCTGCAGGCCCTGGCGGTGATCCTGGAGAGGGCCTCGCATGGCCCCACCCTGGTGGTGGCCCCTACCTCGGTCTGTCCGAACTGGCTTTTAGAGGCCAGGCGCTTCGCCCCTACCCTGAAGCCTGTGCTCTACTCCGGCAGGGATCGCCAGGATCAACTGGTTGAGCTCGGGCCATTTTCTTTGTTGATTTGCAGCTATGCGCTTCTCATGCAGGACGCGCAGCACCTGAGCCAGGTAGAATGGCAAAGCGTGGTCCTGGACGAGGCCCAGGCCATCAAGAACTGGAGTGCCAAGCGTACCCAGGCTGCCATGAATCTTAAGGCCAGCTTCAGGATGGCCACCACAGGTACCCCTATTGAGAACAACTTAAGCGAGCTGTGGACCATGTTCATGTTTCTGAATCCAGGTCTTCTGGGGCCCAGGAAAAAGTTCAATGAGAGGTTCGTACTGCCCATCCAGAAACATGAAAACAATGAGCAGAAAAAGATCCTCAAAAGGATCATTCAGCCATTTATCCTGAGGCGCATGAAGTCCCAGGTCATGGAAGAGCTGCCCTCACGCACCGAAGTGACCTTCAAGGTCAGCTTGAGCCAGGAAGAAGCCGCCCTATACGAGGCCATACGTCTGCAGGCCCTGGAAAACCTGGAAAAAATCTACCAGGAGGGCGGGGCCAAGCATTTTCAGATCTTAACCGAGCTAACCAGGCTCAGACAGTTTTGCTGCCATCCCAGGATGGTCATGCCTGAGAGCGATGTTCCCGGTTCCAAGCTGGATCTTTTGCAGGAGATAGTAACAGAGCTCCTAGCTAACAAGCATAAGGCTCTGGTTTTCAGCCAGTTTGTCAAGCATCTGAGTCTGGTCCGGGAGCGATTGGACGCCATGGACGTTCAGTACCGCTACCTGGATGGAAGCACGCCTGGCCCTGTCCGGGAGCAGGAAATTCGGGCCTTCCAGGAAGGCCAGGGGGATCTGTTTCTGATCAGCCTCAAGGCTGGAGGGCTGGGCTTGAACCTCACGGCTGCGGATTACGTGATCCACTTGGATCCCTGGTGGAACCCGGCAGTGGAGGACCAGGCCACGGACCGCAGTCACCGCATTGGCCAGGAAAACCCTGTGACCGTATACAGACTGGTGGCCGAGGATACCATCGAGGAAAAAATTGTCCGGCTGCACGCTGAAAAACGCGACTTGGCCAACAGTCTGCTGGAGGGAACAGACAGCGGCAGCAAAGTTTCAGCCGAAGAGCTTATGCAGCTTCTGCGGGATCCGCTGAATTGATATTAATTTTCTAGCTTGTCCTGGACTATATTTGTCTCCAGGACCGGAAAAAGCATGGAGTAGGGTACCCGCCACCTGGATCCTTCTTCTATAACATCGACTGTGGCAGTCTTTTGGTTCAGCCTTCGCACCTTTCCATAGACCTCTCGATTCTGATGATCCAGGTAACCGACAGTGGCACCCACCTGCAGCTGGTTTTTGGACAGCCCAATATTTTCTGGACCGGGTTTCAGATCAGGATCAATGTTGTCCACATTTACGAAGTAATAGGGGATAATCCATTTTTTGCGATCTTGTACATGCTGAACCAGGAGCCTAGATCTATTCAGCTTGATAACCCTGGCTTCTATAAGTCTGTTTTGCTCACCATCGAAATAGGTGATCAGCTGGCCAGGGACCAACTTGCTTTTGATCAGGGCAACAGTTTCTTCGGATTGCAAGTGCTTATAAATGGCCTGGGTTAGCCTGTACAGCTCAAAAGGAGAGGCTTGGTTGAGCTGCTCCATGATCTTAGTAAAGTCCATATACCCTCCGCTTTGGCATCATTTATACCTCACTTATGCATTTTATCCCAGGCCGTAGCTTGGTGCAAGAGTGGTATCAACTCCTTGAAAGTATCTCTGTGAGCTGCTCTTCCCAAGGCTGGGCAGGGTGCCGGGGTTGACATAGGCTGAGATGCCCATATATCACTATCTGGAATGAGTGAGCCAGCGTAGCTCAGTCGGCAGAGCAGCTGATTCGTAATCAGCAGGCCAGGGGTTCAAATCCCCTCGCTGGCTCCAGAAGAATCAAGGGCTTACAGAATCCCAAAAAATTTAAATTTTTTCTAGCTCGAATCTATCCCACCTTTCTCCCACCGATTGACAATAAACAGGGTTTTGATTGCCCCCAGGGGGCTAAAGGTTCCAGCCATTAGATTGGGCGGGGGCGGGCTTGTTGGCTAGGGGTGATCCTGCGCTGGTAGTTTTTTGCAAAAAGGGGGCAAGGGATTTTTTTATTTTTAAGGGGCCTGAGGGCTCAAATTTTAGCTTCCAAAAGGTTCTCCGGGGGGGTAGTCGGGGGCAATAAAATTTGGCCCAAAATAAACCCTACCAAAAAAAGAGGGATTTGGACATGATTAGTCTGCCCTGCTAACTTATAAAACAGTTTCTTTTCCTGGGCACTCCAAAACAAAAAAGGGGATTTGTATGTTAAGGCAAGACAGGAGTAAATGGGTTGTTTTTGGATTAGTGGTTGTGTTTTTGTTTATGGTTTTTGGTAGTAAAGGGTTTGCTGAAATAACTGAGGAGTATGATGATTTTAACGGAACTAGAACATACACATCTAACATAGAAAATATAGAAGTATGGAATAGAATATTATTTATGATAGACAACAAAGAAAAAAGCGATAAATATGATGTAGCCTTGACATTCTATACTGTTGATAATGAAAGGAATTTTTCTTTTGCAGGTAAAGATTTAGCGATGAAAATTAATGGTGAAATAAAAGAGGTTTCTTTTGTTGATGATTTTGGGAGACATTCAAACAATAAATACATTCGTAGTGGTGTTTTTAAGCCAAAACATGAAAACCTTAAAGATATAAAAAATGCAAATAAAATTACTATTCGTACCTATATGCGCGATATTCCTAACAAGACATGGGATGTCCCTGAAAAGGTTCTGAATGAATGGAAGGAGTTAATAGAAATGAGTGGGGTTCTGGAAAACTAAAATTGAGACTATCAATGACATTAAAAGTGCCTGTCGTACACAGAACTATAATGTACCCTTAGTAAATCACAATCCACCCATTATGGCTAACCTTGCATATCTCCTTCAAGATCAATTACTTATAATTATCCCCAAATATTAGGAGATTATCCTTGTGGATAAAACCCGGGGATTATAGCCTCGGGAGAGATGGGCAGATCCCTTGATGTAGGGCAGAGCTGTTTCTTCAGCTATGGCAGTGCATATCTCATCCACATTGGATATAAACCCCTGACCCAGATGCCAGTTCTTGTTCTGTTCCATATGGGCGAAAGCGCAGGTAACTCATTGATGGCTTCAGCGCCTTTGGTTTTCAGGATCCTGGCAAGATTCACAGTGTCTTCTAGGTCTTGTTGAATAGTAAAGATAACAAACAGGTCAGTATGTTTATATCCAGAACAGGTCTGTTGTCTGGCAAAAGGAATCTAAAGCAATTGGTCACAGGACACTTGTTTTGGTTTGTGCTGCAGCGAAACAGTCAGATAGCTTTTATAAAGCCTCCTTGGAGCTAAAGGTTTCCAACTGAGCTGATGGATATCACTAGTTGCATTAATCTGTACCAGCTTTATACTTGAAAACTCTAAGTAATTAATCAAGACTATATGAATGTTAATTTATTCTAGCTGCAAAAGCAATTGATGATAAGCCTTATTAAAATGCATATCTTTGTTCATGTTTAGTTTTAAAACTTTCTTGTTAAAAAGGTATAATATTCACAGAGTCGCAAGTTGTGTAGCTGTAAAAAACAGACCTTTGGGGGAGGGAATAGTCGAGGGAAAATTGAAAAGCATTCTTCACATCAGCTGCTAAGGATATTATATTATGATGAAGTGCATTTTATAAACTTGGAGGAATGATATGAAGATCGCAGTCAGCTCTACAGGACAAAATCTGAATGACGATCTGGATCCCAGCTTCGGGCGTTGCCGGGGTTTCCTGATCTACGACACCGAAACTCTAGATGCTTTCTTTCTGGACAATTCACGAAATAAGGAACTGTCCCAAGGAGCAGGCACCTCTGCGGCCCAAATGCTCAGCGCTGAAGGAGTGGAGGCAGTCATCTCCGGAAAGATCGGCCCCAATGCCCTGCAGGCTTTTAATCAGGCCCAGATAGAGGTTTTCGCTAGTACTGCTTCAACTGTACAGAAAGCTATTCAGGCCTGGGAGAAAGGCGAGCTTCAGCGTGTCTCTGCTGCTAAAACCCCGGGTGGAGCAGGCCAGGGCAGAGGCGGAGGCGGAAGAGGACGAGGACCTGATCAGGGCGGACAGGGCAAAGGTGGCGGAGCCAGAGGACGCGGCCCAGGCCAAGGAGGTCGAGGCCAGGGAGGCGGAGTCAGGGGTAAAGGTCCTGGACAAGGGGGACGTGGAATGGGCAGGGGAGGGGCATGAACTATTAGGAAACGAACAAACAATAGGCTTGGGCTCTAGGGTAGATGACAGATTCTGCCCCGGAGCCTTTTAGTTGCCAAAAGCCCTGCTCTTTGTGCCTGGCGGCAATTCTATCCGCAAGCTGGTCCAAGGCCTCTAGGGCATTTTGATTAGGAAGGCCCTTGCTGAAAAATAAGTTGCACTTGACTTAGCTTTGCATGCAGGAATTTCTGCAGAACCTGGTCTAGCTTGGAGAGCTCTTCCTGGGTATCAGCTTTTAGCAAGGCAATACTCTCCTTCATAAAATGGAATCAAAGCCTTGTACAAACTGGCAGTCCTGATTGACGCCTAGCTGGAAAGGAAATATGCTGCAGGTGTTTTTTTGGGATTTTGCAACTATTCACAGGGTCCATCAGTTGGTTCGGTCACAGTAGATGGTCAATAGATACGGGATGTTAAAAAAATAATATTTTGAGTGTAAAGAATAATTATGCAGATTGGATCAAGAGCTAAGCTATGGGTGTACGGCATTGTTTTTTTACTTGGCCTTGCTGGAGCCGGAAGTGTTGACGCAGCGGACAAGGAAGTGAACACTATCGATCCAGCAGAGGTGGAGGAGCTGAAAGAAAGGGATAGATGCCCCATAATCATTTCCATCATGTCTTCCAGATGCTCTGCCTGTCGAAAAGAGCTGCCAGTTTATCAGAGCATGCATGAGCAGTACCAGGATCAGGGTTTGGGCATATTCGTGATAAGTGTCGATTTTGGAAATTCCAATCAGATTCAAGCCCTTGTGGATCGGATGGATCTGACCTACCCTGTTTTCTGGGGCGGCGAAGAGGTTATGCAAGCTTACGATATCTCCCTTGTGCCTTATAAACTCGTGGTCAGAAACAGCAAGACTGTAGAGGAATCAATTGGGGCGTGGTCTGATAAAGAGATAGAGCAAAAGATAATGGAGCTGATAAAGGACTGCGATGATTGAACCGGTCCTGCTAAGCCAAAGGAGCAGACATGAAAAGGACGGGTTATGGCATATCGTACGCTCTGCTGCTCTTGTTCCTCATGCTTTTAGTTCTGGGCATAAACACAGGAGAGGTGGAGGCTGTCCTGGAGAAGGGCATTAGTATTTGTCTGAGCTGCATGGGAATTGAGTAGGATGGATATACGGCGTTGGATCCAAATTGTAGCCACAATTCTGAGCAACGCCTGGCTGCTGTTTCCTTTCACCAAGACCATCTACCAGGGCAAGCTCAAGAGCATTTGTGTTCCTGGCCTGAACTGCTACTCCTGTCCTGCTGCTGTCGGCTCCTGCCCATTAGGAGCGCTGCAGACCCTTTTCGCCAATGTACGGGCCTCGTTAAGCAGCGGGAACCTTCATCTTGGCTTTTATGTGATAGGCAC
>JBNJDO010000034.1:0-20361 GCA_051744965.1 Thermodesulfobacteriota bacterium | reverse complement strand
AGATTCGATTATTCCAGCCAGTCTGGGCAGGCTGACATCCTCCTGCATTGCTGCTTCCAAGGCCTGTACAGCCACTGCGGGCAGGGTGGGCAGGTCCTGGATCTTGTTCACCAGGACCTGCATCCTGGGCACTTTGCCTGGATTATAGTCCTCAGCCTGCCGCAGGCTAGCTTGGCTCTTGGCCATAGACTGTTCCTTGTAGGTTGGATAGGTCTGGTGCAAGCAGCAAAGACAGCAAGGCTGCTATTTGTTGTCCCCGTGCTTGGGTCCGCCCTTGTTGTGTTTGCCCTCAAAGCCTTTGCCCCTGGGCGGCCTGGGACCCCTTTTATCTGTGGATCGCGGCTTCCCGCCCCTGGGGGCTGGATTGTCCTGGAACTCCTCTCCTTGTTCCTCCATGAGCACAGCCTTGCGGCTGAGCCTGATCTTGCCGCTGCCCTGCTCTATCTCGATGACCTTGACCTTGAGCTGGTCACCTAACTTAAGGAAGTCGTGGATGTTCTCCACCCGCTTGGTGTCCAGCTGGGAGATATGCACCATGCCCTCCACTCCAGGCAGGATCTCCACAAAAGCGCCAAAGTCCTTAACGCTCTTGATCTTGCCCTCATAGGTCTTGCCCAGTTCCGGCTTTTGATCGTAGAACAGGACCATGTCCATGGTTTCCTGCAGGGAGTTGCTGTCCGGAGCAAAGATGGTGATCTTCCCGCTGTCTTCGATATCTATAGAAGCTCCGGTGGCCTTGGTAATGGCCCGGATGTTCTTGCCTCCCGGGCCTATGACATCCTTGATGCGGTCGGTGTCCACCTCGATGACCTTGAGCTGCGGGGCATGCTCTGAAAGGCTCTGTCTGGGCCTGTCCAGGACCTGGCCCATCTGATCCAGGATATGCAGCCTGGCTTCCTTGGCCTGGTACAGGGCCTTCTGGAAGACATCCTCAGGGATGCCGGCTATCTTGATGTCCATCTGGATTCCTGTGATTCCTTCCCTGCTGCCTGCCACCTTGAAGTCCATGTCGCCCAGGTGGTCCTCGTCTCCCAGGATGTCAGTGAGCACGTAATATTGGCCCTTTTCCTGGATTAGGCCCATGGCCACCCCTGCCACCGGGCCCTGCACCGGGACTCCGGCATCCATCAGGGATAGGCTGCCGGCGCAGACTGTGGCCATGGAGGAAGAGCCGTTGCTTTCCATGATCTCGGACACGATGCGCATGGTAAAGGGGAAGTCCTCAGCAGAGGGCAGGATGGGCTGCAGGGATCTCTCAGCCAGGGCCCCGTGGCCGATCTCTCTGCGGGCCGGGCCGCGCATCATCTTGACCTCTCCCACGCAATAGGGCGGGAAGTTGTAGTGCAGCATGAACCTCTTGCTCTGCTCTCCGGTCAGGGTCTCGATGTGCTGTTCGTCCTGGGTTCCGCCCAGGGTGGTCACTCCCAGGGCCTTGGTTTCGCCCCTGCCGAAGATAGAGGAGCCGTGCACCCGAGGCAGGCTGCCCACCTCAATAGCCAGCTCCCGGACCTGATCCAGGCCCCTGCCGTCAATGCGCTGCTGGCTGCCGCTGATCCAGTCCCTGACAATCTCAGCCTCCAGATCCTTCAGCATGCCAGGCAGGGCCTTCAGGCGATCTTCATCCTCCAGCCACTGCTGCTCCAGGGCCTCCTTGACCTGTTCCCTGGCCTGTTCCAGGGCCTCCTTGCGACTGTTCTTGTCCTTGACGCCCAGGGCCTGCTGCAGGGGCTGCAGTCCATGCTCCCGGACCTGCTCCCAGAGCGTGTTGTCAGGCTCTTTCTCCGGGACCTGGACTTTGGGCTTGCCAGCCTTTTGTCTTAGCTCCTCCTGCATCTGGATCAAGGGCTGGATCCTTTGCTGTCCCCAGGAGATGGCCTGGGCTATAATATCCTCAGAGGCGAATTCTGCCTGGCCTTCCACCATGACCACAGCCTCCTTGGAGGCCGCCAGGACCAGGTTTATCTGGCTGTGGGCCAACTGGGCCTGGTTGGGATTGAAGATGAAGTGCCCATCCACGTAAGCCACCCTGCCTCCAGCTATAGGGCCCAGAAAAGGGACCTTGGACACGTGCAGAGCTGCAGATGCGCCGGTGATGGCCAATACATCAGGATCGTTGTCCGGCTCTGCAGAGAGCACAGTGGCTATGATCTGTACTTCCTGCCTGAAGTTCTCTGGGAACAGGGGCCGTACTGGCCGGTCGATCATTCTGGAAACCAGAGTCTCCCTTTCACTGGGCCTGCCGATTTCCCGGCGGAAGTAGCTCCCAGGTATGCGGCCGCTGGCGTAGGACATCTCCTGATAGTCCACTACCAGAGGCATGAAATCCAGCTCCCTCTGGGAGGGCTGGGTTACAGCAGTAACCAGCACCACGGTGTCACCGCTTTGGACCCAGATCCCTCCATGGGCCTGGTTGGCCAGCTTTCCTGTCTCCAGCAGGTACTCCTGGTTTTCGATGTGGGTGCTGACCTTGATGCTGTTGAATATATTGCTCATAAAGGCTTATTCCTGTTGTTTAAAGATATTGGATTTATTTGCGCAGTCCGAGCTTGCCAATTATACCCCGGTAGCGATTGACATCCTTGTTGCGCAGGTAGTTGAGCATCTTTCTGCGCTGTCCCACCAGCTTGAGCAGGCCGTTTCTGGAATGGAAATCCTGCTTGTGGTCCTTGAAGTGCTCGGTGAGATAGGTGATACGGTGCGTAAGCAGGGCTATCTGCACTTCTGGGGAGCCAGTGTCATTTTCGTGCTGCTTGAAGTTCTCAATGATCTCCTTTTTCTTTTCCACGGTAAGTGCCACAGCGATTCCTCCTTGTGCTTATTTGTTTGTTTAGGATTATGCCTGCGGTGCGTGTGAGTTCACTCTGTCTGCAGGAAGCGGGGTAAAGCCGCGCAGGATTTCCCAAAAGGCCTGCCCCTGCTTTTCCTGGAGCTGCACCAGGGCCACTGGTTCTTGGCCCCGGGTCTGCAGCAGGGCCCTGGCACCCTGGTCAAAGGATCCTTCTGCAGGGGTCTGCTGCAGACTCAGCCTGCTGCCCTGCCAGACCTGCCTAGCCTGCTCCGGCTCAAGGGTGATCCTGGGCCAGTGGGGCAAGGCCCTGGAAATGGGCAGGACTTGCTTTGGCAGGCGTTCTGGCTCCTGCAGGATTTCCTGCAGTCCAATGGCCTGCTCCAGGCCAAAAGGCTGGCTGGCCTCCCTTTGCAGATCCGTGAGTACCGCGCCGCATCTCAACCGCTTCCCCAGGCTGTGGGCCAGGGAGCGGATAAAGGTACCTGCTGAGCAGGTAACCCGAAAACGCACGTCTGGCAAGCTTAGGTCCAAGACCTCAGCTCGGTCAATAGTAATGCTCTTATATTTGGCAGGGACTTCCCTGCCTTGCCTCTGCAGCTTGTAAAAAGGCTGACCCTGGTGCTTGGCAGCGGAAAAAGCAGGTATCTGCTGGCTTTGCAGCTCTGTCCAGGACTGGACCTCCTGTACTACTTCTTCAGGCCGGATGTGCTGCCAGTCATGTTCAGCCAAGATCTGGCCCTGCAGATCCTGGGTGTCTGTTTCCAGGCCCAGGCGCAGCCAGCCCTGATAGACCTTTTTGCCCTCTGTCAGGTAAGGGGCCAGCTTTGTGCCCTGGCCCAGCAAGACCAGCAATACCCCTCGGGCCATGGGGTCCAGGGTCCCGGCATGCCCGATCTTTTTTTGCTTCAGCCCGCGTTTGATCTTCTCCAGGCAGGCAGTTGAAGTGGGGCCTGGGGGCTTATCTATTATCAAAAGGCCGTGTTGCTGCTGGAGTGCACTTGTCCTTTTTCCGGCCATGTATTCTTGATCTTTCCTCTAGCTTGCAGGTCTGGCTTATGGCTAGTTCCAGCCTTCTGCGGCTGTCTGCAGGTACTGTTGGGTCATCAGGGCTTGCTCCAGGGCTTGCAGGATTTGCTCCTTGGCCTGGGCCAGATCCAAGGCCAGCTTGCCCCCTGCTGCGTTTTGGTGTCCGCCTCCACCCAAACTGGAGGCAACAGCGCTGACGTCCACTTCTCCCCAGGAGCGCAGGCTGAACTTGATATTGTTTTCTTGTTCCAGCAGGCTTACTGCTACCAGGACTCCGCGCACCTGGCGCATGTAATTGACCAATCCCTCGCAGTCCTCAGCTCCGGCCCCAGAGCGGCGCAAGACTTCCTTATCCGCGGTGATCAGGCCTGCCCTGCCCTGCAGCTTGAGCTCTGCAGTTTGCATGGCCAGACCGTGGGCGTGCACCTTGGCCAAGTTCCACTGCCTGTACAGGTTGGAGTTGAATCTGTCCAGATCCAGTCCCCTGTCCAGGATCCCGGCTGCGATCTGCAGGGTGCTGCTTTTGGTGTTGCTGTAAGTAAAGGACCCAGTGTCTGTAACCAGGGCCAGATACAGGGACTCTCCCAGCGCCCAGTCCAGGTCCAGCCCCAGATCCTGGGCCAGACAAGCCACCATCTCCCCTACAGAGGATCTTTGGGGATCCACCCAGTTCAGTTCGCCAAAGCCGGGATTTCCCTGGTGGTGATCTATGTTTATTACCCTGGAGGCTTGCAGATTCTGCTGCAGCTCGGATCCCAGCCTGTGGGCGCTGCCGCAGTCCAGGGCCACCAGCCAGTTTGTTCTGAGATCATTTGCGGATTGCAGGATATTCGCGGGCAGTTTCAGCCAGGAAAATCTCTGGGGCAAGCCCCCGGGACAATAAAGCCGGAACTCCTTGCCCAAGCGCTTCAGGATATGCCCCAATGCAGACATGGAGCCTATGGCGTCTCCATCAGGATCCTCGTGGCAGGCTAGCAGAAAGTTGTCCTCTTCTGTCAGGGTCCTAGCTATCTCGCTTCTGGCCTGCATATATGGTCTCCTCCAGGAACTCGTCCCATTGAAAGCGCAGACTGGGCACATGCCTCAGGTGCAGCCTCTTGCCCAGTCTGCTGCGCAGGTAGCCCTGGGCCTTTTCCAGGACTAGCTCTACTTCCTGTCTTTTGCCAGGATCAGAGCTGTGGGTGTATAAAACCTCTGCCACACTGAGGTCCTTGTTTAGCCTGATGCCGCTTATTGTCACCAGGTCCAGCCTGGGATCCTGGACCTCTTCGATCAGGATCCTGCCCAGCTCGGCCATTATAAATTCCTCCAGACGTCTGGATCTGCGCGACTTTGCCTTGCGCATACTCATCACCTCCCGGGACCTGCTGGCTTGGCCCCAAAGATTTCCGTGGAGACATGCAGGATCTCTTCAGTGCTCACGGCCTCGATCTGGCTCAGGACCTTGCTCAGGGTGCTTTGCACGTGCCTGGTGTCGTTGGAGACAGTGATCACTGCCAACACCAGGCTCTGCAGGCTTTCCAGATCCTCGGTCTCTGCCACGGAAACGTTGAATTTGTAGCGCACCTTTTCCTTTAGCTTGTTTGCGATGCTTCTTTTTTCCTTTTTAGAGAAGACCGCGTGCAGACGGAACTCAATGCGCAAGGTACCGATGAGCATGATTGCGTTAAACCTTATAAAACAGAGGTGTTCCCGGAAAAAGCCAAATCAGGGTGCGCAGGAAAGCCCCTGGGCCAGCTATTGCAGGCTGGCCTTTTCCTGGACCTCCTCAAAGGCCTCTATGATGTCCCCGGTCTTGATGTCATTGAAGTTCTGCAGTCCTGCTCCGCACTCGTAATCCTTGCTGACTTCCTTGACATCGTCCTTGAATCTCTTCAAGGAGCTCAATTTGCCAGTGTAGATGACTATCCCGTCCCTGAGCAAGCGGACTCCGGCATTCCTCTTCAGCTTGCCGTCCAAAACGAAGCATCCGGCTACTGTGCCTGCCTTGGGCACATTGAAGGTCTCCCTGACCTCTGCCTGGCCCAGGTAGATTTCCCTGGTCACAGGCTCCAGCATGCCAGCCATGGCCTCTTTGACATCGCTTACCAATTGGTAGATGACGTTGTAGAACCTGATCTCCACTCCTTCCTGCTCAGCGATGTCCTTGATCTTGGAAGTAGGCCGGACATTGAAGCCTATTAGCACCGCAGAGGAGGCATTGGCCAGCTTGATGTCGGATTCTGTGATAGCCCCGATGCCTCCGTGGACTATATTCACCTTGACCTCCTGGGTGGAGAGCTTATGCACCGAGTCCGTGACCGCTTCCAGGGAGCCGTGCACATCAGCCTTAAGGATCAGGTTCAGGGTCTTGACCTCTTCCTTGGCCTTGGCTGCAAAGAAGCTCTCCAAGGTGACCTTGGTTTCCTTGGCCAGCTCCTTTTCCCTGTGCTTGCTTTGCCGCTCCTCTGCGATGCGCTTGGACAGCTTGTCGCTTTCCACCACCACGAACTCGTCCCCTGGATTGGGCACACCCTCAAAGCCCTGCACCTCCACAGGCATAGCCGGTCCGGCAGAATCTATCTTGGTTCCGGTATCGTTGAACAAGGCCCGGACCTTGCCGTGGTGCAGGCCGCAGACAAAGGCATCCGCGGTGCGCAGGGTGCCCTCCTGGATAAGTACCGTGCCCACAGGGCCACGGCCCTTGTCCAGCTTGGATTCCACAATATGGCCCCTGGCCCGTTTGTTGGGGTTGGCCTGCAGCTCCAGCATCTCTGCCTGCAACAGCACCATCTCCAGGAGCTGATCCAAGCCAATACGATTTTTGGCGGATATGTTGCAGAATATGGTGTCTCCGCCCCATTCCTCTGAGATCAGGCCCTGGTCAGCCAGCTCCCTTTTGACCATCTCCAAGTCTGCGTTGTCCTTGTCGATCTTGTTGATGGCCACCACAATGGGTACTCCTGCTGCCTTGGCGTGGTTGATGGCCTCCTTGGTCTGGTCCATGACCCCGTCGTCAGCAGCCACGATCAAAATCACAATGTCAGTGACCTGGGCCCCCCTGGAGCGCATTTCGGTAAAGGCTTCATGGCCAGGCGTATCCAGAAAGACAATGGAGCCGGTGCTCCTTTGCACGTGGTAGGCACCTATATGCTGGGTGATCCCTCCGGCCTCCTGGGAAGTCACATGGGACTTGCGAATGGAGTCCAAAAGCGAGGTCTTGCCATGGTCTACGTGACCCATGATGGTCACCACCGGAGGCCTGGGCTGCAGCTCCTCCTGCTTGTCCTCCTTCTGGGGCAGGATGAACTCTTCTTCAGAGAAGCCCACATCTTCCACTTCGTAGCCGAACTCTGCTGCCACCAGGGTGGCGGTGTCCAGGTCCAGGGATTGATTTATGTTGGCCATGACCCCCAGGCTGAGCAGGGTCTTAATGATGTCCTGGGCCTTGACCCCCATCTCCTGGGCCAGCTCAGAGACCCGGATGGCCTCTTCCATTCTGATCTTTTTCTTGCTGGCCTTCACAGGCTGGGGCTGGGGCCGGGCCGGCTTCTGCTCCTTGGCAGCTGGTGCGGGCTTTTTCCTGCGCTGGGGCTTGCCCCCGGTTTTGCCCTTGACCTCTGCGCGCTTGCCCTTGTTGACCTCCAAATTGCCCTTGTGCTGCTCCTTTTCCTCGTAGAGACCAGAAACATCCACCACCCTCTTGTCCTTTTTGCCCTTCTTTCTGGAGTCAGGCTTGGTTTCTGGCTGCTGGGCGGCAGGGTCTGGCGCTGCTGCAGGTGCGGCCTCAGCTTCAGGTTCAGGCTCAGGCTTTTGCTCCGGCCTGGAGATTATGGTCACCGAGGGCGTAGATGCCTTTTTCTTGCCTTTTTTCCTGCGCTTGGACTTTTTGTCCTGCTCCGGCTTTTCTGCAGGAGCCTTGGCCTCAGGGGCCTGCTGGGCCTCTGCAGGGGTTTCGGGACCGGCCTCTTCCTGCCCAGCCTCTGCAGGGGCTGAGCCATCGGTCTTCTCTGCTTCTTCAGGCGCTGCCTCCTGGGCAGCAGTGGGCTCCTCAGCCTCTATCTGGGCCTCAGCCTGCACTGGCTGGGGCTGCTCCTGCTGACTCGGCGCTTCTTCCTGGGCAGGGGGCTGTTGTGTGTCCCGGGATTCCTGCTCAGATGCGTCCCGGGCCTTTTCTTGGGCAGGCTTTTTATCCTCCCGGGCTTTTTTGCGCCTGCGCACAATCACACCGGAAGAGGTCAGGGTATCCTGGGCCTGCTCCTGTTTCTGCTCCGAACTCATCTTGCTGCGCACCAGGTCCACCTGATCCTGGTTCAGGCCGCTCATATGGCTTTTGACCTGGATATTTTCCTGTCTGAGAATATGGATAAGCTCTTTATTGGAAACGCCCAGCTCGGCTGATAGTTCTCTTACCCTCATTGCGGTGCTCATAGATTATTTCCCCCTGCACTTCTTCTGCCAAGCCCTGGACCTGGAAAGCTTGGCCTGGCACTCCTCAGAGCAAACATAAAAGCCCCTTCCAGGCTTGGTCTGGCTTGTGTCCTGGAGCAGACTATATCCTTGCTCCTCTTGTCCGCAAACAAAACGCTGCATGGTTGATTTGGGCAGTTTTTGCCTGCAGATAATGCATGTCCTGTAAGGGACGTGCTTTTTCTTGTACATAAAAAGCAGGGCCTAGAAAGCGGCCTTAACCCTGGGACTCCTGTCCTTCGCTTTTTTCGGTCAGGAAATTTATGGCTGCCCGCAGGTCAGCGATCTTTTCCTGGGTTAGGCCCTGCACAGCTGCAAGTTCACTGTCAGAGGCGTTTTGCAGTTGTTTTAAGCTGTTGTATCCGGCCTCCAGGAATTTGTCCTGGGGCACACCGGTTACATTGCTGGCTTGTTCCAGGTCCTGGGTTGGGTTGTGCAGCTCTCCGTACCTGCTTTCGGTAATAACATCAATATTCCAGCCCAGCAGCTTGCTGGCCAGCTTGACATTCTGGCCCCTGCGGCCAATGGCCAGCTGATGCTGGTTGTCAGGAACCACCACCTCCAGAGTGTTCTCATCCTCGTCCACGGTAATGCTGGAGATCCTGGCCGGGGACAGGGCATTGACCGCATAAGTGGTAATATCCGGGCTCCAGAGAACCAGGTCTATCTTTTCTCCCTTGAATTCCTGCACAATCTTGTTGATCCTGGATCCCCGGACGCCTACGCAGGCTCCCACGGGATCCACATCCCGGTCCCTGGAGAGCAGGGCTATTTTGGCCCTGAAACCAGGATCCCTGGCCACGCCCATGATCTTGATGGTCCCGTCGCTGATCTCAGGCACCTCCAGCTTGAACAGGGCGGCCATAAAGTCCGGATGGGAGCGGGAGAGAACGATCTGGGGCCCTTTGCTCTCTTTTAGCACATCTATGATATAGCCCTGGATTCTGTCCCCGCGGCGATAGTGTTCCCTGGGGATCTGCTCCTCCTTGGGCAGGATGGCCTCGGTGCGGCCCAGATTTACGATCCAGCCAGCCCGGTCCCTGCGCTGGATGGTGCCGCTGATGATCTCTCCCTTGCGGTCTATGAACTCTTCATAGATTATCTCCTGCTCAGCATCGCGCATCCTCTGGATGATGACCTGCTTGGCGGATTGGGCTGCTATGCGGCCCAGATCCTCCACTACCAGCTTGAAGCCCAGCTCATCCTCCAGCTCGACATTGGGATCTATTTTGCGGGCCTCCTCCAGGCTGATCTCAGTATTGGGATCCTCCACCTCCTCCAGGACCACCTTGAACTGGTAAACCTCAATATCCCCGGTTTCCTCGTTGAAGTTGACCTCTATGTCCAGCTTGTTGCTGAATTTCTTGTAAACCGCAGAGCGCACCGCCTCTTCCAGGGTGTCCACCAGGACATCCCGGTCGATGCGCCTCTCCTTGCTAATATGGTCAATGGATTTTTTGAGTTCCAGACTCATGCTTAACCTCCGCTTGATTGCCTCTGGCGGCCCAGGCAAGCTCAGGGATACCTGCGGTATGCTACGGTTTACCCTATTCCGGCTTGTAGACCAGCTTGGCCTTTTTGATGTCCTGCCAGGGGATGCTCACCTGCTCTCCAGGCGCATACTCCAAGACCACTGCCTCCTCCTGGATCCCCAGCAATATGCCCTGCCATTTGCCCCTGCCCTGCAGAGGCTCCTTTAGCTTGAGCTGCACTTCCCTGCCCTGATAGGGCTCTATCTGGGGCAGGCTGAAAAAGGGCCTGTCCAGTCCAGGGGAGGAGACTTCCAGGGTGTAGGAGCCTGGAAATGGGTCCTGGACATCCAAGAGATAATTCAAATGCCTGCTTAGCTCAGCGCATTGCTCCACGCTGACCCCCTGGGGGGAATCTATATAGACTCGAAATACACCGCCCCTAGGTGCGGCTGGCAGCTCCAGCCCCCAAAGTTCCAGCCCCATCCCCTGGACCAGGGGATGGATCAGCTCCTGCAGCTGCGCATAGAGGCCTTCCTGGGACATAATCACCTTCTCCTGGTCCGGGCTGCAAAAAAAAGGTGGACCTCAGGGCCCACCCCTTTGCATGCCAGACGAATTTTTGAGGAGTGGAGCGGGTGACGGGGATCGAACCCGCGACACCAAGCTTGGGAAGCTTGTACTCTACCAGCTGAGCTACACCCGCTCTGGAACCATAAATATTAGGCCAAAGCCAGGCTATTGTCAAGGTCCAGCCTGGATTTTTCCGCAAGCAAACAGCCTTTATGGCGGATTTGGGGCTTGGGTTCTAGATCTGCTCTGCTTTGCTTCCAGGAAAACCTTGCTGCTTTGGTCCTGATTTTGCATCCATAAGTCTCAAAAGGAGGGATTTTCCTATGCAGGACAGTGTCTACAACGGCTTATTTGGGGCCATGACACAGGAGTACCGCCTGAATCAGGTCAGCAACAACATGGCCAACTTGAATACCGTAGGCTACAAGCAGGAAAAGATGGCCTTTGAAGATGCCTTGACCCATTATGCCCATGACTTCCAGGATCCCAACTTTGGTTTGAGTGGAGGGGTCCAATGGCCCCAGGGCAAGCAGCTGACCCAACCCAGGATCGGAGTCTCAGAGATCGCTTTTGAGCAGGGCCCAGTTAAGCAGACCGGGAATCAGCTGGATCTGGCCCTGGATGGAGAGGGCTTTTTCAAGGTCCAGACCCCTGAGGGGGATTTCTATACCCGTAACGGGCAGTTCAAGGTCAACGATCAGAACCAGCTGGTCAACAGCCAGGGCCAGCCCCTGCTGGGACAGGGAGGCCCCATCCAGCTGCCTGAGCAGGGGGAAGTGGAAGTGGACGGCTCTGGCAGGGTCTTTGTGAATCAAGACGAGGTGGGCCAGATAGATGTGGTCACCTTAAGCGACCTGGACCAGCTGGAGAAAAGGGGACAGAACCTGCTGCAGCTGAAAGAGGACAGCCAGGCCCAGGAAGTGGCTGCTCCAGAGGAAACCCAGGTTATGCAGGGCGCCCTGGAAGAGTCCAATGTGCAAGTGGTGGAAGAAATGGTGCGCATGATCGAGACCATGCGCACCTTTGAGGCCTGTCAAAAGGCCATGAGAAATACCAATGAACAGGATCTGAACCTGATAAGCAGGGTGGGCAATCCCTCTTAAACAGGTCCCAGTCAATTAAGAAAGGAGGACAAAGGCTATGATGCGCTCTTTATGGACAGCTGCCTCTGGCATGGCAGCCCAGCAACTGAATATTGACACCACAGCCAATAATCTGTCCAACGTGAACACGGTTTCTTTTAAGCAAAGCAGGGCAGAGTTCGAGGATCTGATGTACCAGACCCTGAATATTGCGGGCAGGGAGAACCAGGCCGGGAATACGCTGCCTACAGGCTTGCAGGTGGGCATGGGAGTCAAGCCGGCATCTGCGCATAAATTCTTTGAACAAGGTGATTTTCAGAATACGGGCAATCCCTTGGATCTGGCCATTGAGGGCGATGGGTTTTTCCAGGTGGAGGTGAATGGGGATCTGGCCTACACCAGGGCGGGCAATTTCAAATTGGACCAGGACGGCCAGGTGGTTACCTCCAAAGGGAATCCCCTGCAGCCGCCTTTCAATGTGCCTCCAGAGGCAGAGAATATCGAGGTCACCAGCGACGGCCGCATCTCAGCCCTTAACGATGCAGGAGAGGAGCTGGCAGGAGCGGATATTCCGGTCTACACCTTTGTCAATCCAGCCGGTCTAAACAGCATCGGCGGCAACCTCTACCTGGAGACAGAAGCCTCAGGCGCTCCCCAGGAGGAGATCCCTGGAGAGAACAATGCAGGCACTATTGAACAGGGCTTTTTGGAGATGTCCAACGTGGAGCTGGTGGAGGAGATGGTCAAGATGATCACCGCGCAAAGGGCTTATGAGAGCAACTCCAAGGCCATCACCTCCTCGGATGAGATGCTGCAGACAGCCAACCAGATAAGCAGGTAAAAATTTCCGCTTATGAGCAGCAAAAGACTTACTTTCCTGGCTTTCGGGTTTAAATTGATCCTTGCCATGTTGGCTTTGTTTAGCCTTCTAGGCTTTAGCCAGGATACAGCTAAGGCCCAGGAAGAGTTTGTGCTGCATCTGAAGCAGGCAGCAGGGGTGCAGGGGGACAGGGTGCAGCTGGGAGAGATTGTGCGGCCTGGAACAGGTGTCTCCCAGGAGAAATGGCTGCAGCTGCGGGGAATAGAGCTCTGGGAGGCACCTGAGGCAGGCAGGCGGATCTCCCTGGGTCCAAACAGATTGAAAAGGCTTTTGCGAAAGTACCTGGGTTCCTTGGCCCAGAGGTGTTTGGTCCGGGAGAGGCTGGTGCTGAAAAAAGGAGTCCAGGTCCTGGACAAAGAACAGATAAGAAACAGGATGAGCTCTTATCTGGATGAGCATACTAGCAGCTGGGATGGGGAAAAAAAGTACCGCAAGCAAAGGCTCCCGGATTATCTGTTCCTGCCCCAGGGGGGGGAGATCCAGTTCGAGCCCAGCAGGGATCTGGAGCCTGGGCGCAACTCTTTGCGCATCCAGGTCTTGGATAGCCAGGGCAAGCGGCAGGAACAAAAGAACGCCACTGTTTTTGTGGACCTATGGCAGGAGGTCCCCTGCGCTGACAGGCCCTTGAACCGCAAGCAGGAGCTGACCCCAGAGGACATAGCTTTTGAGAAGAAGAATCTGGCCCAGCACACTTACAATGTCTGGGACGCCAAAGGAGGGCCCTGGAGGCTTACCCGCTCCATAGGCAAAGGCCGGGTCATTTATAAGCGCTACCTGGAGCCTGTGCCTTTGATCAGCGAGGGAGAGAAAGTGAGCCTGGTGTTTGCAGGGGATATGGTCAAGCTGCGGGTTCCTGCCAGGGCCCTGCAGGATGCAGGCGCAGGGGAGACTGTGCTGGTCAAGAACCTGCAGAGCCAGGAGAGGGTCCACGCCAGGGTGGAGAACAGCAAGACAGTGATTGTACAGTAAACCGGCAGGAGCCGGGGAGGTAGCAGCAAATGAGACGTGGGCATACTTTATTGGCTTTGGTCCTGGTTCTGGTTTTTTTGGGCATGGGCTGCGCGCCCAAATACGAGACCAGCTCCACTATGCCGGATCTGGAACCGCCCCAGGAGGAGGAGATTACAGAGGAGAGCAGCCCGGGGTCCCTGTTCCAGTCCGGAAAGTCCGAATACCTGTTCGCTGACAATCGGGCCAGGCGCACCGGGGACATTGTGCTGGTGAACATTGTGGAGAACTCCTCTGCTGAGAGCGGTGCCAGCACCACTGCGGACAGTGAATCGGAAGTGGACTTGGGCCTGCAAAGCTTTTTGGGTCAGGACAGTTTCTTAGGGGTTCCGGGTACAGTTGGAGAGGCCTCAGCTATCCAGGCTGGCTCGACCAAGGAGTTTGACAGCGATGGAAGCACAGAAAGAAGCGCCCAGGTCACTGCCACTGTGGCTGCCAGGGTGGTGGATGAGATGTCCAATGGCCTGATGCAGGTCAGGGGAGCCAGGGAGGTCCGGGTCAACGGGGAGAACCAGATCGTGGCTGTAAGCGGACTGATTCGCTCCAGGGATATTGCTTCCAATAATTCCATTAGTTCTGATCAGTTGGCAGACGCCAAGATCGAGTTCTATGGCCGCGGGGTGCTGGCGGATAAGCAGAAGCCGGGCTGGATGACCAGGTTCCTGGACAATGCCTGGCCGTTCTAGGGCTAGTGGTGGGTCAAACGCGCAATATCAGTATTCCCATGCAAAACCAGAGATAAAGGAGCAGGCATGCTTCCCAGCAAAACAGGCTACAGACACTGGCTGACAGCGGCAGCCCTTTGCCTGGCGCTGTTCTTACTCAGCACCGGGCAAGGCTATGCGGAGTCAGTTCGGCTCAAGGATATAGCCTCCTTCAGCGGAGTGCGCAATAACCAGCTGGTGGGCTACGGCCTGGTGGTGGGACTCAATGGCACCGGAGACCAGCGGGGCTCGCAGTTCACTGTGCAGTCCATCGTGAACATGCTGGAGAACATGGGGGTCAGGGTGAACAAGGACGAGCTGCGGCCCCAGAATGTGGCCGCGGTCATGGTCACGGCCCGCATGCCAGCCTCTGCCAAGCCGGGATCCAACCTGGATGTGGCTGTGTCCTCCATCGGTGACGCTGAAAGCCTGCAGGGGGGGGTGCTGCTCATGACTCCCCTGAAGGGCATTGACGGTAAGGTGTACGCCCTGGCCCAGGGTTCCCTGACCCTGGGCGGCTTCCAGGCCGAGGGCCAGGCAGGTGAGGTGACCCAGAACACCACCACTGTGGCCAGAATACCAGAAGGTGCTGTGGTGGAAAGAAAGGTGCCCTTTGAATTCAATACCCAGCAGGAGATGAGCATTAACCTGGAGATGCAGGACTTTTCCACAACCCAGAGGGTGGTGGAGAGGATAAACGAGGCCCTGGGCGGAGATTTCTCCAGGGCTGAGGACATTTCCACTATAAGCCTGCAGATCCCGGACAGTTTCCAGGGCAATCTGGTACCTTTGATGGCCTCCTTGGAGAACCTGACCGTGAGCCCGGATTCCAGAGCCAGGGTGGTGGTGGACGAAAAAACAGGGACCGTGGTCATGGGCGGCAATGTCCGCTTGTCTCCAGTGGCTGTGGCCCAGGGCAATCTGCAGGTTACTATAGAGGAGAGGCCGGAGGTCTCCCAACCCGCGCCTTTTAGTCCGGGTGAGACAGTGGTGGTGCCCAGGACAGATATTGAAGTGGAGGAAGAGGAGCAGAAGCTGACCATGCTCTCCGGAGCCAGGCTGCAGGAGCTGGTGGACGGGCTGAACTCCATCGGGGCTTCGCCCAGGGATCTGATCTCCATCCTGCGCACCCTGAAATCTTCAGGTGCTCTGCACGCGGAACTGGAGGTGAACTAAGATGCTTAATTCAAATTATGGCATGGAGTCCGGACTGCAAAAGGGCAGACAGGCCTCTGGGCAGGCGGAGATGCAAAATGCGCAGCAAAGATTGCAGGACCTGCAGGAATCAGGAGGGAACAGGCAGGAGCTGAAGCAGGCCAGCAAGGATTTTGAGGCCTTGTTTATCCAGAAGCTCTGGCAGCAGATGCGCAAGACCCTGCCTGAGGATGGGATGCTGCGCTCTGGAGAACAGGAAAAGTATATGTCCATGTTTGATCAGGAGTTCTCCAAGAAGATGGCAGAGGCAGGAGGAATTGGCTTGAGCCGCATGATTATGAACAGCTTGGATCAGGGGCTGGATAAAGGGGCGCAGAGCGCGGCCTTGAGTTCCAGCGCCCCATCCTGGCCTGAGCAAAAGGCCCCTTTGTTGCCCGAAGATTTGCAGTCAGGCCAACAGGGCCAGGAACAGCAGGAACAGCAGGAGCAGGCGGCCTGGAAGGATGCAGGACAGGAGCCGATGCAGCGCGTAGAGGCCTTGGCCCAGGAGATTGTGCGCCGCAAGACAGCAGTGTACAAGCAGGAGGAAGAGAAGAGTCTGGAGGAGTTGCAGCCAGCAGAAGGATCAGGGCCTGCAAATGCCGCTGGAACAGCCAGCATGCCTGAATTGGTCAGCCCGGTGCCGGGACAGATCAGCTCTGAGTTTGGTTGGAGGCAGGATCCTTTTAGTGGGAAAAAGGCCTGGCACAGCGGGGTGGACTATGCCGCGCCAGAGGGCAGCCCGGTGAAGGCTTGCTGGGGAGGGGAAGTAGTCTTTTCCGGGGAGAATAAGGGCTACGGCAAGCAGGTGGTGATCAAGCACGATCAAGGCTGGCAAAGCGTGTATGCACATAATAGTGAAAATCTGGTCAGCCCCGGGGACCAGGTGCAGGCCGGGCAGGAGATAGCCAAGGTGGGGGACAGTGGCCGCAGTACAGGGCCGCATCTGCATTTTGAGCTCAAACAAGGGGATATGGCCTGGGATCCGCAGCAGATAGAGCACAGGATCCTGGCTGGGCTGCAGGTGGGCAGAAAGGCCTAGATCCAGCCGCAAATCAAGGTCATTGGGCTTAACTTTTTGGGCCTGTTGCCGAAACAGTTATTAGGGGCAAAGCCTGCTTGCTTGACGAGACAGGCGCCACCCAGGGAGGCAAGATCAAATGCGACGAATAGCAGAGAATCTGATCCGGCAGCACAAAGGGCTGAAGCTGCTTGCCGAGCTGCTGCAGGAAGAATATGCGCTGCTTAAAGGCAAAGATCAGGAGAATCTGGCAGCCCTGGAGTTCAGCGTTCAGGAGCTTGTTAGGCAGCTGGCCGCGGAGAAGGAGTCTCTGCAGCTTCTGCTGCAGAGCATGCAGCCCCCCAGGAATGATCTGCGCCAGCTGGCTGGCTCCTTGTCCGGGAAGCAGGCCGGATTTGTGCAGGAGAGCAGCCGCCAGATCCGGAGCTGGGAGGAGCGCTGCAGGGAGCAGGCCAGGATCAATGCTGACCTGAGTCTGGCCCTTTTGGAGCAAAGCCGGGAGCTTATGGACTTCCTGCAGCAGGAGGTCAGGCGGGACACCCCTGAAGTCTACAGCTCCAGTGGGTCCTGGAGCAAGCCTGCTGCGCGGGAGCCCTCTGTGCTCAAAGGGAGGCTCTGATGACCGGGATAGGCTCTATCCTGGATATAGGCCGCTGGGCCCTGTCCAGCTCCCAGACTGCCCTGGAAACCACGGGCAACAATGTGTCCAACGTGGATACTCCAGGCTACAGCAGGCGCAGCGTGCGTCTGGAGGAGGGGCCGTCCATAGACAAGGTCCCGGGCCAGATAGGCACCGGGGTCAGGGCCAAGGAGGTCATCCGGCATTTTGACGATTTTGTGGAGAAGCAGTACCTGTCCAAGCTTACCGACCAGGAGCGCTGGTCCGCCCTGGAGGAGAACCTGAAGAGCGTGGAGACCCTGTTTAACAATGCAGAGGGCTCAGGATTGAACCAGGCCCTGGCAGAGTTCTGGGAGAACTGGCAGGAGCTGGCTGACAGGCCGGATGACGGCGGGGTCAGGAGCGCTCTGCTGGGCAAGGCCCAAACCCTGCTGAACACCATTCAGATTACTGAAACAGACATGGACCGGCTGCAGGGCCAGATGGACGATTTCATCCAGCAGGATGTAAAAGAAGCCAATGACCTGTTGCAGGAAATCGCGGAGATTAACCGCCAGATCAAGGAAAAGGGCATTCCAGGCAAGAACAATCCCAACCAGCTTTTGGACAAAAGGAACAGCCTGCTGCGGGATCTGTCCAAGATCATGGATATCGAGGTCCATGAAAAAGGACAATGGGATATGATGGTCAACACCAGGGCCGGGCAGACCCTGGTGGATGGTGGAGAGCATTATAGCCTGGCCTTTGAGTCTGCCCAGGCCAGTGCCAGCTTGAGCCCTGAATCTGTCTTTGACGGGGAAATCAAGTTCAGCGGCAGCTCCAATCAGGAGTACCTGCTGGAGGTGCACGAGCCAGGTGAAGTGGGTGGAGACGATCCGGCAAAACTAAAGGTCTCCCTGGACGGGGGCAAAACCTGGCTCAAGGACGAGGAAGGGGATTTGCAGACTATCGCGGCCGGGGATGAGGATAATCCCCAGTCACTGCCCCAGGCCCGGGATCTGCAGGTCTGGTTTGATGGGGGGACAGATGATCTGAAAAAAAATGATCAGTTCCAGGTGATGCCCAAGAGCGGCCTGTACTGGTATGAGACCACCTCCTCCAAGGAGAACATCACCCCCAGGAAGCAGGATAGCGGGGAGGACGATCCCAGGCGGATTTCAGGAGGGAGCCTTGCCGGGCAGTTCGGCTTCAGGGACGACTATATCGGCCGCTACCAGGAGAAGCTGGACGAGTTCAGCCGGGTCCTGGCCTGGGAAGTGAACCGGCTGCACAGCCAGGGAGCTGGGCTGCAGAAATTCACAGAGGTTTTGGGTACGGAAAAGGTGCAGTCCACTGATCAGCCCCTGGGGGAAGCAGGGGCCGGGCTGGACATGAGGGATAAGTTGAGCTCCGGCAGCATGGAGCTTTATGTCTATAACCGGGATACAGGAGACCTGGCAGAAGACCCCCAAGTGCTGAATTTTGATCCAGGAGAAGACTCCTTGGATGATGTGCAAAGTGATATGGATGATCTAAGTAATATTTCAGCATCTATCCATAACGGTCAGCTGCAGATCTCAGCGGATGATGGCCATGAGCTGGCCTTTGGCTCAGATTCCAGCGGGCTTCTGGCCGGCCTGGGCATCAATACCTTCTTTCAGGGGGCAAACGCCAGGGATTTGGCTTTGAACGGCAGGGTGGCCAACAAACAGGACTTCATCAATGCGGCCCGGGTCAACGGGGCAGGGGAGGTGAATCCTGGAGACAATCATACCGCCCTGGACATAGCGGAGCTGCAGTCCCAGAAGGTGAGCTTTGAGACCTTGCAGGAAGGGGAAACCTCCCAGACCCTGCAGGAGTACTTCAACTCCTTGAGCGCTGACGTAGGCTCGGACACCTCCCAGGCGGAGTACAACCAGGGATACTTCCAGACCCTGGCTGAGGATCTGAAATCCAGGCAGGATGCCAAGTCCGGAGTCAATCTGGACGAGGAGATGGCCAACCTGATCAAGCACCAGCAGGCCTACACAGCCGCAGCCAAGCTGATCACCACTTCTGAGCAGATGATGCAGACCCTGATGCAGATGAAACAATAATAAGCCGCTTTGATTTTGACTTTAAGTTTGGAGACTTGCTTTTGAGCAAAGGAGGCAGCCAGGCATGCGCGTGGCTCACAACATGCTTTTTGATAGCTATATAAGCCAGCTGAACCAGTCCACCTCCAGGCTGCAGGAGCTCTCGGAGCAGGCCGCCTCCCAGAAGAAGGTCAACCGGCCTTCGGACAATCCAGTAGGCACTGCCCGGATCCTGAACTACAGGGACTCCATAAGCGCTATACAGCAGTTCCAGGACAACATTTCCCAGGGCAAGAGCAGACTCGGTCTGGCAGACGACACCCTGCAGCAGACCCAGGACATGCTGGCCAGGAGCAAGGAGCTGGCGGTGCAGGCTGCAAACTCTTCCCTGAACAGGGAGGACCGCGAGGCTATTGCCCAGGAGCTGCAGCAGATATTTGACCAGGTCTTATCTCAGGCCAATACCAAATACGAGGGCCAAAGCATATTTGCCGGGCATAAGGTGCAGGAGCAGGCCTATACCCGGGGGCTGGCAGTGAGCAGCAACAAGACAGAGGAAACCAGCCAGGGCCAGGAGATGGACCAGGTTGTGCCATATGTTAAGGATGTAGAGGGCAAAAGCAGGGATCCCATCCGGGTGGAGTTTCTGGCAGATGCAGATGATGATGAAGCTGAATCTGCAGTAATCGGAAAAGATGAAATTAGTTACAAGTATTCCACTGACGGGGGACAGAGCTTTAGTGCGCAGACCCTGGAAAAAGATGAAACGGAGCTTGAACTAGGGGATGTGACCCTGAAGATGCATAAAGGCTTTGAGGTGGATTTTCCTGATACTGAGCAGAGTCAGGAAGGAACCAAGCTGGATCTGAATCCTACTGCAATATACCAGGGGGACACCCAGAACAAGCCCGGGGCAGAGGTGCTAAACAAAACTGATATATTGGTGGAGCCAAAGCAGGGGAGTTTTGAATCAGAAGTCCAGGTTAAGGTGACTAATGATCCAGAGATTGGCGATGGTAACGAAATAGAATACCAATACAGCCTGGATCAGGGCGCTACCTGGAGTGAGACGCTGTATGCAGACAATCCAAACTCACTGGATCCAGACACCGATCCAGTGAGTTTGCATTTGCCCGGTGGCGAGGTGCAGCTCAAGGATGCCTCAGAAGATGGGACAGGAGATCTAGAGAATCTGGAGTTCCGTCTGGGCGGGACCCAGGTGCAGCAGATGAATACAGAAGAGCTGCAGACTGTGGCTGCGGGGGATTTCCAGGACAAGGTCCTGGTGCGAGTGGATAACGATCCTGATGTGAATCTGGATAGCGACGAGGAGATCCAATACTCTTACAGCACGGACCAGGGCCGGACCTGGTCGGAGGGCAATACTGCGGAAAATCCCACAGCCAAAGGGGAATATGCCGAATTAGTGATTCCGGGGGGCAAGCTGAAGTTGACCCATACTGGAGCTGAAAGTGAGCTTGAGCAAGGGGACCA
>JBNJDO010000033.1:0-21638 GCA_051744965.1 Thermodesulfobacteriota bacterium | reverse complement strand
CCGGGTCAAAACTCCCATGGGGCAGGCGCAGCCCTCCAGGGACTGCTGGATCTTGCCGATCACAGCAAAGCTGAGTCCGTCTTCCCGCTCTATATAGTCTTCAGGGATCTGGTCCGTGCCTAAGGAGTCCTGCTGGAGTATGTTTGGAGCATCCTGCTCGCTTTCAGAGCTCATGGCAGCCCTAAGGGCGGTTTGTACGCTCTTTTTGCCGCCCACCAGCTCCATCAGGGCTTTGGGTGGTGATTTCAGTCCCAGCATGAAGTACAGGCTGGAGTTAGACTCGTCTGAGTCCAGAACCAGGACCTGGTATCCCTTCTGCAGCAAAGCCCTGGCCAAAAGAGCGGTGACCACGCTCTTGCCGCTGCCGCCTTTTCCGCAAATGGCGATTTTCATATTAGCTACCTCCTTGTTAATACTGCGAAGACAAGTAGAATTTGAACATTAATGTTGGCAGAGCACAAATGTTTAATGTTACTTTTTTTGATAAAAGTATTATGTTGCATATATAAGGTCAAGGTTGGTGCAAGAAAGGCTGCGTCTTAAGGAGGTGGGCAGGTAATCCTGTTTGAACGCAAGTGTGGCGGACATAGAGTCCGGATCTGGATTTTACTGAATGCAACTGCAAAAATAATCTTTTCAGCGTGGGCAGACATAATGCCTGCCCATCCAGGGAAATCTATATATAGGCTATACATTCGCTGCATTTTTGTTTATTGCGGCGTATAGGTCTGCTCCAAAGCCATGCCCTCCAGCTCGGATTCGCCAAGTGGCTCAGCGTAGACAGCCATCTGTTGCAGGGGATTTTGCTCAGGTTCAAACTGAGCCCAGGAGCCATCCTGCTTGTGCAGAAATATCCAGTCTAGCCTGTCCGGAACTGCAGGGATTACGCCTTTATAAAAGGACAGCTGGCCATCTTTATACTCTACCGGGCTGAAGCTGTCGCCCTGCATAATCGCCTGCAGGGCCTTTGAGTTGTGGCACTCCTCGCACTTGAGGCCCTGCTTGCTCACGGAGTGAGTAAAATAGGGGACATAAGCCACAAAGGGCTCATCGTTGGTTCCCACCAGGGATTGAATGGTCCCGCTGCAAACTTTGTCCTGACATTTAACCAAGAGCAGGAAGTCCTTGGCTTTGCCCACCATGCTCTGGGGCTTGCTGTCTGTCTCCTTTAAGACCCCAAAGTGGCAGTTGTAGCAGGTCATGGAGTTCTGCACGTGGCAGGCTGTACAGTCCAGCCTGTCTCCATGAATAAAATGGGACTGAGTTTGCGGTACTGCAGGGTAGTCTTCCGCATCCATAGTGTGGCAGTTCTCGCATTCAGTATCCATTGCTCCAGGGGCCCGCATGCTCTCATAGATGGTGCCGTCCCCATGCACCTCCCTAGCTGAATGGCAGTCCGCGCATTGCATTCCGGCCCGCATATGCACCCCCAGGGAGTCATTGGCCTTGTCCATGGCGATGGTGGCCTTCTCCCTGGCATGGCATTTCAGGCAGGTTTCTGCCTTTTTCGCCTTGGACACAGTGTAGGCGTATTTGTCATCAATTTCTTCCAGGTGGCAATCATTGCAGGAAGCTACATGACAGCTCTCCATGCAGCCCAGTTGCTCATAAGGGACGTCAGTTATGGCAAAAAAACCATCTTCTGCTTCATACCAAGTGGCCATGCCCCGGGTGGTATGGTGCAGGCTGGTCTCAAAACATAGCTCCTCTTTTTCCTGCTGGGAATATACCGGCCAAGTCAACAAGAAGAGCAGGCCCAAAACAAACAGGATAAAAACAAATTTTCTTTGCATAGCCTAGAGACCTCCTTGCAGAAAAGTCCTTGCTCTTGGGTGGATTATTAAATAACGCATTAAAATTATTGACAAGTGTGCTTAGCCTGAGCAGAAGCATTATTCAGAATAGCTACTTTAGAAATAAAAGCATAAGCTGTGCCAAAAGCGTTTATTTAAAATAACTATTAAATTGCAATATGTTATCTGTAAGCCAGAAGAAAAGAGGCTGCTTGTCTGGGCAGTTACGTTGCATCTTTGCCTGCATCATGGAGCATTTTAAAAAGTCGTCTTGAGTTATTATGTTGATTTTATATATGAATTGTTTTTCTGTTGGCAGCAACACAAAGCTGCAACCACTCTGCAACACAACACATGACAAAGCTTGCTTAACTCTGCGCCCTGGCAAGGGCCTGTGAACAGGACTGGAGTAACTTGGGACAAAGCAAAGGGAGCAAAATGCTTCCTCTTGGCAGGTGATACGGACTAAAACTGCGCCCGGAAAGGTTGATCTCCACCTGTCTTTGCTCCGCATATGGGCATGTATAAGGTGCTGCAGAATGTGGCACACTTTATGCTAAAAAATTAGGTAGAGCTTATGTTGTTGCTTATAGATCCAGACCGGGAGAGAGATCTAGCAAGAAGGTAGACTTTCAGTATTTTCTGAAAATTTATAATTGTTCCAGACGCATGGATAAACAATGTGGGGGAGGATTGACAGGCTTCTGCTGGTATAGCTGGTTAGGGGCAGGAAAATATGAGTTTGACAATTTTAATTTTTTGTTAGTGCTATATTAGAAGAATTGATATTGCATAAGGAGGTCATAGATTATGCCTAGAGGAGATGGCACAGGCCCCAAGGGCCAGGGACCAGGCACAGGCAGGGGCATGGGCCCTTGTGGCAGAGGCAAAAGATCAGCTGCTGGTACTGGCAGGCGAGCTGGCCAAGGCTGGTTTTCCAGGTTCCGCAACCCTCAGGGCAGAGCCGGCCAAGGTCCTGGCCAGCGTGGTCAGCCAGGCCAAACCGGGCAGACCGTGCAACGCGGTCAACGCGGCCAGGGCGGTCAGGGCGCTCAGAGTGGGCAAGGCGGCCCAGGCGGGCAGAGAGGCCGGGGCGGAGGCGGCAGAGCTCAGTCTTAAACAGTAATTAACCGCAAAAAAACAAGATATAGGAGGTGCAATTATGCCAGCTGGAGATAGGACAGGACCAATGGGCATGGGGCCCAGAACAGGCAGGGCCGCAGGCTATTGTTCCGGCTTTGGGGCTCCTGGCTTTGCCAATCCTATGCCTGGCAGAGGATTAGGCTTTGGCAGGGGCAGAGGCCGCGGCAGGGGTCGTGGTCTTGGTCTGGGCCGCGGCTTTTGCTTTGGGCCTAAGTGGCTTGCTGCCCAGTTCTATGCACCCTGGCAAGGCCCTGAAGCTGATCCCTACCAGCAGATGGGGCCGGAGCAGGAGAAGCAGATGCTGCAGAACGAGGCCCAAAATCTGCGCAATGCCTTAGCCAATCTGGAAGAGCGCATTCAGGAGCTGGAAACCCAGGAGCAGAGCCAGGAATAGGGTCGCTACCAGAAAGCCCGGGCCACCCGCTGAAAGCCAACAGCGGGTGGCCCTTTCTATCTATCCTGGATATGCGGTGTGAATCTTATTAAGCAATGTGCATGAAGATCAGCATTGTATACGACAATACTGCCTATCTGAGCTCCCTGCGGCCGGACTGGGGCTTTGCCTGTGTGATCGAGGATCCAGGCCTGCCCAGGATACTGTTTGATACCGGGGCCAATGGCAGGATTTTGCTGTTTAACATGAATGAGCTGGGCATAGATCCGCAGAGCATAGACATAGTGTTCATCTCCCACGCCCATTTTGACCATGCAGGAGGACTGCAGGACTTTCTGCAGGCCAACTCTCAGGCCCTGGTCTATGTTCCCAGCTCATTCAGGGCTGTTAGGCAGCCAAACTTGTCGGTGGTAGTCAAAGCCGGGGAAATTGCAGAGCATGCCTATTCCACTGGAGAGCTGGCAGGCATTGAGCAATCCCTGATAGTGCAGGCCGGCAGTAAAAATGTTCTAATAACAGGGTGCTCCCATCCCGGGCTGGAGAGCATACTTCAGGCTGCAGACCAGTTCGGCAGGGTGCAGGGTATTGTGGGCGGCCTGCACGGGTTTGCCGCATTCGAGCTGCTGACTGATATCCAGTGGATTTGTCCCACACATTGTACCCAGCATAAGGCAGAGATAGAAAGCAGCTATCCGGAAAAATATATTCCTGGGGGAGCAGGGCAGACAATAAGCCTTTGAGCCTGCACGTGAGCGGCATTGACCTTTGCGGCTGGCATGTCTAGGCTAAAGCAGGATCAACAAGGAGGCCATGGACATGCAGCTTCGCACCTGTGTTACCCCCTGGGGCAAGTTTAGATATCAAGTACACCTGCCCAGCTTTAAAGTGCACAACCTAAGACAAAAGGATGAGCTGCTGGTTCTGGGCAGGCTGCCTGACAAGAGCCCTGTGGATAATCAGGCCAACTTCCCGCAAGGGGAGATCCCAGTAAACCAGGCCTCCACAGTCTATGAGATTCCCAATGCCCTGCCTTTCAGGGGCAGCACCTTTATAGATTCCTCCTGGGCAGACGCCAAGGCCCAGGATCCAGGCAGCATCAGGATAAGGCCGCCCTCTGAGGTTTCCCTTCGCAAGTCCCTGCAGCCCTGGATAGATCAGCAAAGTCCCAGCGCGGATTCAGAGCTGGAGCTTTACAAAGCCTTACCCATGCCTGTGCTTTTGGCCCTGGCTACCACCTCCACCGACCCCCAGGAGCTGACCCTGCTGGCCAGGGTGGCCTGCGAGTTCAGCCAGTTGCCTGAAGGGGACAACCCTGGGGAGCTGGCCTATGCCCAGGATTCCCAGGGCAGGTCCAAAGCTGTCATCCAGGACAAGGACCTGTTTGAGGCAGTGGGCAACAACCCGTATCTGCCTGATGCATACAAGGAGGCCATGCTGCTGCGGCCAGGGGCCCAGGGCCCCAGCGAGGTGGTAGGGGATTGCCTGGATCAGGAGCAGGGCAGCCATGTTTTCGAATATCTGCGCCGCAACAGCTATATTCCCTGGGGACACTATGCAGCCAACATGGCCCAGGACTGTGTCAGATACAGGATCAAGGAGCTCACCTGGGCAGACATGCAGGGTCTAAGACACCTATACTATCAACGGAGCTTCGTCAGGCTGGCTGCTGAACTGGGTTTGGAGCTTCCTGCCAGGGCCATGTCCAGCCAGGAGCTGGAGGAGCTGCGGCAAGATCTTCTGCAGAGCATCAGCTCCCAGGAAGTTGACTTGGACTGTGCATTGTGGGGCTGGAACTTCGGCTTTGACTTTTCCCCCACTAGATACAAGCTGCACGGTAGCCACCAGCAGGTGCACCAGCAGTTCGCCCTGATCCCGGCAGGGGGGGAAGTTATGGAGAATGGCCAGGTCCTGGAAGAGCAAGGCCGGAGCTTTGCCAGCGGGGATATGGTCGCGGAAACGGTCCAGGAGTACCAGCAGCAGACAGGCCAGGATTTCTTCCAGGATCTGATAAGCTGCATCCGCTCCAACAGGCGTACGGACGGCGGAACAGGCGAGCAGAGCCTGATTGTCTACGAAGACCAGGAGGTTTTGCTCTTTGTGCCCAAGGCCCAGGTCTCCCAGTGGGAGCTGCAGCTGCTGCCCTTGAGGCCTGTGGGAAACATCCTGGAGGCGGACTCTGCCTGCAGGGCCAGTCTGGATAAGGCTATGCTGATCGCCTTGCGCATCCTGGAAGGGCTGGGTGCCAGGATGGTGACCAGCATTGAGTTCAGCAAGCGCTTTACAGAGCCAAAGCCTGCCCAGCGCCTGCTGTACTGCTTCCTGCCCAAGCTGCCCTGGTCCGGGGGATCTTTCAGCGAGGCCCAGCACCGCTTTATCAGCGGGCATTTTCCAGAGGACTTTGCAGCTGCCTGCCGCACGCAACTACAGCAGGCCTTGCAGGATTTATGATAAGCAGCTGAGATCTGCTTGGCGTTAATCCTGATGTTGCCTGATTTTGCTAAGCAGCTCCTGAAAGCTGTAAGGCTTGCCTAAAGCATCCAAGGCGCCATAAGCCTGGGGTGATTTAGCCAGGGGGTGGATCTTGTAGCCGCTGGCCACAATTACCTTGGCTTGGGGATCCAGCTCAAGAATGCGCTGCAGGCACTTTTCTCCGCTGATCTTAGGCAGGCCCAGGTCCAGAAGCACTAGATCTATATCCTCCTGGTTCTGGTAGAATATCTCCAGGCCCTCCTCACCGTTCAAGGCGGTTTTTACGGAATACCCGCTATTTTCCAGGAGCTCCTGGGTCACTTCCAGGATCCCTTGCTCATCATCGATTAAAAGGATGGTCTCCACGCCGCCCAGCTGAGAAGGGGATGCCAGGGCTGAGGTTGGCTCCTGCTTGGATGCTTCAGACTTGGATTCAGCAGTGATAGGCAGGAATATCTCGAACCTGGTGCCTTTGTTTAATTCACTTTCGCACCTGATTTGGCCCTCATGGGCATCCACAATGCCGTAAATCAAGGCCAGTCCCAAGCCTGTGCCTTTGCCAGGCCCCTTGGTGGTAAAAAAGGGTTCGAAAATCTTTTCCTGGGTCCTGGCATCCATGCCCTGGCCATTATCCTGAATGCTCCAGAGCAAATATTCTCCGGGCTTTTGGCTTTGACTATGCAGGCTGGCAGGGAGCTTTTCCAAAGGGGCAATGCTGGTTTCTACTTGAATTGTTCCGCCCTCAGAAGGATCCATGGCATCTGCAGCATTCTTGACTAGATTGATCAGGATCTGCTCCATCTGGGCGGGATCTGCAAGTATATTTGGGGTGTGGGAATCCAAATCCATCTCCAAAGAGATGTTTTTGGCTATGATGTTATTTAAGAACTGGATATTGTCCTGAATTACCTGGTTTAGATCCAGGGTTTGGAAATTAAAGTCTGCATGTCTGCTGAAGGTGAGCAGCCTGTTGACTATTGCAGTGGCCCTGGAGATCAGCCTGTCTAGCTCCTTTAGGTGTTTTTGCTGTGGATCAGCCTGCTGGTATTTATAGCTCAAGGCCTGGATATTTGCGCTCATGCCCTGCAGGAGGTTGTTGAACTCATGGGCTATACCTCCAGCCATAGTGCCTACTGCCTCCAGCTTCTGGGCTTGTCTGAGCTGCTTTTCCAGCTTGTTCTTTTCAGTGATATCTAGCACCGAGACTACGCTTTTCTTGGTTCCAGGGATAAGGTCCACATTGAATATGCAGTGCTTTTCTTCCCCGAACCTGTCCATTCCCCGGGCTATATACTTTTTGGGTGCGTTTTCAGGATCAGTTCTCCTTTGCTGGTAATACTGGCGCATTTTTGCCATATCTTCCGCACAGATAAATTCAGCCCAGCTCCTTTGGCCTTCCAGCTCCTGCCTGGAGTAGCCCAGGAAGTTTTCCACTTCGCGATTGGCCATCTCAATCGTTGTATCCTCGGCCACTATGAAGGTGGGTGTGCCAGTGTTCTCGAAAATGGCCCTGTAACGCTCCTCACTTTGCTTTAGTTTCTGTTCTTCGAGCTTTAGTTGCTGGTTCTTTTCCTCCAGGTAAGTATTGCTTTTCCGCAAGGCGTTGACAGTGTCTTCAAGCTGTTTGTTTAAGTTATGAAAATGCTTATACAGCTCATAGCTCTCCAAAAAGTTGGCGCAGGAAAGCATCACCAGGGTCAGCAAATACAAGGAATACTCCGAGACATCTTGCTTGCCTCCTTTAAGCCGGGCAAGAAGCATGCCCCTGGTACGTCTGGGAGTGGCTAGGGTATGCAATAACAAATGGCTGGAGCTGTTTTGGGACTGGACTGTTACAGGCCTGTTCTTGGCTAAGGCGTAAGCAAATGTGTGGTCCTGGACCAGCTCCTGGAACTCCTGCTCCAGGAGCTGTGAATATTCATAAGGGGTGCAATAGGCCTGAAAAAAGGAGGCATCATCCTCTTGGACCAAATAAAAGGATATGCTTTGGAATTCCAATAGTTGCTGCAGCTTGTCCACAGTCTCTTCCAATATCGCCCTGGTGTCCTCAAGCCTGCTCAAACGAGTGTCAAAGTTGCCCAGATTGGACGCTAAATCCAGAGCATTCAATGCTTTTTGTCTCTCTGCCCTTAAATACTCAATCTCCTCTTGTAGCTCTTGCAGCTGTTCTTGGGGGCACATATTTATTCCTTATCCAAGAAGATATTGACGATTTCTTTGATCTGTCTTTCGGATTGGGAGATCACCGGCTGCAAGGCGCTATGGGATATCTGCAGCTTATTCCAGGTCTTGAGGTCAATATCCGGCACAAAGACATTCCCGCTTAAGCCCAGGCCCAGGGCATGGCAGAGAATATCAGCTGTGTGCACAATCCCTGCCTCTATAGTAAGGGTTGATGTTTGCATTGGAGCGTGGTGGCAGGAGATCATGTCGCTCAGATTTTGGGGCAAAAGCCATTTGGCACAAAGCTTTTGCCCCAAAGCAGCATGGTCGAACTTTAGCAGCTGCTTTTCTGCCTGTTGCAAGATGACCCTGTTTTGCAGGGAAAGCAAGATACAGCGGGACATCATAAGGGGCATGCTTTTGAACATGATCATTCTACCAATATCATGCAGCAGTCCAGCCACAAAAAAGCGTTCCTCCTCAAGGCCGGCTTTTTGGGCAGCCAAAAGCTTGGCCAGCACACCGCAGCCCACAGAATGCTTCCAAAAGGTATGCATGTCCACTATTTGGGAGGGGATATCCCTGAATACCCTGACTACTGCAATGCCTTGAGCCAGGGTGACCAGCTTGTTTACTCCCAGCAGGGCAATGGCCCTGGAAATGGTGTCCACCTTGGTGTTAAAGCCGTAAAATGGACTGTTGACCAGCTTTAAGAGCTTGGCTGAGAGGCTGCTGTCCTTGCTTACCACCTCTGCCACATGTACGGCTGAGCTGCGCGGGGAGTTGAGCACTTCCATGATGCGGTGATATATGTCCGGCAGGGTCAGCAGCTGGATTTCTTCTGCTAGTAGGGTGTCGGGGTCTTGCAGCTGTTCAGGTTCATAGCTGGCCAGATCCTTTAATTGTGCAACACTGGGAATCTCTCTTATATTTTTGGCTTTTTGGCCATGGGCAAGCTGCAGTGCGGTTTGCTGCCAGGCCAGTTTGAATATTGTTTTTAGGGGTTCTTTTTGGGTGTTAGTGAGCAAAAAAAAGGGCTTGAGCAGATCCCTGGCCCTGTCCAAGTGATGCTGGCTCACTTTGGGGCGGAAGGCAGCTTGAGCCACATTGTCCTTAACTACTTCAACCTCTGTTACCCCCCAGGCCTTGAAGGTCTGGATATGCCTGCGTTCAATTTGCCTGCCCTGGGGAAGCAGCTTCCTGCCGTTCGGGGCCAGGACATCCTGGGCGAGCTGCATGCCAGGCACTAATTGATCTATGCTTACTTTGCCCATGAAGCTGATGTTTAAGGCTGACTGGAAGGCCCTATTATGTTTATGTTTTCTAAGCGCATACTATAAAAGCAGAAAATATGGCAGAAAGCAAGGAGTACAGAAAGCTTTGAGGGGCGAATTTGAATCCTTCCAATAGAGGGCGTACTCCCTGAACACTTACTTTTTAAGGAGGCTCCATTGAGTCCGAGGAAAAATATCCAGGAGATCCTGCCAGAGCTTTTCTTTGTCCAGCGCGGCTTCCTGAATGCCAATCACTTTGTATACCGCGGGGATCCAGTAGTATTGATTGATACTGGCTATCTGGGGGATCTAGAGGAGACCAGGCAGCTATTGGCCTGTCTGGGAATAGATTTCAGCCAGGTGGGACTGATTGTAAACACCCATTGCCACTGCGACCATGTGGGTGGCAACCAGGTCATCCAGCAGGAGTCAGGCTGTGCGACAGCCCTGCACTACATAGGGCAGCACTTTATAGCTACCAGGGATGATTGGGCCACCTGGTGGAGGTACTACAACCAGGAGGCCAGATTCTTCCAGGCCACCCATGGCCTGCAGGATCTGCAGGAAATAGAGCTGGGCTGCTACAGCTTCCAGGTGCTGTACACTCCAGGCCATAGTGCAGACGGCCTGGTTTTGTATCATCCCCAGGAAAAGATCCTGCTTTCATCTGATACCCTCTGGGAGAACGATGTGGCTGCGATCACCGAGCGGGTGGAAGGCAGCAGGGCTTTGTTCTCCATGCAGGAATCCTTGCAGAGACTGCAGGGATTGGAAGTGCAAATGGTCTACCCGGGCCACGGCGCTGCGTTTACTGCTTATCAAGCAGCCCTTAATAAGGCCCAGGCCAAGGTGGGGCGCTATCTTCAAGACAAAAAAAGCTTGGGCAGGGATCAGATCAAGAAGCTTTTGGTCTATACGCTGCTCATGCACAGGCAGATGCCAGAGCAGAAGTTTTTCCAACACCTGATGCAGACCCATTGGTTCCCGGAAACAGTGGAGCTCTATTTTCAGGGTGGATATGAAGAGGCCTACCAGAGTAACATGCAGGCACTTCTGGATAAGGGAGCTATATATCGCAAAGCTGGATGCCTATATCCAGGGGTGGCCCCTTAGGGCCTTAGCCCACAAGCCCTGGCTTTGATGTTGCAAGCCAAGAGCGTGCAATGTTTCATTAGCCCAAAGCTTAAATCCCAATATTCAAATTCAAAAAAAGATCAATACGCCTCTGCGTACCTGCTTCACGCAGCGAGCGATTAGGCTGAGCTAGCTGCTGCCGTTGTAGCCAAAGTCCTCCAGGAGCTGCTGGTATTCGTACTTGACCCGCTGGTACATCCTGGCGTTCTCAATGGCAAAGGCGCACTGCTGGGCTATGGCGTCTGCAAACTGGATTTCCTCTTCAGAAAAGGAGCGTTCCCCGTGAGTGAAAATGGTCAGCTCTCCGATGTTCTTGGCCCGGATGTGCAAGGGCATGGTCAGCATCTTGTTCACGCCTTCAGCCAGGATGGCCTCCTGAAACTGCACCCTGTTGTCACTGGCCACATCGTCAATGACCACGATATCCCCGGAATGCTTGGTGTCCAGGGAGTACTTGGCCTCCACACCTCTTCTGGAACGCACCGGCCCGATCTGCAGGAAATCCTGGCTCAGGCCGTGGGAGGCTGCCAGCTTGAGCTTCTGGGTCTTGGAATCCAAAAGCCGGATCTGGGTGCCCTTGACTCCTAAGACCTCGGTTATCTTCTCTACCGCCAGCTCCAGGACCTTATTGATGTTCAGGGTGGAGTTGATGGTATTGCTGAGTTCCTGGAAGTTGCTCAGGAAAAGGCGCTGCCTCTCCAGCAGGGTGTCCATGCTGCGCTGGTTGATCAAGGAAGCGATGCCCCTGCTGGTCAGGGCCTTGGCGAACTTGATGTCCTCCCGGTCCAAATCGCCCTGCTTTTCGTCAAAAAGGGCCACTGTAGCCACATTCTGCTGGAAGACATCCACCGGGAACATGAACAGGGCTCTCATGCCCTCAGACTCCATGAGCTCGAAGTCCGGGCCCAGTTTCTCCAGTTGCTGGATATCCTCAATATACAGATTCTCTGCTGGAATGCAGTTGAATATGCTATCTGTGGAGTTGGATCTTTTGGAGTACAAAAAATCCTGGCTCAGGCCATAGCTGGAGAGGAGCTCCAGCCTGCTGCCCTGGGGAAACTTGACCTCAAAAGTGCTCTGGCCCAGACCCAGAGAATGCTGGGCATGCTCCTGTGCTTCGCCTGAGAGTATCTTGATGAAGCAGCCTGCAAGATCCAGGGTCTCGGTGGTATACTTGGTAATTAGGTTTACCACCTGCCTCTCGTCTACACCTTCGCAGATAGCCCGGTTCACTACTGCAAAGGGGGAAAGATAATCTCTGTTGGCCATTTTTGCACTCTCTTTGGATTAAAGCTCCTGGATATTAAAAATACCTTAAACAAGATAGCCTGAGCCGAAGGCTTAGGTCAAGGTGCTAGGTATAGAGGAAAAGGTAAGCCCCCATGACGACCCTCCCCGGCACTCACTTGTTTACCCAATCTTGAGTGAGATACGATAATGTTCTCACAGCAAGTGAGTGCCGGGGAGGGTTCTTTAATAATTACAATTGCTATCTGATCCGAAATAGGAATAGATAACCGAGTTGCAAGCCATCACAATTTTCTAAAACTCCTGGGGCAGGGACGCCAGCTGGGCATTAGTGAACACCGGACCGTCCACGCATACGTAATGGGTGCCGATGTTGCACCTGCCGCAGAGGCCTATGCCGCATTTCATCCTTTTTTCCAGAGTGGTTATGATTTGCTCGTCATCGAACTCCAGCTCTTTAAGACCTTTGAGCACAAACCTGATCATGATGGGCGGACCGCAGGTCACAGCTACGGTATTGTGCGAGCTGGGCGCCTCCTCTGCCAGCACCGTGGGCACAAAGCCCACCTTGCCCTCCCAGTTGGGGGCCTCCTGGTCTATGGTCAGGGTCAGTTCAGCCCCCTGTCTTTGCCACTGCTCAAACTCATAGGTGTAGCAGAGGTCCTCAGGGGTCCTGGCCCCGTAGATCACAGAGATGTTTCCAAAATCATCCCGGCTGTCCAGCATGGTCAAAAGCAGGGTACGAAGTGGGGCCATGCCTATGCCGCCGCCGACAATGACAATGTCCTTGCCCCGCATGCTCTCCAGGGGAAAGCTGTTGCCCAAAGGGGCCCTGACTCCTATCTGGTCTCCAGGCTTAAGGTTGTGCAGCCTGGTGGTGACCTCGCCGGCGCGCATGATGCTGAACTGCAGGTACTCCTTTCTGGTGGGGGGGGAGTTGATAACAAAGGTGGATTCCCCAGTGCCAAATACAGAGAGCTGGGCCACCTGGCCGGGCTGGAAGGCAAACTCCTGCATCCTTTGCTGGTCATTCAAAGTGACCCGCAGGGTCTTGATATTCGGGGTTTCCTGGATGACTTCCTGGATGGTGGCCATCTCCGGAAGATAGGGATTATTCCTCCAGGGCATGGGCGCGCTCCTTGAGCTTTAGGATAATGCTGCGAATGTCCACGCAGGCAGGGCAGTGCTTGATGCATCTGCCGCAGCCGCAGCAGGCAAACTCCTGCTGGTGCAGCTGGGGATAATAGCTGAACTTGTGGCCCACCCTGTTCTTCAATCGATGTGCCTTGCTGGGCCTGGGGTTGTGCCCGCTGGCCTCCAGGGTGAATAAATAGGACAGGCAGTAGTCCCAGCTGCGGATCCTGCGGCCCTGCAGGCCATGGGTCTCGTCAGTGATGTTGAAGCAATAGCAGGTGGGGCAGAGGTAGGTGCAGGCCCCGCAGCTGATGCACTTGGCTGCCACTTGTTCCCAAAACTCCATATCCTGGAAGACCTGCAGCAGGTCCTGGGGCACTTCCTGCAGGTCCGGTGGGCTGTCCAGCTGCTGCAGGGCATTTTCTCTTGCTTCCTCTGCAGCCTGGATCTGTGCCTTTTCTGCTGGGGCAAGAAGTTCAGAATTCAGAAGCTTCTCCCCCTGGGAAGTGACAGCCTGGGCCAGGAAACCGCCCTGCACAGGGGTCAAAAGCAGGTCAGAGCCCTGGGTATCCTGGGGGGAGCTGCCCACCCAGTGACAGAAGCAGGTATTCTCCGGGCTCTGGCAGGCCAGGGTGATAAAGAAGGTGTTTTGCCTGCGCTTTTGGTAATAGGGATCGCTCAGGCTGTCCGAGGCAAAGACCTGGTCAAATATCCTGAAGCCCCTGGCTCCGCATGGCCTGGCCCCAAAGACTATATTTTGTCCCTGGGGCTCGTTTTCCTGCAGCTGGACTTGGACTTTTTCCGGATGCTGGGGATCCTTTTGATTTTGAAAGCCAAACAGGGTCTCAGAGCAGGGGAACACAATATCCTTGGGAGGCAAGGTGGGCTGCTGGGAGAGGTTGATTTCCTCTTGGCCTGCAAAAGGCTTAAAGAGCAGGCTGCCCTTTTCCTGCACTGGGACCAGGACATTATATGCGCTGCTTAATTCCTGCAGCCAGGCAGTGAGCTTGTCCTCTGGGAGGAATTTTGTCTGGGACATTATTCACCTCTGGGCTCCATGTTTTTCTCCTCCACCTGGAAGGTCAGCAAAGGCGGGACAGCGTGCTGATCCAGGCCTGCCTCATAGTCGAACAGCTCCTGCACGACCTGGTTCAGCTTGCGTTTCAGGGTCAAAACCGGGATATCCATGGGGCAGACCCGTTCGCATTCTCCACAACCAGTGCAACGCCCTGCAAGATGCTGGGCATGGATCATCTGGTACATCAGGTTCTGTTGGATATTGTTCTCTTCGCTTAGCCAGTGGGGAATCCTGGTCTGGGCGATGCACTGGTCCCTGCAGACGCACAAGGGGCAGGCGTTGCGGCAGGCGTAGCAGCGGATGCAGCGCCTAAGGTGGTACTTCCAGTAATCCAGCCTTTCCTGCAGGGATTGGCCCTCAAACTCTTCCAGGTCGAAATACTGTCCCTGCTCTGGGTTTGCAGGCTGTTGTGGCTGGCCAAAGCTGTGATCCGCCAGGACAGGATTGGGGTACATGCAGGCCTGGCATTTCAAGGGCAAAAGCTCCTGCTTTTGCAGGGTGTAAGTTTCCTTGCGGGTGGAGATCTGCACCTGTTCCCCCTGGAAACCAACCTCTTGGATGTTCCCTGCATCAGGTATCTGGGCCTGGACTTTCTTCAGATCCAGCACGCCTGAGCAGCTCAGGCCGAATATGGTCAGGTTCTCCCTCTTGAGCAGGCCTTCCTGCAGGAGCTGCACCACAGATCTGCTGTCGCAGCCCTTGACGCAGATGCCCACTTTCTTGTCCTTCAACCAGGGCAGATACCCAGCCAGGTTCTGCACGCACAATGGGCCCCAGATCAGGTTTTCCAGGTCCTGGCTGTCCTTGATAAATGCAGGGGTGGCGTGCAACTGGTCAAAACCCTGTTCCCAGCCTATGAGCACATCCAGCTCTGGCAAGGCTTCCCTGGCAGAGGCCCTTAGTTCCTGAATTGGATCCACGTTGTCTCCTCGGCTCTATTTGTATCTATTCAACAAGCAGCCCGGGCCAAGGCAGGAGCCGCCCCCAGGCTGTGCACCTGCTCAGTGAAGTCGCTGACCACGCTCTGCCATCTTTTGGCTTCTGAGGCAGAGACCCAGGTATACTCAAAGCGCCTGGAGTCAAAACCCAGGATGGGCAGGAATCTTTTGAGCACCTCCAGGCGCCTTCTGGCATAGAAGTTGCCTTCTGAATAATGGCAGTCATTGGGATGGCAGCCTGAGACCAGGACTCCGTCCGCACCATTGGTCAGGGCTTTGAGCACGAACAAGGGATCCATGCGGCCGGTGCAGGGCAGGCGTATGATGCGCAGGTCAGTGGGCTGGGCCAACCTGCCCACGCCTGCGGTGTCAGCCCCGGCATAGGAGCACCAGTTGCATAAGAATCCAATTATTCGAAGCTCTCCTCGGTCCTGGGCTGACATAATGCGTTGACCTCCGCAAGGATCTGGTTGTCAGTAAAATGGCTTAGCTGTATTGCGCTCTGAGGACAGGTTACTCCGCACAAGCCGCAGCCCTGGCAGACAGTCTCAATGACTTCCGCCTTGGGCTGTTTGGCCCGATCCTGGATTTCCTGGATGGCCCCGAAGGGGCAGACCCGGATGCATTTGCCGCAGCCGATGCAGCGCTGCAGATTGACCTGGGCCACCTGGGGATCAGATTCCAGCATGTCCTTGGAGAACAGGGCCAGGATCTTGGCTGCAGCAGCGCTGCCCTGGCCGACAGAAGAAGGGATGTCCTTGGGCCCTTGGCAGGCCCCGGCCAGGAATATGCCTGCAGTATTGGTCTCCACCGGCCGCAGCTTGGGGTGGCTCTCCATGAAGAAGCCATACTGGTCAGCTGATATCCGCAGTTTTTCCGCCAGGGCTGGGGCCTCCCTGGAGCACTCCGCACCCACAGCCAAGACCACCAGGTCTGCCTCCACCTCCACCTGGCAGCCCATCAGGGTGTCCACGCCCCTGACCATAAGGGATTCCCCGTAGGGGTAGATCTGGGCCACCCTGCCCCGGACATACCTGGTACCGTATTCCTCTATGGCCCTCCTGGTGAACTCGTCGTACTGCTTGCCCGGGGCCCGGATGTCCATGTAAAAGACAAAGGACTCAGACTCCGGCAGATGATCCTTGGTCAAGATGGCCTGCTTGGCGGTGTACATGCAGCAAAATCCTGAGCAGTAGGGCCGGTCCACTGACTTGTCCCTGGAGCCCACGCACTGCACAAACACGATTTTCCTGGGCTCCTTGCCGTCAGAAGGCCTTTGGATGTGCCCTGCAGTGGGTCCGGAAGCATTGAGCAGCCTCTCGTACTGCATGGAGGTGATCACGTCCTTATATCTGCCCCCGCCGTACTCCCCGTATTTGGAATGGTCAAAGAGATCAAAGCCTGTGGCAGTGATAACCGCCCCCACCTCTGTGGTGAGCAGCTCATCCTGCATCTCAAAGTCAATGGCCTGGGTGGGGCAGACCTCAGCGCAGTTTCCGCATTTGCCCTTTTGCAGCTTGAAGCAGTAGTCGGCATCGATCTTGGCCCGCTTGGGGATGGCCTGGGGAAAGGGAATATTGATGGCAGTGGTCTTGAACAAATCCTCGTTGAAATGATCCTTGGCCTTTTTGCTAGGGCATTTTTCCATGCACAAACCGCAGCCGGTGCACTTGTCCCAGTCCACATAAGTAGCTTTCCTGCGGATGGTGGCCTGGTAGTTGCCCACATATCCGGTGAGCTGCTCCAGTTCTGAATAGGCGTACAAGGTGATGTTGGGGTGCAGGGAGACATCCACCATCTTGGGGCTCAGGATGCAGGAGGAGCAGTCTACAGTAGGGAAGGTCTTGTCCAGCTTGGCCATCTTGCCCCCGATGGAGGACTCCTTTTCCAGGAGCAGGACCTCCAGTCCGCCCTCTGCACAGTCCAGTGCGGCCTGGATGCCGGCTATGCCAGCGCCTATGATCAGCACTCGCTTGTTGATCTCAAAATACTTGGGGGTCAGGGCCATGTTCTGGCGCAGCTTCTCCACAGCCATCCAGATCAGCTCTTTAGCCTTGTGGGTGTTTTTATCCTTGTCCTTGCTGATCCAGGAAGCGTGCTCCCGGATGTTGACCATCTCAAACATGTACCTGTTCAGCCCGGCCCGCTCTACAGCCCTGCGGAAGGTGGGCTCGTGCATCCTGGGGGTGCAGGCAGCCACCACCACTCCGTCCAGGCTGTGCTCCTGCACCGCTTGCTCTATGCCGCTTTGGCCGGCTTCTGAACAGGCATACATGGTATCAGTGGCAAAGGTGACATCCGGATACAAGAGGGAGTCCTGGGCGGCCTGGGCCACGTCCACGTTGTCCGCTATATTGCTGCCGCAGTGGCAGACAAAGACACCGATTCTCATTCAGCGCTCCTTGCAGGGGCAGCCTCCTGCCCAGCCTTTTTTTGCCTTTGCTTCCTGGCCTTTTTCTCCTGCTCCTGTTCCTGCCTCTGCTTAGCGGTGTGCAGGGCCGGCCAGGGATCCACGCAGAGCTTGTCCAGGCCCAGGTTCTTTTGCTCCAGGCCAAAGGCCAGCCCCATGAGCTGGGTGTAGTAGAACACAGGCAGCTGGAAAGCCTGCTGCAGGAAGGTGTTTATCTGGCCCTGGCGCATATCCAGGTTCATCTGGCACAAGGGGCAGGGTACAGCCAGGGCGTCTGCGCCCTGGGCCCGGGCCAGATCAAGGAGCTTGCCAGAGAGGTGCAGGACAACTTCCTGCCTGGGTATGCCGTAGGAAGCCCCGCAGCACTCCACCTTGAGGGGGAAGTCCACCACCTGGGCGCCCAGGGCTTTCAGGATCTGGTCCATGGCTACAGGGTTTTCAGGATCGTCGAAATCCATGATCCCTGGGGGACGGTTCATGATGCAGCCGTAATAGGGCGCAATCTTGAGCCCTTTTAAGGGTCTTTGCACCTGCTCCTGGATCCTGCTGGGGCCCACATCCTCCACTAAAGCCTGCAGCACAGACTTGACTTGGACCTGGTTCCTGCAGGGCTGTTCCAGATACTTATTCACTTCCTGCAGGAAGGATTTTTCCTGCATACGCCAGGCAGCCACCTTCAAGTTGGTCAGGCAACTGGGGCAGGGAGTGAGCACGTTCTGCAGATGCATTGCCTCAGCCAGGGCCAGGTTCCTGGCTGCCAGGGCTGAGGAGAAGACATGGTCCACAGTGTGCGCAGGCGAGGAGCCGCAGCAACTCCAGTCCGGTATCTCCTGCAGATCCAGCCCTAAGGCCTGGCAAACGGCCCTGGTGGATCTTTCATATTCCAGGGAGGTGCCCAGTCCGGAGCAGCCGGGATAATAGGCATAGCTTGCAGGCATTATTTTGGCCCTCCCATGAATTTGTCATAAATCTTGGCCACTTCCTGTTTGCCCTGGATATCATGGGGCTTGGGGGAGAGCTTGCCCTTGAAGGCCATCTTGGGGCCCAGCTCCATGTCTGTCCAGAATTTGCCTGTGCGCAGGATATAGCCCATCATGATCCCCAGCTCAAAGACCCTGCCGTGCTTCTGCATGGATTTAAGGAAGCTGTCCTGGAAGCGGACCACGTTCTTTTCTGTGAGATAGCCCTGCCTTCTGGCCATGTGCCGCAGGACATCCATGACTTGGGCTACGTCAATGTTGTTCGGGCATCTGGTGGTGCAGGACTGGCAGGTGGCGCAAAGCCACAGGGACCTGGAGGAGAGGATTTTTTCCTTTTGCCCGGCCTGGAGCAGGCGCATGATCAGGTGCACCGGCAGGTCGTAGACAAAGGTGTAGGGACAGCCTGCTGTACAGTTGCCGCACTGGTAGCAAAGGGCAGGGTCCTGACCGCTTTCCTTTTTTACCTCCTGTACGAACTGGGCATCGTACAGGGAATCCAGTCGCAGAGGATGCATACTATGGCCTTTATTCCTATTGATGAAATCTATATGAAAAACCTATATATTCTGCCCTTAGACCTGTCAAGGCTGCTGGGCAGGAGCTGCAGGTCAATTCCTGCAGGACATTCTGGGCAGTTAAAGGTGCTTGACCACATTTTGCAGGGATTTTTTTCTGGGACCCTGGCTGGATTTGTGAGGATAGCCTATGGGGATTACAGCCATGAACTCCCCCTCAGGCTCCTGCAAGAACTGCAGGAGCTCCTCTTTTATCACATACAGGATCCCCAGCCAGACACTGCCCAGGCCCAGGGAGGCTGCAGCCAGCAGGAGATTCTGCACAGCTGCTGCAGAGCTCTGGATTTCCATGGTCCGGAAGAAATCCAGGCCCTGCTCAGGCTGCACCCTGAAGAGCCTGGCCCCGTTGGCTATGATCTGGCCGGTATTCATGACTGCTATGACCACAGGCGCGCTGGCTATGGTCCTGGCTGCCATGCGCAGGATGGTGGAGACAGGCTTGTGGAAGTCCTGGGCCCTTTTGCTCACTAGGGCCTGCAGTTCAGCCTTTTTGGCACCCTGGATCACAATGAAACGCCAGGGCTGCTGGTTGTGGGCGGACGGGGCCTGGTTGGCGCAATCAAGTAAGGTCTGGATCAATTCCTGGTCCACGGGCCTGTCCTGGAATTGCCTGATGCTGCGCCTGTTGTGGATGGTGCGGATGGTTTGGCTTTCCGGGAGTTCTGGCATGTCCTGCTCCTGGGGCAATCCGGTTTTGACTATTGAATATCCTTTTGCTCCAGCCTGAGTAATATCCCCAAGCTGAACATGGCTGTGGACCAGAGGATGTCCACAGGCAGGTGCAGATTTGCGCTGGAATCCAAGAGCAAGGTGGCCTGGGCTGGGAACTCCTCGTCCTGGGCCCAGAGCACAATAGCTGCCGGCAGCCTGGGAAAGGGCCAGAGCCGCAAGGCGACGTCCCCCAGATCCAGGCTCTCCCCTGCCAGGGGCTCAGCAATCCTGGACAGTGCCCCGGGCTCAGAACCGAACCTGGAAGCCAGCTTGTCCAGGGGCAGGACATGGCTGCCCCTGGCGAACATATCCCCGCCAGGCAGATCCTGGGGTTTGACCAGTCTCTGGGTGCAATCAGCGTCCTTGGCCTGCAGCAGATACCAGAGTACTGACAAGGAAAACAGCTGGGAAAATTCCTGGACCAGGATCTTGCCTGTCTTAGAGTTGGAGCTGATGCTGCGCTGTTCAGGCTGGACCTGGATCTGCTGGCCCAGGCTGCAAATGGAGTACTCACCTTTGCTGGAATCGTAATGGGCCAGGCAGCGGCGGCAGACATCTTCAGGATCCAGGGTCTGCAGTCTGCTCCAGGCCTGTTCCAGGCCGCCTTGGACTATGCTTTGCGGGATCTGCATGCTTGCTCCTACCCTTGCTTCCTTTTGGGCTTGTGCTTATCCCTGGCGAAAGATCTTTCGTCCCTGCGCTCTGTGCCTGGACAAGCTTATGAACGTTTTAGGTACCGATACATTAAGACTGTGACAGCGACAACAAAAAATGGAATGTAAATACATTCCTTAGTTTACGTCACATGAGAGTGGACAAATCTCTGGGTGTCAACCTTTGCAAAAGGTCACGCGCCTCTTTGCAGCTTATGCTTGCAGCTCTACTTGAACAGCTCCTTGAAGTGCTTGGTCTTCTCCGGCGGCCATTGGGGGCAATAGGCAGGCTTGCCCTGCATAACCAGCTGCATGCAGACATCTTCGCAGTCTGGGTCGCAGTGGATTATCTCTGCCTCCCTGCCCTGGGCCACCTTCTGGGGCCACTGCGGGTCAGCCCAGAGCACCCGGGCCAAGCCTATCAGATCGGCCTGGTCGTTAGCCAGAATGTTCTCCGCTACCTCTCCGGTGGAGATCCTGCCAGCAGTGATTACCGGGACCTGGACCTGCTTTTTGACCTCCTGGGCCAGGTCAGCCATGTAGCCGGGAGTCTTGGACTTCTGCACGATTTCCGGCAATGTAAAAGATTCGTAAGTGCCTCCCATGACAGATATGTAGGCGATTCCTGCCCGGGCCAGGGCCTGGGCGAATTCTGTTGACTCCTGCAGCTTAAGCCCGTCAGGCAGAAACTCGTCAGCCATAAAGCGGTAGCCCACGGGAAGGTCACCCACTGCCTCCTGCACAGCCTGCAGTACCTCCAGGGGAAAGCGCATCCGGTTCTGTAGGGATCCGCCGTAGGCATCTGTCCTCTTATTGGTCCTGGGAGACACGAACTGGGCCAGTAGATACCCGGTGCCCCCGTGCAGCTCCACAAGGTCAAAGCCTGCCTGCTTGGCCCTTTTGGCTGCCGCGGCAAACTTGGCCTGGATATCCTCTATCTCCTGCAGACTCAAGGCCTTGGGAGTGAAGCCAAAGGTTTCCACTGCGGAAGGGGCTACAGGCTCAGGTGCCGCTCCAGCGAATCTGCCGGCATGGTTAAGCTGGATGCAGGCCTTGGCGTTCTGGGCCCGGAGCACACCTATCAGGTCCCTGAGGCCGTCCAGGTTATCGTCCGTGTCCAGGCGCAGGGTGCGGTCAGAGGCGCTACCAGCGGGATGGTCCACTGTGGCGTTTTCCACAGTGATCATGGCTGCCCCGCTGGCGCCCATCAGGCGGTAGTGCTCCAGCAAAAGCGGGCTTACAGTACCTCCTTTGCCTGCGTAGCCCAGATACAAAGGGGCCATGGTTATGCGGTTCTCCAGCTTGAGGCCCCCCACGTCTATAGGGGAAAAAAGGCGGCTGTACATATAAGCACCTCCTGTTTGGATATGTTGCCTGAAGCTTTAGTCCTAATTTCTGGGCTGGATTTTGCCTTCCTGCAGCTGGTAGATCCTGGCCCCGGAATCTGCCTTTTGCAGATACTCCAGGGTATGCGGATGACAGGTAAAGTACAAGACCTGGTGCTCCTGGGCCAGATCCGAGATGGCCCGGGCAGCATTCCG